>JBILPK010000262.1:0-4085 GCA_044373875.1 Polymorphobacter sp.
AATTCGACGACACACATAACGGGCCCGAAGACCTCCTGGCACATCACCTTCATCTGGTCATTGACCCCAGAGAGCACCGTGGGCTGGAACACTGCGCCCACCCGAGTGCCGCCGGTGAGAACCTGAGCGCCACCGGCCAAGGCCTCAGCAACCCACGATTGCACGCGCTGCGCGTGCGCTTCGGTGATCATCGGACCAATGACAGTTGCAGGGTCGGCCGGGTCACCAGCTTTCATCTTGCGTGCCGCTTCGACCAGTTTGGGCACGAACTCGCCGGCGATTCGGCGATCGACATACAACCGCTGCACCGATGTGCAGACCTGACCGGCCTTGCGCAGGCCGGCATTGAGGATCTTGGGGATCGCCAGCGCCTGGTCGGCGTCATGGCAGACGATCGTACTGGCGATGCTTCCCAGTTCGAGCTGCGTGCGGCGCAGACCTGCGGCAGCCTGGATTTCCTTGCCGACGCGGGTGCTGCCGGTGAAAGCATAGAACGTAATGCGCTGGTCCGCCAGCAGGGCGCGGCCGATCACCGGACCCGGCCCGTGCACCAGTGCCAACAGGTCGGCCGGCAAGCCGGCCTCGATCAGCACCTCACACAAGGCCACAGCCGTGAGCGGCGTAAATTCGGACGGCTTGATGACGACCGCGTTGCCTCCTGCCAGCGCCGGCGCCACCTTGTGGGCCAGAACGTTGAGCGGCGAGTTGAAAGGTGTGATCGCGCAGACCACACCGCGCGCGGAGCGCAAGGTGAACCCGATCCGGTTCTTCACGCCGTCGGCCGCCTGCATCGGAACCATATCGCCGTTGAGGCGCTTGGCTTCCTCCGCGGAAAGTTGCAGGGTCTGGATGCAGCGTCGTACCTCGTTGTCGCCGTCGGCGCGGGTGAAACCGGCCTCATGCCTCATCAGCTCGATAAGGAAGTCCATGCGGCCGGCCAGCACATTCGCCGCAGCCGAGAGGATGATGCTCCTCTGGTAGGGCGTCAGGCTGGAGCGGAGCTGTCCCTGGACCGCGCCTTCGACTGAGGCTGAAACCTGTTCGGCGGAAGCGATCGCCATCTCGCCATAAGCCTTGCCGTCGTATTTGTCGGTAAGAGTCTCATTCGACGCTGCGGTCACCCAATGGCCACCTATTAAAAGCTGCCCGTTCATTTTGGCGCTCCGACTACGGACCCTACCGGCAACTGCATCGCTTCCATGAAGCGCCCGCGTATCTTGGCGGCGTCACGTTCGGTGACGCCTGCGGGCGGCTGATCATCCGTACGCGCGCAGATGAACCGCACTCCTTTGCCCTCTAGCGCCGTTTCGACCAGCGTTTCGAAGTGGGCTTCGTCGCTGGCCCAAACGCTGTTGGCCAGGCCTGCGCCCTGCGCCATCGCGACCAGGTCAACGCATTTAGAAGTCAGCGTGGGTTGCCCCCCTGTGATTTGGTAACTCCCGTTGTCCCAGACGATCATCAGCAGGTTGTCAGGGCCCCGGGCCGCCACCGTCCCCAACACGCCCAGCTGCATCAGCAGCGATCCGTCGCCCTCGAGGGCGATCACCTTGCGTTCTGGCTGGGCGATCGCAACGCCCAGGGCGATCGGGATCGTCAGACCCATACTGCCGAGCATGTAAAAATTTTGGGGCCGCGGCCCGGCTGCCCACAGGTCAAAGTGGGTGTGTCCGATACCGCCGACGACCGCATCATCCCGCTTGAGCATGGTCACCAGCCTGCGGGTAAGATCCGACCGGTTCATCACCTTGGCGGTGACACGGGTGTTTGCTTGCATGATTGATTACCTTCCTAGTAGCTCTTCTTGCCACGGCCCGTTAGCAACGGTGACAAGAGTATTGCGGCCGCTGCCTGGGTTGAAAATGCCTGGCGCACCATGCCGTCGGTGACGAACTCCACGTCCTCCTGGCGCTCGATCGCGAAATGCTCTATGTTCAAGCAACGCAGTATGGGCCGCAACGTGCTGCAGACAAGGGCCTGGCCTAGCTGGTGATCGCCGATGGTGCCCCGCTCGGAAACGATCATGAGCAAGGGGATCTGGCTCGGCACCGTGAGCGATGCCAGCACATTGGGCAGCGTTGCAAAACCGCTGGTTTGCATTAGCACGATGCCGCGCATGCCTGCCATGTATGCGCCTGTCACGATGCCGACTGCTTCCTCCTCGCGCGCGGGCGTGAGAACCGTGAACCACTTATCAGCCTCAATCCGCTTGATCAGGGGCGTCAAAACCTTGTCTGGCACATAGCAAACCAGTCTCACCTGATTTGCCTTCAGGACGCGCACCACTGTGGCGTCCCACGATTCACCGGCCCTATCAGCACTCGCGTCTGTCATTGTTTGTTCTCCATTCGCTGCAGCGCAGCGCATTGCCAATCAACCTCGTACTTCCCCACACCTTCGGCGGGCTAGGCGCAATGATGTCCTGTGCCAAAGGCCAGGCACAAATTAAAAATATCGATGGATTGATCGTAGGAAGCGATTCGTAGGTGCCACCAGACCTGATCTCCCTTGGGAGCCACTGTAGTTATCGCCGTCGTCGAACAATTCATCGGATCAATTCATTTGTTGCATCGCAATGCGCCATCTATTCTGCGCACATGGAGCTGAAGTGGCGAGACTTCTCAGCTCTGCTTCAAGGAATGACACGTGATCCAAATTACTGAACGACTGAATCGAATTAAACCCTCACCAAGCTCGATGGCCGGGCAGCGCGTGCGCGAGCTGCGCGCATCGGGCCGCGACGTACTGGGCCTCACCGCAGGTGAACCGGATTTCGACACGCCGGTGAATATCAGGGAAGCGGCCGCGCGGGCCATGCATACGGGCCAGACCAAGTACACAGACGTCGGTGGCACTCCTGAGCTCAAGGCGGCCATCCGCGCCAAATTCGCACGGGAAAACGGTTTGCATTACGAGGCCAACGAAATCATTGCATGCACCGGCGCCAAACAGGCGATCTTCAACGCCCTCTTGTGTACGGTCGAAAGCGGAGTGGAGGTGATCATCCCCGCTCCATGCTGGGTCTCTTATCCGGATATCGTCCGGCTGGCCGGAGGCACGCCCGTGCTGGTGGAGTGCCCTGCCTCTAGCGGCTTCAAGATCACGGCCGCGCAGTTGGAAGAGGCCATCACGCCCCGCACGAGGTGGGTGCTGCTGAACTCCCCCAACAACCCCAGCGGCGCCGTGTTCTCACGCGCGGAACTCCGAGCGCTGGCCGATGTCCTTTTGCGGCATTCACACGTGTGCGTGCTTGCGGATGACATATACGAGCATCTCATCTATGACGGGCGCGAGTTTGCCACCCCTGCACAGGTGGAGCCGCAGCTGCGCGAGCGCACGCTGACGGTCAATGGCGTTTCCAAGGCTTACGCAATGACGGGATGGCGTCTGGGCTATGCGGCCGGGCCGGCTTTTCTGATCAAGAACATGGTCAAGCTCCAGTCGCAAAGCACGTCGAACCCTTCGGCCATTGCTCAGGCCGCGACTGTCGAGGCCCTCAACGGACCCCAAGACTTTGTCAAGACATCGCGGGACATCCTCGAGCAGCGCCGCGGCATGGTGGTGGATCTGCTCAACCAGGCGCCTGGTGTGCGCTGCCACCGGCCCGAAGGCGCCTTTTACCTGTTCGCCTCTTGCGAGGGCGCGATCGGCAAGAAAAACCGCAAGGGTGCCGTGATAGCCAGCGACATGGATTTCACGATGCACCTGCTGGAATCGCAGAACATCGCGGTGATCCAGGGCGATGCCTACGGCCTCTCGCCGTTCTTTCGCATCTCCTTTGCGGACTCGGAAAGCCGCTTGCGGGAAGGTTGCCGCCGCATCCGGCTGGCGTGCGAAGAGCTCGAATGAAGATTTCCAAGGCTAAAGAGTGGTCCATCGGGATCGACATCGGCGGCACCTTTACGGACGTGGTAGCGATCGATTATGCATCCGGCAACATGCACAGCCTGAAGGTCCTCACCACCCACGGCGATCCGACCGACGCCGTGATCGATGGCGTCTCCAGCCTGCTCAAGTCATGCGACATCAAACCCGCACAGGTGACGCGCGTAGTCCATGCGACCACTCTCTTTACCAACTTGCTAATA
>JBILPK010000263.1:0-4075 GCA_044373875.1 Polymorphobacter sp.
GGATTTTCGCCGAACCCGGGATGACCGCTTCCGGACACACTAAAGTGATCGCTGGCGGTTTCCGGCGCCGGTCGAGAATGGCCGCTTCCGACCCGATTATCGTCATTCGCGTGATCAGGGACGAATGACTGCTCACAGCAGAAGCAGCAGTTCGGCCGAATGAGAAATGCGAGCTAGCTTTGCGCTCCATTTTGGGCATTCAGCCCGCATTTGAACACTCCTGAAATCCGACCGTCCGGTCAGCTTTGCTACCAGCAGAACTACAGCACGACCGAGGACACGACATTCTTGGCTACTTAACCGAAAGGCCTGCTGCCGGCGTTCTTGCGTTATCGCCCAGCAAGCGGCCAGCGACAACAGTGCCATATCTGGAAAATGGCGAATCATGGTGACGCTGGCGCGTGGCTTCGGGAGAGCCGTCGAACCGGGGGTCCTGAGGTCGAATCTTGCCGTCGACGAACGTCGCAACGTCCCAGGCCTGTTGCACTGACAGGCTGCCTTCCTGACCAAGCGGCATGTTCGCGCGAATGAACGCAGCGGCCTTGTCGATCGTGGCCATGCCAGCGCCCCAGTTGAACGATCGTGCGCCCCACAGTGGTGGGTAACCCCGATCACCGGCGACGGCCTGGCCGGCGCCATCCTGGCCATGGCAACTGGCGCACTTTTCAGCATAGACTGCGGCGCCGCGCGCGTCGTTCGCCGGCAGCGCGGGCGGCACAATCGTCGGAAAGCCGCGACCCGGTGGCGACATGCCGCTTGGCAAGCCGCGCGCCATGAACGCGGCATAGCTTTCGATGGCGAGCAGCTCTCGGCTCCCGAGCGGCGGCGGGGAGCCGTTGAGGCTATAGAGAAAACAGTCCTGCGCGCGTTTCTGGAAGCTGTTGATCTCGCCATTCTTCTTGCGAAACGCCGGAAAGTTGACGAACGCCGCCCACATCGGCGCGGCGCCGGCCTTGCGCCCGGCATCGAGATGGCAATTGCTGCAGACAAGGCCGTTGCCGACGTAACGCGGCGCCAGCGCTGCGGTGTCTGTCATCAATCTTTCACCCAGCCGAACGGCGTCGCCATAGGCGTCGGCGGGCGCATTGGCGGCAAGCGGCGGCACAAATGCCGATGCGACAGGTGGATGCATTGGCGAATGCTCTACCACAGGCTCTGTCGACAACCGGTCGAACGTCGCCATGGCCGCGGCGCCAGCAACGATCCCCAGCGCCAGCCCGACCGCGAGCCCCTTCATTTAGCGCGGCGATCGGAACATGATGATATCCATCTTCCCCAACAGCTTCGTCTATGGAACATGGCGGAATATCTAGCGACCCCGCGGACACAGGACAACCGATGCAAAGCACCCTGAAATTTCCGATCACCATGGCCATGACAGTGGCGGCGACGCTGCTGGCGGTGCCGGCGCTAGCCCAGACCCAGCCGCGGCTCGTGCCCGATTTCGGAGTCTATAACGAGGTTCCCGACCCGTTCGAAAAGCCCGATCCGACATTGCGGTACAAGGTGGTGTTCGACGTATCGCAAGCGGTGCGCACATCCGGTGCCGTGCACCAGGGCCTCGAGCGCGTTGCGCGCATGGTCAATCTTCTCGACCGTTATGGTGTTCGGCCGCAGCCCGGCGACATCGTGATTACGATGCACGGGCCGGCCGCCAAAACAGCGCTGACGGCGGCAGCCTTTGCAAAGCGCTTCAATGGCGAAGCCAACCCCAATGCCGAACTGATCAGGCAATTGACGGCAGCGGGGGTCAGCGTCCGGCTGTGCGGCCAGTCGATGCTCGCGGCGGGGTTCGCCCGCGACGAGCTCAACCCCGACGTCAAGGTCGATGTCGCCGCTATCACGACGATGGCGACGTTGCAGCTGCGCGGCTATGCCATTATCCAGGATTAGCGATGTCGCGCGAGGCGACCTGATCCACCGCTTCCATCGCCTTGGCAGCATACATCACCGACGGCCCGGCGCCCATATAGACTGCCATCGCCAGCGTTTCGGCGACTTCGGCGCGGGTAGCGCCCTGCTTTACCGCGCCTTCGGCATGATAGGCGATGCACGGGTCGCAACGTACCGCGACGCTGATCGCCAGCGCCACCAGCTCCTTGGTCTTGCCATCCAGGGCTTCGCCGCCATGTGCGGCGCGCGCCATGTCAGAAAACGCCTTCATCACGTCGGGCGAAGATTTGCGGAAGTCGCGCACCGCGCCATTCATCTCGCCCATCAGCGCCAACCAGTCTTCAACCATGACGTGTCCCTTCTATAGCCATTGCGCCGCGGCGATCACTTGGCGCGACTGCTCCAACCCAGGATCGAGTAGAGCGGGCAGCTGCTCATCAGGCCGGTGAGCAGCGGCACAAGCCCGAGCCAGCCCCACGGCGTCTTGGGGCCGACAAAGACGATCGCGAGGAGGCCGATCCCGACAAGGATGCGCAGGATGCGATCGGTGCTGCCGACATTGGTCTTGAACATGGGCGTGTCTCCGTTGTGAAATGGTGTCAGTTGTTGTGGCCGATCGCAGCGGACAGGCGGTAGGCGGTTGTCACGCGCGCGGCATCCGCCTGTGCGACGCGGGCCGTTGCCAGTGCCGCCTCGCGCTCGGCATCGAGCAGATCGAGCTGCGGCTTCATGCCGACTCGGACTTCATGGGCAACGCTGATCCGCGCCTGCTCGCTGGCGCGCGCCTGATCGGCAGCAGCGACTGCGACCAGTTTCGCCGTGCGGAGGCCCTCGAACAACGTGATGACCTGTTCCTCGACCGCTTGCCGTGCCGCGCGGACCCTTGCTTCGGCGGCGCGCGCCTCGGCATCGGTCTCGGTGACGCGGCCGCCGGTGCGCCCGCCATTGTAGAGCTGCCAGTTGGCGCGCACGCCGACGCTGGCGGCGTTGGCACTGTAATTGGGGAAGAACTGGTCGCGCACGACACCGGCTTCGGCAAAAGCACCGACGGTTGGCATGCGCTCGGCCCGGGCACCGTGGTTTGCGGCGCGCGCGGCGGTCAGCGCTGCTTCTGCCCGGGCGATATCAGGGCTGTTGGTGCCGGCAAGGGCGATGGCTTCGTCAAGCGTGGCCGGTGCGGCAGGCCCCGTCGGCAACGGCGCCAGCCCGACGGGGTCTTCACCGACAAGGTTGCGATAGCGCGCGCGGGCGGTTGCTTGCGCGCCTTCGGCGGCGGCCAGCGCGCCCTCGGCTTCGGCGAGCCGTGCGGCCGCTTGCGCGACATCGGTGCTGGGGCTTTCGCCCGCCTTGAAGCGAAAGCCCGCCTGCCGGTTGATCTCGACAGTCTGATCGCGCAAGCGGCGCAGGGATTCGACCAAAGCGCTGGTGGTCAGCACATCGCCATAAGCGGTTGCAACGGCGGCGGCGAGTTGTCCGCGCGCATGGGTACGGCCAGCTTCGGCGGCGGCCAGCCCGGCGCGGGCACGATCCCGTTCGGCCGTCACGCGACCACCGCTGAACAGTGGCTGCTCGATTGATGCCTGCGCCGCGGCCGGCGTAACGCCGTTATTGCTGAAGCCGAAGAAGCCCCGCATGTCGAGCTGACCAACACCGATCGAGCCACTCAGCCGGACGTTTGGCAGGCCAGCGGACCGGGCCTGTGTGAGCCGGCCGCCGGCAGCATCGCGTGTCGCATCGGCAATGGAGATCGACGGATCGTGCGCCAAGGCAGCGGCGATGGCATCGTCGAGCGTCACCGCCCCCCCTGGCGATGCCAGCGCGGCGAGCAGCAAAGCCAGACGATACGGTCTCATTTGAAGGCGATGCCCGGCGCGACGCCCAGTTTGCGGAAGACGATTGCTGCAGGGCAAAAGCCGGTGAACGCTGACTGGATGAGGTTGAACCCGGCAAAGGCGGTCAAGGCCAGCCACCAGGGGCTGAACACCAGCGACATGGTGACGCTGAGCAGAACGACAAAGCCGGCAAAGGCCAGCACGGCACGATCGAGGGTCATTTGCGCACCTCCTTCAGCTTGTGGACACCGATCAATTCCAGTGCGAGCTTTTCATAAAAGGGCTCGCTCTCGCCCTTGCGGATTTTCCGCAGGAAGTATTTTTCAAAGCCGATCTTGGCGAGGTGAACC
>JBILPK010000105.1:0-11540 GCA_044373875.1 Polymorphobacter sp.
CGGTCGGTTTCGGGAGGATCAGCGGTAATTTTTGCCATGGCGCGGGATAGCGCGAGGGGGCGGGCGCGTCCAGCGACGCGCGGGCTTTAAGCCGCCGGCAGCCTGGCTATGAAGCGATCGCGTGCCGGCCAGATGTCGCGGCCGCCGAGCACGTCGCGGCGCAGGAAGAAGCCCGTGAGCTTCAGGCCGTCATGGATGGCGGCGGCATCGGCAAGCGCAGCGCCGATCAGGAAGCCGGGCAGGGGCAACAGCCGCGCCGCCCAGGGCAGTCCGGCGCCGCGCGACACCGCCTGCGCCGATTTGGGCGAAACATAGACGAGATCGCTGGTCGCGCCCGTCGCGGCGCAACTGGCGAGATCGAGCCCGAAGCCGAGTTCGGCGAGCAGGCGGTGTTCATAGCGGACGATGCCTTCGCCCAGCGGCAGCGCCCCGGCACCGGCGGCGATGGCGGCAGTAAGCGCATCGAGCGCGGTATAAAGCGCCGGATGCGGCACGCCTTCGGACAGCGCGGTCGCGGTCAGCGCGGTCAGCCAATCGAGCGCCGCCAGCGCCGCGCTGCCGGTGACGAGCGCGGCCCGGCTGCTGGTCAATTCCACTGTCGCGGCGGCCAGCTGGCTGTCGGTACGGGCATCGAGCCGTAGTTCGACGCCATTGCCGGCCTGCAGCACCGGCCGCAACCGCCGCGATCTGGCGCCGCGGACATAGCCCGCCATCAGGCCATGATCGGGCGTGAGAAAGCGCACCACGGCACCATGTTCGCCATGGGGCAACAGCGCGCAGACGAGGGCGGGGCCGACGAAATGCACGGACAGAGCCTAGCGCGGCACATGTTCGGAAGCGACTGCCAGGGCCCGCCAACGAGGCCGATGGGTGAACATTAAAAAAATGTCATACATATTAACAAAACTATCATTCATATTTACGTAACATTTAGAAAGTGTTAAGGGGTCATCATTGTCGAGGAGCGTCATGGCCAAACTTCAACTTTGCAGCAGATCATTGGCCATATCGGTGCTCTGCCTTGGCCTGGTTGTCGCCGCGCCTGCCACGGCGTCGATCACCCAGATCGACAGCCCGATCACCGTGAAGGCCCGGGCAGGCTGGTCGATCACAACCAGTTACAATGGCTTCGTCAATGAAAACCTGGTCGGTGCCTTGAAGGCACAGACGGTGTTCACCCTGAAAAGCGTGTCGTCCGATAAAAGGACATGGGTTTTCGACCTGACCTCGGTGACCAACAATACGGCTTCCCCGGTCAATAGCCGCATTTCCATTTACGGCTTCGATATTGATGCCTTCAGCGCCGGCGGCAGCGGCATTGCCCGGACCGCGACGACGACGACCAGCGCAATCTTTTCGCAGGTCGATTCGGGCAATGTGCCCCAGATCGGCCCGTTGCTCGATGTGTGCTTTCGGGCCGGCGGCGGCGGCAGCGGCTGCTCCAGCGGTGGCGGCGGTGGCGTTTTCCCGACGACACCGGCACCCGTCGTGACGCCGACCTTCACGATGACTTTTGCGTCGGCGGTCGATCGGCTCACCTTCAACAATTTCTTTGTGCGGTATCAATCGATCGATGGCGACGGCTTCAAAGGTGCGTCGGGCGTCGGCGTTGTCGAAACCATCAGCTTCATCGATCCGCTGCCCGAGCCCGGGACCTGGGTACAGATGATTGCCGGTTTCGGCCTGATCGGCGCTGCCACGCGGCGGCGGCGGGACGCGGCCGCCGCCTGATCCGCGTTTCTCGCCATTCTGGCGCTCGGCTCCGCCGCACCGGCGTTTGCCGTGGCACAGGTAAGCACGCCCGTGACCTTTACCGCCCTGCAGCTGGGTTCGCGCTACACGATCAACTACAGCGGCTACAGCACCGAAGTGCTGCGGCCCTATCTGACGGCAGTTCAAACGATCCGCCTGGCGTCCGTCAACGCCGCCAAGACCGAGTGGACGTTCAATATTGTCAATTACAAGAACACGACGACGGCGCCGGCGACCGGGTCGCGTTTGGCGGCTTTTGGTTTCGATGTGACCAATGCAGCGCTCGGCACGGCGACGATTACCAATGCCGGTGCACTCGACACGGTTGTTTACGGCGGGTCGTTTCCGCAGATCAATGAGAACCTCGAAGTCTGCTTCAGCCCCGGAAACAATTGCGCGTCGGGGGGCAACGGTGGCCTTGGTATCGGTCAGTCGCTGACCACGGGTACTTTCGTTCTCAAATTTGCGTCGGCACTGCAAAGCATCACACTCAACAATTTCACGGTGCGTTACAACGCCATCACGGGCTCGGGCACCGAACCTTCGGGCTCGGGCCTTGTCGCAGGAAATGTCTTCGTCGAAGTCCTGCCAGAACCCGGCACTTGGGCTCAGATGATCACCGGCTTCGGCCTGATCGGTGCCGTCCGCCGCCGCCAGCGGGTCGCCGCCGCCGCGTAAAGCGTCAATCGACCCAGTCGAGCCCTGAATCGCGATAGACGGCGCGGTCTTCGGTCCAGTCTTCCTTCACCTTGACGTGGAGGAAGAGATGGACCTTCTTGCCGGTCAGTTCGCCGATGCCGGCGCGTGCCAGGCTGCCGATTTCCTTCAGCCGCTGGCCGCCCTTGCCGAGAACGATGGCGCGTTGGGTATCGCGCTCGACGAGGATCTGCTGGTGGATGGCGATGCTGCCGTCGCGGCGTTCTTCCCATTTTTCGGTTTCGACCGCGCTGGCATAGGGCAGCTCGGCGTGGAGCTGGTGATAGAGCTGTTCGCGGGTGATTTCCGCTGCCATCAACCGGGTCGTCGCATCGGTCAACTGGTCCTCGGGGAAATGCCATGGCCCGGGCGGCATCCGTGCCGCCAGCGTTGCCTTCAATTCGGCAACGCCATCGCCGGTGCCGGCGGATACGAAATAGGTATCATCGAAGCGCGCAAAGGCATTGGCGTGGGCGGCGAGTTCGAGCAGCCGCGTCTTGGCGGTGATATCCACCTTGTTGAGCACCAGCAGCTTGGGTTCGGGCCGGTTGGCGAGGCTTTCGAGGATCGCGGTCGCATCATCGCGAAAGCCGGTCTTGGCATCGACGACAAAGGCGATCAGGTCGGCGCCCTCCGCGCCTTCCCAGGCGGCGCGGACCATGGCACGGTCGAGCCGGCGGCGCGGCGCGAAGATGCCCGGCGTGTCGATCAGCAGCAACTGCGCCGCGCCTTCGGTGGCGATGCCGATCAATCGGGTGCGGGTCGTCTGCACCTTGGCCGAAACAATGGCGACCTTTTGCCCGACAAGCGCGTTGACGAGGGTCGATTTGCCGGCGTTCGGCGCGCCGACGATGGCGACGGAGCCGCAGCTCTGGAGTGTTTCTTCGGTCATTTCGGTGCCTTTGCGAGCAGATCGCTCAAGAGATTGGTGGCAGCGGCCTTTTCGGCCTCCTGCTTGTTGGCGCCACGCCCGCGTGCCGGAGGCTGGCCGCGCACCATCACTTCGATGGTGAAGGAGGGCGCATGGTCAGGGCCCTGGCGATCGACAACGGCATAGATCGGCATGCCGGCGCGGCGCTTCAAGGCCCATTCCTGCAACCGCGATTTGGGATCGGCGAGCAGGCGCGGCCCGCGTTCGAGCAGGCGCGCCCATTCGCGGCGCACGAACGCATCGGCAACCGCCCAGCCGGCATCGAGATAGAGCGCCGCGACCAAGGCTTCGGCGACATCGCCGAGGACGTTTTCGGACAGGTGCAGCCCCTTGGCGCGGGCGCTGCTTTCCATGATGATCTGTTCGGGCACCCCCAGTGCGCGCGCCACTTCGGCATTGGCCGGCCCTTCGACGAGCGCGTGCAGCCGCGCCGTCAGCCTGCCTTCGGGTTCATCATGATCGGCGAACAGCCACGCCGCCACGGCGCAGCCGAGTACGCGATCCCCCAGGAATTCGAGGCGTTGATAGCTGTTGGCCCCTTGCGCCGAGCTGCTGTGGGTGAGCGCGCGGCGCACCAGGCGGATATCGGCAAAATCATGCCCGAGCGTCTTGCGCGCCCAGGCGGCGAGTTCGGCATCGCTTGCGCTCACAGCCGTGCGCCGATGCGGTCGCTGCGCAACGCCGCCGCCCAGCCGCCGGGGCGGGCCAGCCGTACCGAGGGTTCGATGGAGAAGAAGATGCGGTCGGCGCGGCCGATGATATTGCCGGTCGGCACCAGCCCGACGCCGTTTTCGGCCGCCGAAAAGCGGCTGTCGGCGCTGTCGTCGCGATTGTCGCCGAGCACGAAGACATGGCCGGCGGGGATGGTGACCGGCGCGGTCGTGTCGCGGACATCATGGGCGATCTGGTCGATCACCGCATAGCTTTTGCCACTGGCGAGTGTTTCGACGAACGCCGGATAACGGCAGATGCTGCGGCCAGCGGCATCGCGGGTGCGGAAATCGGGGCGGCCGGGGCCGGAATCACAGCCTTCACCATCGGCGGCGACGATTATATCGGTGCGGCGCTGACGCGAGACGGGCTGGCCGTTGAGGATGATCATGCCGTCCTGCATGGCAATGCGATCGCCGGGCAGGCCGATGACGCGCTTGATGAAATCGGTGCGATTGTCGCGCGGGGTCTTGAAGACGATGATATCGCCGCGCGCCGGCAGCGCCTCGGCGATCCGCCCGTCGAACAGCGGCAGGCCGAGCGGAAAGGAATAGCGGCCAGAGCCATAGGGCCATTTGGCGACGAACAGATAATCGCCGACGAGCAATTGCGGCAGCATCGATTGCGACGGGATGTTGAAGGGTTCGTAGACCAGCGCGCGCAAGCCCAGCGCCAACAGCACCGCGGTGCCGACCAGCCGCACGACATCACCGAGCACGGCCTTTTGCGCTTCGGCGCGGGCGAAATGCGCGGTGCGGGCATCCGGATCAAGGGGCAGGGGTGTCGTCATGCGTGCTGCGGCGTGGCGCGGGGCGGGCGCGCGGTCAAGCATCAACTGCATTTGGCGGTACGGCGATATCCTGTCTTTCGCGCGTCACGGCTTTGCGGCAGGGTGGCACGATGACGATCGATGCCCATCTGACGGCGCTTGCCGCGACGCTGCCCCCCATCGCCAGCCTGTTCGAAGCCGAGCCCGACCGGCTGTCGGCGTTAAGCCTCGATGTCGCCGGGGTGCATTTCGATTTGGCCAAATTGTCGGCAAGTGCCGCGGTGCTGGCGGCGCTGCACGATCTCGCTGCCGAAGCCGATCTGGCGGGTTGGCGGGAAAAATTGTTCGCAGGCGCGGTGGTCAACCCAAGCGAAGGCCGCGCCGCAACGCATGTCGCCGAGCGCGGCATGGGCAATGCCGCCGACAATGCCGCCGCCGCCGCCGGCCAGGCCGAAATCCGCGCCGTGGTGGAGGCGGTGCGCGGTGACGACATCAGCGACATTCTCCACATCGGCATTGGCGGGTCGGCACTCGGGCCGGCATTGCTCGTCGATGCGCTGGGGCGCGATGGCGACGGACCGAAGGTGCATATCGTCGCCAATATCGATGGCGAGGCGCTGGCCCGCGCGCTGGCGGCGTGCGACCCGTTGTGCACCCGCATCATCATCGTATCGAAAACCTTCACCACCACCGAGACGATGACCAATGCCGAAACGGCGCTGGCCTGGCTCGCCGCTGCGGGTGTTGCCGATCCGCGCGGCTGCTGCATCGCGGTGACGGCGGCGCCGCAAAAGGCGCAGGCCTGGGGCGCCGGTGCCGTGCTGCCCTTCGCCGAAACGGTGGGCGGGCGCTATTCGCTGTGGTCCGCCGTCGGGTTGCCGCTGGCGTTGCGTTGTGGCTGGCCGGCGTGGCAGGCGCTGCATGCCGGGGCTGCCGCTATGGATGCGCATTTTCGCGATGCGCCGGCGGCGGCGAATGCGCCGGTGCTCGCCGGGCTGCTCGATGTCTGGGCGGCGCGCTACCAGCGCCAGGCGGTGCGCGGCGTCTTTGCCTATGACGAACGCCTGCGGCTGTTGCCGAGCTTTCTCCAGCAGCTCGAAATGGAGAGCAACGGCAAGCGCGTCACCCGCGCCGGCGATCCGGTAACCGCGCCGACCGCGGCGGTGACCTGGGGTGGCACCGGCACCGATGCCCAGCATGCGGTATTCCAGTTGATCCACCAGGGCACGGTGGTTGGCCCGGTGGAATTCGTCGCGGTGCGCACCCCGGGGCATGACCTGCCGGCGACCCATCATCGCCAACTGCTTGCCAATTGCTTTGCGCAGGGCGCAGCGCTGATGCGCGGGCGCAGTTTCCCGGAGGCGCTGGCGCTGTGCAACGGCGATGCGGTGCTGGCGGCGGCGAAAACCTTTCCCGGTAACCGTCCGTCGGCGACGTTGTTGCTCGACAGGCTCGATGCCGAAACGTTGGGGGCGCTGCTGGCGTTCTACGAACACCGCACCTTCGTGGCGGCGGTGGTGATGGGCATCAACCCGTTCGACCAGATGGGGGTGGAGCTTGGCAAGGAAATGGCGACGGCGGTGCTGGCAGGCACCGGGCAGGGGTTCGATGCGTCAACCACGGACCTGATGGCGCGCGGGCTCGCCTGATCAGTCCATGCGTTTCCACACGCCGCTGATCAGCGCTTCGGCAGGCTGGTAGCTTTTCTTGTAGGCCATGCGATCGCAATCATCGATCCAGTAGCCGAGATAGACATAAGGCAGCCCGGCATCGCCGGCGCGGATGATGTGATCGAGGATGATGAAGCTGCCCAGTCCGCGCCGCGCCGCGCTGTCGGTCTCATAAAAGCTGTAGATCATCGACAGGCCGTCTGACTGCTTGTCGGTCAGGCAGCAGCCGACCAGCTTGCCGGGCAGGCCATCGACCGATGGCTCGCGATACTCGACAACGACGGTATCGACCGGCGTCTGTTCGACCATGTCGGCATAATCATGCGCATCCATTGCCGCCATGCCGCCCTGCGGGTGGCGCGCGGCGAGATAGCGGCGCAGCAGCGACCATTGTTCGGCTGTCGCCCAAGGTTCGCACGCCGATACTTCAAGGTCGGCATGGCGGCGCAACAGCTTCTTCTGGGTGGTGGTGGGCATGAACATCGGCGCCATGACGCGCACCGAGACACAGGCCTGGCAGAAATCGCAGCTCGGGCGATAGACTACATTCTGGCTGCGGCGAAAGCCGATGCGGCCGAGCGCCTCGCTCATCTCCACCGCGCTGCCGCCCTTCAGTTCGGCGAACACCTTGCGTTCGGTGCGGCCGGGTACATAGGGGCAGGGGGCGGGGGCTGTTACGAAAAAGCGCGGAAAGCGAAAGCTCTGGTCGGTCACAAAGCTCCCCTTCTGGAACGCTGGCGTGCGTTCAGTCTAATGCGGCACGCGGGGCAATGGCCATAGGGCAATTGACGGTTAACTGCGGTCAACTGTCCCGGGATTGCGTCAGTCCGCTTCGACCATGCGCACTTCATAGGCAGCGGCGCGCAAGGCTTCGAGCAGGCGCTGGAGATGATCGGCGTCGCGGGTCTCGCACTCGATCTCTGCGATCAGGCCCTTGGCCGGCAGGCTGGTGAAGACGCGCTGGTGATAGACTTCGAGGATGTTGACCTGTTGCTGGTCGAAAATCCGCGCCACCTCGAACAACTGCCCGGGGCGATCCTTGAGCCGGATGCGCAGCCGCGCCAGCCGGCCCGACCGCGCCAGTTCGCGCAGCAGGACATTGGCGAGCAGTCGCGTATCGATATTGCCACCGCACAGCACCAGCCCGATCTTCTGGCCGCGAAAACGCCGTGGATGCGCCAGCAGCGCCGCGAGGCCCGCAGCGCCGGCGCCTTCGACAACGGTCTTTTCGATGTTGAGCAGCATGGCGACGCCGCGTTCGAGATCGCGTTCGCCGACCAGCACGATATCGTCGACCAGCGCGCGCACGACCTGCGAGGTCAGCTTGCCCGGGGTCTTGACGGCGATGCCTTCGGCAAGCGTATCACCGTCACAGATCGCGCTTTCGCCCTTCAGCATGGCGTGCATCGACGGGTAGAGCTCGGCCTGGACGCCGATGACCTCGATATTCGGGTTGCGCGCCTTGGCCACGGTGGCGATGCCGGAAATCAGCCCGCCGCCGCCGATGGGGACGACGAGGGTTTCGAGATCGGGCACATCGTCGAGCATTTCGAGCCCGACGGTGCCTTGCCCGGCCATGACCATCGGATCATCGAAGGGGTGAACGAAAACGAAGCCGCGCTTGGCCGCCAGTTCATGGGCGTGGGCGGCGGCTTCCTCGAACTTCTCGCCGAACAGCACGACATTGGCGCCATGGCCTTCGGTCTGCTGCACCTTCACCACTGGGGTGAACTTCGGCATGACGATGGTGGCGGGGATGCCGAGCCGCTTGGCACCATAGGCGAGGCCCTGGGCATGGTTGCCGGCCGAGGCAGCAATGACGCCGCGCTGGCGCTCCTCGGCTGTCAGGCTGAGCAATTTGTTGAGCGCGCCGCGCTCCTTGTAGGCGGCGGTGAACTGCAGATTCTCGAACTTCAGCCAGACATCGGCGCCGGTCAGTTCCGAAAGCGTCTGGCTGCGCAGGCACGGCGTGCGCACAACCGCGCCGGCAATCGCCCTTGCCGCCATCTCGACATCGGCAAGCGAGATCGGCAGCGGGGCGGTTTGGGCGGCGGGAGCGGTTGCGGTCATTCGCCGCTGTTAAACGCGTGGGGGCTAAGGTGCAACCGAAGGGGTGAAAACCTCTCCCTCAAGGGGAGAGGTCAGCTTATCCCGGCGTCGACTTGCCGAGATAGGCCGACAGCCGGTTGGTCTTCGGCATCACCGCGGTATCTGGGTGCAGCAGATCATAGACCACGGCGTTTTCGAGCACGCGCTGGACATAGTTCTTCGTCTCCGAAAACGGGATCGCTTCGATCCAGTCGATCATGTCGACCCCCGGCTGGCGCGGATCGCCATTGGCGGCGAGGAATTTGCGCACATTGCCCGGCCCGGCGTTATAGGCAGCGACCGCCAGCACATGGCTGCCGCCGAAATTGTCCTTCAGCCGCGCGAAGAACGATGATCCGAGCGTGACATTGTAGATCGGATCCTCGATCAGTCGCGCCGTCGAGGCGGCCATGCCGATCTTGCCGGCCTGTTCGGCAGCTGTCGTCGGCAGCAATTGCATCAACCCTTGCGCGTTGGCGCTTGACGCGATGGTCTGGTCGAACTGGCTTTCCTGGCGGGTGATGGCATGGATCATCGTCCAGCGGTCGTTCAGGCTGGCGGGCAGGTCGAGCATCGGGAAGGCGGTATCGATCAGCGCCAGTTCGCCATCGCTGCGCGCTGCCTTGCCGAGCAGCACGCCGAGATCGGGGCGCCCCATCGGCTTGACCAGCCCGGCAACGAGCGCCTGGTCGCGCGACGTTGCGGCGCGTTCGGCGAGGCTGCGCACGAACAATCCCTGACGGCGCCGGTCGCCAAGATCGCCCAGCGCGAAGCTGGCGCGCACCAGCGGCTCGGCGCGGAAGGTGCTTGCCGTGTCGGCGCTGATCGCGGCGGGCGGGGTGCGTTTCACCACCAGCACGCGGCCCAACCGTTCGGCGGCGAGCTGACCATAGAAATAATCGAAATGGCTGGCGGCGGCTTCATAGGCGGTGCGTGCCGGCCCGGCCTGGCCGGCGGCTTCGGCGGCGCGGCCGATCCAGTAATCACCGCGGGTCTGGCTCAGCGGGGTGAGTGCGGCGGCGCGGACGTTGCGGAAATGGACGATGGCATCGCCGGCACGGCCCAGCTTGCGCAGCGCCAGCCAGCCGGCCAGCCATTCGCTGTCGATGAATTGCTGGCGTTCGCCAAGGCTGCGGCTGGCGATCGGGGTGCCACCCGACAGCGCGCCGTGGCGCGAGGCGATGCGATAGGCGGTGTCGAAATCGCCGGCGCGCCACGCTGCCCGCGCGAACTCCTGCCGCACTTTCAGCCAGCTTTCACCATCGACGATCGGCCCGGGCGCCGGGCTGGCGTTGGCGAGCAGGCTCTGGGCTTCCTCGGCCAACCCGCGGCGGCGCAACCAGGCGGCGCGATCAAGGATCAGCCCCGGATCGTTGCGCAGCGCCGCCGGCACGCCGGCAAGGCGGTTGGTCGCATCGGGGGAATTCGCGCGCAACGCCATCCGGGCGAGCAGCCTCAGCCGCCGATCCATGTCGATGCGCGGCAGCAGCCGGGCGGCGGCGCTGGTCTGGTTGGTCCACAACAGCCGGTCGGCGCGCGACAGATGGTCTTCGGGGCGCAGGTCCTTTTCGAACAGCGCCAGCAGTTGCTGTTCGGCGGCACTGTCGAGCCCGGCCGAATCCCAGGCATCGCGCGCCATTGCCCGGGCGTCGCCGCCCTTGCCGAGCGACAGTTGCGCTTCGGCGAGGCGAAGTTTGGCGAGCGCCGACAGTGGCGGGAACTGGTTGAAATAGGCGATCCGCTCGGGCGCGGTAACGCTGTCGTCGATCAGTTTTTCGGCGAGCCGGCGCACCGTCGTGCCCTGCGGCCAATCGGGGTTGGCCCGCAGGAACTGGGCATATTCGGCGAAGCGCGCGCCCTTGGCGGCGGTATAGCCATCCCGGCGCAACCGATCCCATGTGACCACGGCATCGAGCGCCGGCACGCTGGCGATCCCGACTAGCGGCGATCCGGCGATGCCGCCGAAGCGCCCCGCCGCATTGTCGGCGAGCCGGGCGGTGTACAGGCTGCGCGTCGCTTCGTTGATCTGTGCTGTCGCCGGGGCACAACTGGCCAGCGCGAGCGCCAGCAACAAGACTTTGCTGGACATCTGGGTTACGCACTCCATATCACACTCGCCTGCTTACTCTGCTCTAAGGCATAGGCGGTTGAGGCGCCGGGGTGAAGGGTCGAAAGCGGCCGGCGCGCCCAGCCGCGGCGGCATCGGAATTTGAGGACGGACAAAAACGTGAAGCAGCTCGAAATCATGGGGTCGATCCCGGCGCTGGTCACGCCGTTCAAGGCTGGCGTGGTCGATTTCGACGCCTTTGAAGCGTTCGTCGACTGGCAGATCCGTGAAGGCTCGACCGGGCTGGTGCCGTGCGGCACCACCGGCGAATCGCCGACGCTCGGCCATGCCGAACATTATGATGTCATCACCCGCACGGTGGCTGTCGCCGCCGGGCGCGTACCGGTGATCGCCGGCTGTGGATCGAACGACACCGCCACCGCCATCGCGCACATGGCGCATGCCGAAAAGGTCGGCGCCGATGCCGCGCTGATCGTCGTGCCCTACTACAACAAGCCGTCGCAGCGCGGGTTGATCGCGCATTTCACCGCGCTGGCGGAACGCTCAGGCCTGCCGATCATCATCTACAATATCCCCGGGCGCTCTGTCGCCGACATGAGCACCGAAACCATGGCCGAACTGGCGCAACTGCCCAACATCATCGGCGTCAAGGATGCCACCGGCAATCTGGCGCGCGTGTCGGCGCAGCGCGAGGCCTGCGGGGCGGATTTCATCCAGCTTTCGGGCAATGACGACATGGCGCTGGGGTTCAACGCCATGGGCGGGGTAGGGGCGATTTCGGTGACCGCCAATGTCGCGCCAAGGCTGAGCGCCCAGATGCAGGCGGCGACGCTCGCCGGCGATTTCCGCACGGCG
>JBILPK010000106.1:0-11535 GCA_044373875.1 Polymorphobacter sp.
TCGTCACGCTGCCGACCATGGCCGCATGATCAATCCGGCCAAAGCCGGAGGTCGTCGATCTCACACCGACGAACCTACACCACGAGGTGGGACACGATCGATCAGCGAAAATTTACTCTGATTAACTAAACTGAAAATGATCGTTTTAGGATCAGGTCAGTGATGGCATTATGGCCTTTTTGCCGGGCATATTCGAAGGGGGAAATGCCGTTGGCATCTGGCCTGCTGACATCCGCTCCGCTTTCAACAAGCGCTAAAACGATGTCGGTAAAACCGGATTCAGCTGCATAGCTCAGCGGAGTC
Source organism: Polymorphobacter sp. (assembly GCA_044373875.1). Taxonomy (GTDB): domain Bacteria; phylum Pseudomonadota; class Alphaproteobacteria; order Sphingomonadales; family Sphingomonadaceae; genus Sandarakinorhabdus. Next base: position 304 of record JBILPK010000106.1, read on the forward strand.
CGACCATAACTGTTTCGGTCATCAAAAAATTCATCGTGGGGGCCGGACGGATCGACGAGCTGCTTTCCAAATGGCGAACCAAAAGACTGCCATGAAAAATCGATCTCGGCTCCCGCCTGGATCAGCAGCTTCACAATTTCCAGATTCCCGTTTCGGGCTGCTTTGAGCATTTCTTCGCCGCCGGCGCCGGACAGGCTTTGAAAGCGGCCGCCACGCGCTAGAAAAAACGCTGCTGACACAGCATCTTCGATGCCAATAGCTTTTATAAAGGCTGCCGAATAACAGCCTTCTTCAATGCCGGCTCCCCATGCTGGCATTGGTGAAACCCACTCAATGCCACCCTTCCAGTTCCATGAGTTTTTAAGAAAACGCTGAGCAATTATAAGAGCAGTCGCCAGAGATGAATTTGACAACGATGATGGCGCCAGAGAAAAGCACTGAGAATCAGATTCTCCAATGTGATCACGACAATTTACACAACCAATCTTATATTCAAGGTCTAACCAAAAATATGATTTAAAACGATTAATCGTTTCAATGCCGCTCCTCTCGAGCTCATCATTCAGGGTGTAGTTGCCTTCAATAGAAAATATCACGATCGAATCGTCAATAAAATCTACGATTGACCTGGCCACCTCATGAAAATGCGGTAAAGTCGTGATGTCGCGGGATCGTTGCGATTGGAATCTTTCGTGTGTGTTCGGCTTGAGGGCCATCGGCATAATTTCAAGGTCCAGCATGCGGCCGAATTTGCTTCCGATCAGCTCGATAGCTGCAAACTCCACAAGCGCTGGACGATGCAGAGCCAGGTTCGATGTCTGATAATCGATAACAACTACACGGAGGTCCTGGAACGCACTTTTCAAAGACATGGCAACCGAGGCGTAAGGCCCGACGATGGCCGGGCTCCCTGCCATCATGGCCCAAACCCTTCGCGCGAACACGCAATCACGTGAAGCAGATTCGCCAGCCGATTGGTCTCTGGCTTGAAAACGAACCCGTTTTCAAGCGGATCAAGAGCGGATTGTGCCTCAAATCCGGCGAGTTGGCAGCATTCAAGGCTGGCAAATGCCCGGCAAACAAAATCAGCTGTACGAGCACGATAGCGCATGGTGAAGACATTGCGAGCTTTGCCATCGTTGCGGGTTGCCCGAATTCGCATGTCGCCGCCCGCAGTATAAGTATAATGAACCTCGCAGCTATCCCCTATCGTATTCGCAATGATTTCAACAGTATGGCGCGCCGCGCTGCCTTCGGAAAACTTCTCGTACCAGAGTTCTTCGGCAGAGAGACGCGCCTCATTGTCATCAACCGCATGGTTAGGTTCGACCTCTAATTGGTCGTGAACACGAGGGCGTGCGGTCGGCACTGAAACTGTCGGAGTGTTCAAGAGCTTGGCAGTGAGTACAGCTGCGACCTGCTCTGCGACATGTTGCATCTCGTGGCCAAGCTCTGCTGAATCGTATGAAATACGGCCGTTGCAGCGCGGCCTCAGCATCGACACGAGAATATCTTCTGCGCCCGAGACGGCTGCTCGGATGCCGCCGGTGCCCAGCGTGACGGCAAGCGGGGTGTTCTGAACCTGAATATAGAGAAAACTGAAACAGCTCAGATCTGCGGTGTCCAGACTGGAAAACTGCGCCCAGTGCTCATTGCCGAACCGGAACCGATTATAGCTGGATTGCATGCCGCGGTCACGGCACAGCGTATCTCGCACTGCGACACGCATATCCTGTACTGGAGGCGCCAGAGGGAAATCCCTGACGATACGATCCAGGGTTTGGCCCGGCCACGAAACCTGTCGCCCGCGTAGCGTCATTGTCCCAAGATGCTTGTCCCACCGGGCCCTCCCAATGTTCTGGGAGAATGGCGATGCGAGATGGCCTAGAAACTTGCCCAGATAGACGAGCTGGTTGTTGAAAAAGATGCCATAAACGCCGGGTCCGCGGAGATTTTCGGGATCGATTTTGCGCTGCCGGAAACAGAGATTGGCCCAAGCGGGATTGCCCGGCCACGCTTCGTTGTGATCGACGATGTCGAACAGTTCATCACCTTGGAAGAGGTGTTTTTTCAGCACGTTGCAAGCCTTTTGAGGGGGCGGTAATTGGTTATTGCATTTAGTAAGGACAGAATCTGACCCAACAAAAGGGCGATCAGGTAAAATCGGGCTTTCTGCTTTTTGGCCTGGGCGATGTGTCGCTGCATCGGGCAGGGCGGGGGGCCGCAGCGGCAACGCATTGGTCATGACCCGACACCGGGCAGAATGGGATAAGCGGTTGCGGTGGGGAAAGTGCAGTCCAGTACGGTGCCAATTGGTCCGGTATCAAGCCTCGGGCAGCTCGCGTCCAGCGATCGCTTCTCTATCTGGCCAATCTGATGGCAGCAGATCAGCAATATGGATCCATTCGATGATGCAAGGTTGCCGGCCATTCGCAGCCATTGCGCGGTTGCGGCACACGCGCTCAAGAACGTAAATAATGACCCACCAGCGCGGCCTTGGGATACGAATGCCTCAATTTTGGTTTCGTTGCCTGCAAAACTCCGAACTGGCGTCAGGAAGCGCTCGTCGAGTTTGGTGATCCGTGATGCTTCCGCGCGAACTGGCCCGGCTGGCTTCATAACGCTGTAAAACTAGGTTCGAACGACGCCATCCACCATAGCAAGCAAATTTCAACAATCTTGCTTTTTTCAGGATCAATTCCCGCGTGTTCCGTGCCAGTCATTTTGCGGGCGGCAACCGGAGCCATATGGGCTTTAGCCGCAAGCGAGCTTGCCAGAAGAAGGCTCCACATAGAATTGGCGAGGATGGGACCTCATGGACGGTTGTTGGCTCTTGATACGCTCTACGCTGAGTGGCTCGGTTTCGACCATCAGCACCACATGCAGCCGCAAGTGATAGCCGGCGACCGAGCGCCCGTCGTTCGCGCTGCAGATTTCGGACCAGACGTCATCCCAGCTTTGACCAAGGCGCTTTTCGAGGAAGCGCCGAAGCGGGGCGAGCCGATCACGGCGCCCCCCGTAGACCAAATTCTTGGATTTTAGCCGAGGGAGCAGTCCAGAATCCCGCAACCGAGCAGCATCGCGTCCTGTGCTGCGCACAATGGCGCCGCCTGCCGCACCGCACCATGAGCATGTTGTGCGCGAACGAGCCGTATCGATGATGATTTTCTGCATATCGCGCTTCATTGGCTATCCTTGCCGATTCTAATTCCCGGTAAAAGGCACGCAGACGCCACCCTTGGCGTCATCGGTGTGGATAGGCGTCCACTGCCAGACCGCGTTGATTCCGCCGGATATTCTGATGAGCGGAGATTTCAGGGCGGCAGCTGATATGAAATCGGGGCTTGCATCAGGGTGGAAGAATATTTCGGCTACACGGAATTGAAGATGCAAAGTGTCTCGCCCCCGACGTCGGCTCGCATTACGTGGGCGACCCAGCGAAGAGTCTCGGTATAGGGCATGGGCGTTTCCTGACTGGACGATGGCCATGTCTTATGCCCCTTGAAAGACAAATGTTGTCCCAGCGTGTGTGGTATTGAATTTGTCGTCAAACTGAGGGGAGCGAATATGGATCTGGTTACTTTTGCAGAGGTCCTGACGCATTTCCCCCGTTCGCCCGAAACGGCGAAGACCGCCGTGGAGATTGCCCAGGATTGGGTGCTTGGGGCGACGCCCGAAGCGCGGCTGAAAAAGGTTTATCGCTGCATTAAAATGCTTAGCTGGCAGGATAAGGACGATAGTCCCGATTCAAAGTACGCGCCCGCAATGGACATCCGCGACTTTCTCATAAAATTGCCCAAACCCGCCAAGGCGATGCGCGGACAGCCAGAGCGCATGTATCTCGACAACAACGCCATCGCCACCTTCTTCATGACCGATGCCATAGCATTACAATTGCTGCTCGGACGCCGGTCGATTAATCCAACGCTCGCTTCTGCTGCCACGATTGAGCTCGATAATGCAGAGGAGATCGCCCGGAACCGCTTGGACAAGGTCAAAGGCGGCTTTGGAGCACTCGCAGGCAAGCTCCGAATTGTGCCGGACGGCTTTGATCGCATGCTGGCAGCAATCGACCCCGGCGTTCTGCGGGTGATAATTGACGCTCTCATCCGTAAGCGATGGGTTGAATTTGATTACACGTCTTCGCAGGGCAAAGCGTCGACCCGCAAGCTTGGCCCACTCGGCCTTGTTGTCAAAGATGGTTCGATCTATCTCGTCGCGCTGAACGGCATGAAGTCAACGCCTGACATGGCTTTTCCGATCCATCGCATGAGCAATGCGCGGTTGGGCTTGCAGCCCTTTCATCACGCGCCGTTCGACCTTGACGCCTGGCTTGATCAGACGGGACAGCTGAACCATCCTCAGGACGATGTCGGGAAATCCATCATCCTCGAGCTAATGGTCGCTCCGGGCTCGATCTGGCACTTTCGTGAGCGCCCGCTGGGACCTGATCAGGTGATCAATGAACCTGCTTCGCCGGACGACTGGTACAAGCTGATGGTAACCACCAAGCGCTGGTACACGCTTACCAGTTTTCTTGCGTCTTTTGGCCCATATATCAAGATCTTGGGTCCGCCCGAAGTTCTCGAAGGGGATAATGGGATCGTGGCATGGGCCCGCAACATGGCCCAGCTTTATGAATAGGCCATGGCATGCCCTGCGTTGGTTGCAACAATTTTATTGATAAGCGGTCTGAAAGCCCCGCGTGCTGCACGACAATCAGGATGAAAGGTGATTCTCTTTATTCCCACAACCTCGCGCGTGTCCCGCGGCGTTGAAAGCAGAATCCTGTCGGATTTGCCGGACGCTTTGAACCACGGCGCTTCCCGACCGCACGCCGATCTGAAAAAGGCGCCGCTTGGGACCCCAGCTGAATCCATTTTTTTAGTGTTCTGTTTTTGCGGCTGATAATGGGCTGGGTTCCCGCGCTCGGCGCCGTTTTACAGATCCTGAGAGCTTTCGGCCTAGACCAGGCTTCTTGATCGTAGGCGTCATTTCACCTTTTCGGCGGACTGGGGGCGCCACTTTGGATACTGATCGGCGGCCATCGCCATCGCCGCATATGAACTATAAGCGTAAACATGAATTCCCATCACGGTTCCTGAACCGTTGACGAGTTTGACATAATATTGATGTTGGCCAGACATATAATTTCCTGTGAAGTTTCAAATGAGCTGCGGTCATCAACATAGCCCGCGATCAACTCCTTCCCATGAACGAGGGACAGACTGTGTCTCAAATGAAGCTGCCGGCCCGGATTGCTGGTAACCGCCCGATTGTTACCGCGGGTTTTGGGCCTTGACGCGATTGATGATGTCCTGGTCGCCGACGAAGCTTTTGAGGAACTTGTCCCATTCGGCGGGTGAGCTGCGAGCGCAATTGATCATCTGGCTCAGCTCATCGACGCCGTCGTCGGTGAGCGATGTGATGCTTTCATCGGGGCCGGTGCAGACGCTGACGATGCTCCCGTAGGTGAGGTTGTCGTCGTTGCTGACGATGGCCTCGAGCATTTCCAGATCCTCGCCAAGCAGAGTGGCGACGTATTCCAGCGTGTAGACCCGCCCGACCGTCGGCATCAGGCCGCCGTTTCGAGCGAAGTGGTCGCTTGAGTGGGCGCCGGCGTGGCTGGCAGTGCGCTTTCGGGCGTTGCCAGCGGCGTCCAGTTCCACGGCAGCAACTCGTCGATACGGTTGATCTTGTGATCGTTGATGCGGTCGATGACGTCTGTGAGGTAGGCCTGCGGATCGAGGCCATTCATCTTGGCCGTCTCGATGATGGTCATGGCCCGGGCCAGCGTCTCGGCGCCGGTGTCGGATCCGGCGAACAGCCAGTTCCGTCTTCCGATTCCGATCGGCCTCAGGGCCCGTTCCGCAGCGTTGTTGTCGATGGCGACGCGGCCATCATCGAGGAACAGACAGAACGAGGGCCAGCGGGTCAGTGCGTAGCGGAACGCGTTGGCAAGATCGCCCTTGGCCGGGATGCGCGCAAGTTGTTGCTCCGCCCAGGCACGGAACGCCTCCACCTTGGGTTTGCTGTGCGCCTGGCGTGCAGCAAGGCGCGTGTCGGCGCTCTGGCCGGCAATGCGGCTTTCGATGTCATACAGTGCACCGATCCGGTCGAGTGCCTCGCGTGCGACGGGCGACTTGGCGCTGACCCAGAGATCGTGAAAGTCCCGGCGCAGATGCGCCCAGCAGGCCGCTTCCCTGAACCGGACCGAGCCATCGGCTGCGGCGGCATAGAGCTTGGCATAGCCCTTGTAGGCATCGGCCTGCAGGATGCCGCTGGTTGCCTGCAGGTGCTGGCGGACGTGCTCCTCCTTCCAGTTCACCGCAAACTTGTAGCTGACACCAGGTGGTGCTGGTCCCGCCCAAGGTCGCTGGTCGAGAACATAGCCCCAGATGCGTCCCTGCTTCACCCCTTTGCCGACCGTGCCGCCGGGATCCTTGCCGCGCAAGGATCGATCGAGCACCCTGATCGGGGTATCGTCGGCATGGAGGAGATCGCTGGCCATGACGCGGGCATCGATCCCTTCGATCACCGGCAACAGCAGCTTCATGGTCCGACCGCACCAATCGGCCATCGTCGTGTCGGGGATATCGACACCCATGCGGGCGAAGATCTCGTTCAGCCGGTAGAGCGGCAGGTGATCATCGAACTTGGAAACGAGGATGTAGGCCAGCAGCGAGGCGGTTGCCATGCTACCCGCAAGCGGACGGCCTGGCGCTGGCAGCTGGACCATCTTCTCGCAGCAGCGGCATGACTTCTTCAGCCTTGCGATCTCGATGACCTTGAGCTGGGCCGTTATCATGTCGAGCATCTCGCTGACGTCTTCGCCAACGAGGCGCAGTGCACCGCCGCAGTCGGGACAGTCGGTACCGGGGTCGAGTTCACGACGTTCCCGCGGCGTGTCTGCCGAGACCCGTGGCCGGCGGCGTGGCTTGCGAGCGGGCGTATCGCCGGCGCTGCCCGGCGCGCTGCCCGGCGCGGCGTTCTCGTCGGCGCTCTCGTCGGGCACGGCGGCAACTTCGGCGGCCGCGATCAACAGGTCTTCGAGCGCCAGTTCCAGTTGTTCGATCTCGCGCGTGACCTTCTCGGAGGATTTGCCGAACACCTGCTTCTTGAGCTTGGCGATGCGCAGTTGCAGGCTTTGGATCAGCTGGTCACAGACCCGCACGGTCGCGGACAACTGCGCGTTCCGGGCCTGCAACGCGGCCACCATCGCCTTCAGGGCGACGGGATTATCCGGGAGCAAATCGGGCAACGGCGACATGGGCTTTAGTAGCGCATCTGCCGTCAAAACACCAGTAAAAAGCCCTGTTATCAGTTAGATAATCAGACCACGCGAGCCGGTGGCGCGCCCCAGGACGGCCGCCGCCAGTCGATGCCTTCCCACAGCATGGCGAGCTGCGCCGAGGTCAGGCGAACGGCGGCGTCACCTCCGCGTGGCCAGGGAAAGTGGCCGCGTTCGAGAACCTTGTAATAAAGACAAAAGCCTTGGCCATCCCAGTACAAGAGCTTCAAACGGTCACCCTTGCGGCCGCGGAACGCGAAGACAGCGCCGCCGGCCGGCTCCTGACGCAGCCCGATCTGGACAAGTGCCGCAAGCCCGGTGATGCTTTTGCGCATGTCGGTGACCCCGCAGGCAAGGTAGACACGAACGCCGGTCCCGGGACCGATCATGCTGCCTCGAGGGCCCGTATGAGACGCACAAGGATCGTCTCGGCGATCGCCTCCCGGCAGCGCAGTTGCCGGCCACCGCGCAGGACAATGGCGATATCGCAAGCCGACGCGCTGGCGGCACCTGGCGACGCGGTGTCGGTTGATGGGGCCAGCTCGACCGGCAGGAATGTTGGAGCATCACTACCCGGCAACAGGCCCTTGGCCCGCAACTCGCGGCGCCACTGGTAAATATGCTGCCGCGTCACATCATGCCGCCGGGCAACATCGGCGAGTGACCAGCCACCGGTATTGACCTCGGCAAGGATCGACAGCTTCACTGCATCCGGCCAGCGCCGACGGCGCTCGACCCCCAGAACCTCGATCACGCCCAACCCGACCTCCACCGCATACGACGTCAATAACGACGTCAATAGCGACGTGCATTACAACACCACCGTCACCCCGGGCAGGCGGTTACAATCGGGCGGTTACGATTGCTGAGAGATGGCCCGCGGCCAATCTGAACTCAGTCGAGGCCGTGTTGCCTCAGCTATGCAAGGCATAGGCGCCAAGGGCCGTGATCGATCTCGCTGCGCCGACGCGGGTCGAACAGTTTCAAGGGGGAGGCGCGCTCGAGCGCACGGCTGCCAACGAGCAGGTGGAAGCCGCGGCGGCCGCCGAAACGATCTTCAAGGCACGGATGTCCGATAGTCTGATGGATCCGTTTCACGTCCTGAAGCGAACATGCAAGCCAACGAAGCTTGAGCCCTGGATATCTGCGGCCATGGAAGGCAACAGCGCGGCGTTTGCAGCCGTGATCGCAACCAACCAGAGGGGCACGCGCTACGATCGTCGAGCCCTGGTCCAGTGGTCAAGTCGAAGGTCAGGTCACACGGCTGAAGGATTTCAAACTACAGCTGTACAGCCGCTCCAAACTCGATCCGCGCATAACCCGATCGAGGGCCGCTAATCGATGACCGCAACATGGAAAGCGAACCGAAGCAAATTTTTGGGCTGATCGACAGACTGCGAAGCTCCGATGTCACTCGGCGTTAGAACGCCTTGTAATGATCCGGTTCGCTTCCCACTTGAGTTGAGGAGCAACCGACGAGCGGTTTGCGTTTGCGACTGGACAGAAGAATGTCTCACTTTGTTAAGGCATTGTCTCTCGCAGCCCCTCGTTCCACCGTCGCGATTCGAAGAGGATTAGACAGCAGGTCTATACCTTCTTTGGAGAATTACGATGTCGAAGACGTTGAAAATGCAGGACTATCTCAACTGTAGCTATGGCCGGTCTCTGAACGAGGCAGCGGAGGAGTTTGGCTGCTGCCACAAAACCGTCCAGCGCCGGATTAAGCGCATCCCGGTTGAATATCCTGGCGTGGAAATTGAACACCTTTGGGATGACGAAGGGACCAAGCGGTTTCGCGCTTACGAAGCCTCAGCGTTTATCAGCCGTCGTTCGTTTGGAAAAAAAGATATCCTTTCGCTCTGGAGCCTGATGCTTGCGGTCGATTTGCTGCGTAATCGGGGCCTGCATGACGATGCGCAGGCGCTCGATCGTCTGGCAGCCTCGTTGATCCAAAATGCACCGCTTGCTCATCGCACTGAAATCAACGGGCAGTTGGAACTTTTGCGCGTTAGTGAGAACATCCCGACTGCTGATGCTGGTAATCGCCCTGCAGTCGGAATTGCCAGCAAACTGCGCCTTGCTGTGCTTCAGAAACGCCAGGTGACAGTGACGACCGCAAATGGCGGCCAGTGGAGCGGGCGTGTTGCAGGGCTTAATCTTGCCGATGAAATCGGCGCGCGTCTGAAAGCGGAAGATGGCGCCGAAATTGATGTTCCGATCGCTGAAATCAAGGCCGTGGTAGGTGTGGATGATCTGATTCATGCCGCACTCGCTCGGGCGGCCTAAGCCTCATCTACACCGTAACCGGTGGGGTCGTTGTGGGGTAGGCCCGCACAGCCGGCAGGACATAGTCTTGCCGGCTGTGGCATGCTCTGAAGGGTTTGAACGCTCGACTCGTCGTAAGGATCGGGATCACAATACCCAGCGGTACCCGCCGGACGCTCCACCTCTTATGCAGGTTGGTGTCGCTCGTGAAGGAACCGCCAGCGCGAGCCGCCGCAATACTGCCCTGAAACGTCAGGGACCTTTTGATAGCCTGGCCAAGATGTCGTGTTGTCGCCGACCAGCAAAAGCTCAGGAAATTTATCCGCTCGATGGGCAATTGTGTGAAGAGCGCCACCTTCACCAAAAGGGCTCCAGTTGCCGCCGAAACCATGGTCCTGGAGCACGACTCCGAACGGTGGCGGACCACTATCGCGCTGGCAGAACAGTGCGTCATAGGCAGCATGTCCGTCAGCGAAAAGGAACAGAACGGCAAAGCGCGGATAACCGGGCACGGCAGGATCGGACTTTTCGAAGATCGTGAGCGTTGCGTAGGGCTCTGAGGGGTCAACAAACCGGCGACTGCCATGCGTTTCCTCAGGGCCGAGATGCGGCACGAATGGCGATGAGATCAGATCTTCTGGTTTAAGGTCAATTGTATCAAGAACGTCGTAGCCGTTGAAGCCCGCGGTCTTGATTTCGCTTGCCAGATTCTGACGCGTGAGCATGTAATCCACATAAACAAAACAGCTGGCAACCTTTGCGATGTTGAAAAGTTTTACCGCGCCACCGTCTTGCCCGGAGCCGGGGTAATAGATCAGCCGAGACTGAAGGAATTCCTGCACCAGAGTTCGACGGCTCCGACCTGTGCCTTGGTCTGGCTTATACACCGCAAGCCATTCTGGCATATCGTCGGCCACGAAGCTGTTCGCCAAATGCTCTTCAATTGTCGCCATAGGTGTTCTCCGCTGAGGTCGTCGGCTGTCATCAGTGCCGTTCATTGCCTGCTGATCGCCTCAAAGGATCGCTGAGCAGCATGAAGCAATAGAGTTCGGAACGCCGGCGGTGGCGCGAAGGAAACTCATGGCACAAGCAATGCGCGAGCTTCCGCATCCAACTCATCCGGGTCCGTCGTAGAGACGATCAGAAGCAGCAGAGCAATTCGGTGTGCGGCTACTTCGATAGTCGGCGCGATGCCATTCCGCTGCCAGGAAGTTGGCAGAAAAACTACCTGATCGAGATTCATGGCCCTGGGCAGAGTGCATCCGAGCTGTGAGAGGTGCGCGTGAAGCCAAGCTTTCCTGTCACGTGTGCGTCCGCGCAACTCGAACCCGATCCCTCTCTTCCGGCAAGAGATCTTCAAGAACGCACCGGGTGCCGTCCCTTCGGCGCCGATAAGGCCTTCGATTGCGATCTCGCCGGCATCTCGGGGTCTTGGCTCATCGAACATGATGTCTGGAAAGCAATCCGCAACCGCTTGAAGACGATCAAGGCAGCAGGGGTCGATAGCAGGGGCGGGCGCGACCGCTGCTGCTGGCGGAGGAGCCGCACGGGTCTGCGCTTGTGGCACCAGCGCCTGCAGTGGTGTCGGCTCCGTCGTCGCCGAATCGATAGGCCCATTGCCGTTTGGGGGAGTTTCTTGGACAAGAGCATCGCCGGGCGGATCCAGCAGTGACCGA
>JBILPK010000264.1:0-4063 GCA_044373875.1 Polymorphobacter sp.
ACAGCCTGGTGCAGGCGACGAGCAACATCATCAAGTTCCGCTTTGCCCTATTCGGGCTGAGCACCATCGTGCTGATGATGCTGACGGCGCATGCCGGCTTTGCCCTGCTGCACGCCGGCTGAGGGTCACGCCTTCTTCAGGAACTCGGTCCGCAGCACCAGTCCCTTGATGCCGCCGGCCTTGCAATCGACTTCCTCCGGGTCGCCGGTCAGCCGGATGCCCTTTACAATGGTGCCGCGCTTCAGCGTTGTCGAGGTGCCCTTGACCTTCAAGTCCTTGATGAGCGTCACATTATCACCATCGGCGAGGAGCGTGCCGTTGCTGTCACGGGTTTCCATGGCTGGTCCTTGTCTGAAAACCAGTCCTTAGACCCGACGACCCCGTTCAGCAATTCTCGTAGCGCCAGTTGAGCTTCTTGCCCGCCGCGATCTGTTCGACGGTCGTGCCGATCCGCTTCATGCGCGTTGCCGCCTGTTTGGCTCCCAGCACCCATTCGAGATATTCTCGCTGCGCACCCGGCGTCAGCGCGGCGAAACCGGTCCGGGCGGCTGGGGCGGCCGCCAGCGCCGCCGCCAGATCATCGGGCATCGCCAGCGCGGGCTTCGGCGCTGACTGCCGACGCATCGCCGATTTGCCCGCGGCGGCGAGCGTCGCTGCAGCTCGCAAACAGTCCGTCAGCACCGTATCGCTCGGAAGATCGGCGACGCCTGTCAGCTTGCCGAACTGGCCCATTCCCTCGCCCTTCCCCATCGGCGTGCCGTCGAAGATCCCCAGCCCGGCATGACCCTTGAACGCCGCCATCATCGCCAGCGGCCGGCACCGATGCTCGAAAAACGGTATGCCCCATTTGATTGTCTCGCTCGCCTCGGGCACCGCGGCATGGACCAGCGCCCGGACATGGGCGAGGATCGGGCGGGCAAAGGGAGCCGCCCTGGCGATATAGGCGGTAATCCGGTCATCGTGCGGCATCTGCACCTCCCCCGTGCGAGACTTGTGCCGATGCACGGCACTGCCTATCGTTTCAGTCTAGCAAGGGGGACTTGGCGATGAAATCCGAAATCCTGCAACCGGTGGCAGTGCTCATTCTCTGGTCGCTGCTCATGTGGCTTTGGATGTACGCCACCCGCCTGCCCGCCATTTCCCGATCGGGAATCGACGCTCGCACGATGGTCGGCAGCACCGCCGCCGATCTCGATGCCGCGCTGCCCGGCCCGGTGCAGTGGAAGGCCCACAATTACAATCACCTGATGGAACAGCCGACGATCTTTTATGCGGCGGCGTTGCTGCTCGCGGTGGCCGGACAGGGCAACGGTCTCAATGCGCAATTGGCCTGGGCCTATGTCGGCTTTCGCATCGTCCACAGTGTCGTGCAGGCGACGGTCAACAAGGTGCCGATCCGCTTTGCCCTGCACTTTATCGGCACTCTGCCGCTGATGGCGTTGGCGCTGCACGGCGTGATCACCGTCTTTTAACGGACGAAACGCGCCACCAGTTCGACATGGGTCGACCAGCGGAATTGCGCCACCGGCCAGAGCGTTTCGAGCCGGTAGCCGCCTTTCACCAAAATCTCCGCATCGCGTGCGAAGGTATTGGGATTGCACGATACACCTACGACAACCGGCACCTTTGACTGCGCGATCATCGCAGCTTGCGCCTGTGCCCCGGCGCGCGGCGGATCGAACACGATGGCGTCGATGCCGGCGAGTTCGGCCGCCGCATAGGGCCGGCGGAACAGGTCGCGATGGGCAACCGTCACGCGTCGGCCGAACTGCCGCGCTGCCGTTCCCAGCGCGGCCACCGCCGGGCCGGCGGCATCGGCGGCGAGGACTTGCGCCTGACCCGACAGCGGCAGCGCAAAGGTGCCCAGCCCGCAGAACAGATCGGCCACCCGCCGCGCCGAGCCGACCGCTGCCAGCACGGCGGCAACAAGCGCCGCCTCGCCTTCGCGCGTCGCCTGCAGGAATGGCGCCGGCGGCAGCATCACCGGCACGCCGCCCATCACCAGTTGCGGCGCCCGCGGCATCGCCACCGTCTCGACACCATGCGCGCCTTCGACCGACAGCCGCGCCAGGTCATGCACGGCAGCAAAGGCTGTCAACCGCTCGATCTGCGCCAGGCTTTCGGCAGCGACATTGGCGAGCAGCACATCGGTGCCGCTGTCGCTCGCTGTCAGCGTGATGCCCGCCCCCTGCCCCTCGCCGATCGCCGTCTTGAGCAGCAGCCGCAGCGGCGCCAGCAACGCCTGGAGTTCGGGCAGCAGGATCTCGCACTGTTCGATATCGACGATGCGGTGGCTGGCTTCGGCGTTGAATCCCAGCGTCAGCCGCCCCTGCCGCCGCACGGCACGCAACGACGCGCGGCGGCGGCTGTGCGGCGGCGACACCGCGACGGGGTAGACGGTTCTAGCCGCGATACCGATCAATGCCAGCGGCCGCACGATGCGATCGACGACAAAGGCGTCATAATCGGCGGCGTTGACGTGCTGTAGCTGGCAGCCCCCGCAATCGGGGACATGACGGCACGGCGGCACGACATGGCGCGGCCCAGGGACGATGGTGGCAACATCGCCGTCGAACGCCACACTGTCACCGATGGTGGCGCCAACGACGAACCGGCCATCGCCGGTCACGCCATCGCCGCGCCCGGCCAGCCGGACGATGGTTTGCGGCTCGCTCACAGCGCGGCCAGCACGCTGGGCAACAGACCTGGCAGATCATCGGCGATCAGCCCCGGCCCGCCGCGCAGGCCGGCATCGCCGTGCAGCCATACCCCGGCGCGCGCTGCATCGAAGGGTGCCAGGCCCTGTGCCAGCAACGCGGCGATGATGCCGGTCAACACATCTCCCGACCCCGCGGTTGCCAGCCAGGGTGTTGCGTGCAGGTTGATACCGAGCCGGCCATCGGGGGCGGCGATGATGGTTTCGGCACCCTTGAGCACGATGACGCTGTCGCTCGTCTTGGCAGCAGCGGTGGCGGCCGCCACGCGATCGGCGCCGATAGCACCGAACAGGCGCGTGAACTCGCCATCGTGCGGGGTCAGTACGCGCGGTGCCCGGGCCTCGGCAAAGCCGGTCGATGGCAGTGCCGACAACGCGCCGGCATCGATGACCAGTGGCACATCGCCCCCAAGCAGGCGATGGACCCAATCACGCCCGCGCTGGTCGGCGACCAGCCCCGGGCCGATGGCGACCGCGCCAAGCCGCGGATCGGCGAGCATCGCCACGCCTTGCGTATCGCTGCGCCGCATGATTGCAGCGCCGGGCTGGGCATGCCCCGCGCCGACCAGCGTCACCACGCCGGCACCGGCGCGCAGCGCCGCCAGCGCGGTCAATTGCGCCGCACCGCCGCGTTCGGGCGCGGCCTCGATGACCAGCAGCGCACCGCGTCGGTATTTGTGGATGTCGGCCGGCAATGGCTCATGCCGCGGTGGCGGCACCAGCCGCGCGCCATCGATGGGCAATGGCACCCCAATATCGGCAACGACGATCCGTCCCGAAAGCGATCGCCCCGCCCCCAGCGCCTGGCCGCGCTTCATGGCGCCGAAGCAGATGGTCATTTCCGCCGCCAGCGGCCGACCGAGACAGTCGCCGGTCAACGCATCGATTCCCGAAGGCGTGTCCAGGGCGATTACCGTCGCGCCGCAATCGCGCAACCGGTCGAGCGCTGCCTGTACCGGCGCGGCCAGCGGGCGTTGCAGGCCGGTACCGAACAGTGCGTCGATGATCAGCGAGGCCGGCTCCACCTTTTCGAGCGTCTCCACCGGCCCTGCCCAGTGCGTCGCCATAGTAGCCGCCGGTTCGCCGCGCGCCGGACCGCAAGCTGCCACCCGCACTGCGCGGCCCCGCGCCCGCAGCAAGGCCGCTACCGCATAGCCATCGCCGCCATTGTTGCCTGGCCCGCACAGTACCAAAACCGGCCGGGCAGGCGCGAATCGGTCAATCGCCAAGGCTGCTGCGGCTGCGGCGCGCTCCATCAGCCGCAGCGCCGGCGTGCCCGCCGCAATCGCGGCCGCCTCAGCCGGGCGCATGGCGTCAGGGGTCAGCAGCGCAGCGCCGGGTCCGATT
>JBILPK010000108.1:0-11470 GCA_044373875.1 Polymorphobacter sp.
TTCGGCGTTCCTGCGTGCCCTGCCCCCCGATGTCGCCGGTCTGGTCGCCAAGCCGATTGCCGATGTCATTACGGTGCGCGCCTCGGGCGGGCTGCTGACCTTCGGCATCATCGTTACCTTGTGGACAGTCAGCGGTTTCATCGAAACCATCCGCGCCATCATCCACGATGCCTATCAGGCCGGGCAGACGGTGCCGGTATGGCGCAAGCGGGTCGGCTCGATCCTGCTGGTGTTTGCCGCGGTGTTCCTGATGCTGATCGCCTTTGCGGCGCAGGTCGTGCTTACGGGTGCGGAGGAATTCATCGCGCGGCTGATGCCCTTTGCCGGCGATGCGGCGCTCGGCCAGCTGGCGCTGGGGCGGCTGTTGCCGGCGGGCGCGCTGTTCGGCGCGCTTTACCTCATTTTCTTTGCGCTCACCCCGCGCCGGTTCCGGTTGCTGCGCTGTCCGCTCTGGCCCGGCGCGCTGGCGACGACATTGGTGTGGGTCGGCACGACGATGGGCATGCCGCGCGTGCTGGCGCAATTTTCGAACTACACCCTCACCTATGGCTCGCTGGCGGGGGTGATCGTGGCGCTGCTGTTCTTCTATATCGTCGGGCTGGGGGTGGTTGTCGGCGCGCAGCTCAACGCGGCCCTCGCCAAGCAGCGGCAAAGGCGGCTAAAGACAGTTTCAACAATATAAGAATGGCTGGAGACGTATGGCCGGATTGATGAGTGGCAAGCGCGGCCTGATCATGGGCGTTGCCAATGACCGCAGCCTCGCCTGGGGGATTGCCAAGGCGATCGCGGCACAGGGCGGCGAAATCGCCTTTTCCTATCAGGGCGAAGCGCTCGAAAAGCGGGTGCGCCCGCTGGCGGAATCGCTGGGCGTGGCGCGGCTTTACGAGTGCGACGTCACCGAAATGGCGAGCATCGATGCGATGTTCGAAGCGCTGAAGGCCGATTGGGGGACGATCGATTTCCTCGTCCACGCCATCGGCTTTTCAGACAAGAACGAACTGCGCGGCCGCTATGTCGACACGTCGCTCGACAATTTCCTGCTGACGATGAACGTCAGCGTGTTCAGCTTCACCGCCATCGCCCAGCGCGCCTTGCCGATGATGCCCGAGGGCGGATCGCTGCTGACGCTGAGCTATTATGGCGCCGAAAAGGTCATTCCGCATTATAATGTCATGGGTGTCGCCAAGGCGGCACTCGAGGCCAGCGTCAAATATCTGGCGATGGACCTGGGCCCCCAGAAGGTACGCGTCAACGCGATCAGCGCCGGCCCGATCAAGACGCTGGCAGCGAGCGGGATCGGCGATTTCCGCTACATCCTGAAATGGAACGAATATAATGCGCCGCTGCGCCGCAACGTGACGATCGAGGATGTCGGCGGCGCCGGGCTGTATCTTGTCAGTGACCTGTCGTCCGGGGTGACGGGCGAAATCCACCATGTCGATGCCGGGTACAATGTCATCGGCATGAAGGCCGAGGACGCGCCGGACATGAGCGTGGCGTGAGCCACAACAGCTTCGGCCACCTGTTCCGCTTCACGACCTGGGGGGAATCGCATGGTCCCGCCATTGGCGCGGTCGTTGACGGCTGCCCTCCCGGCCTCGCGCTTTCCGAAACCGATATCCAGCCCTGGCTCGACAAGCGCCGCCCCGGCACGTCGCGCTTCACGACGCAGCGGCAGGAGCCCGACCAGGTGCGCATCCTGTCGGGGGTGCACGAGGGCCTGACCACCGGCACGCCGATCAGCCTGATGATCGAGAATGTCGACCAGCGCTCGAAGGATTATTCCGAGGTCGGCAAGGCCTATCGCCCCGGCCATGCCGATTATGCCTATGACGCCAAATATGGCCATCGTGATCCGCGCGGCGGCGGGCGGTCGTCGGCGCGCGAAACCGCGTCGCGGGTGGCGGCGGGCGCGGTGGCGCGGGCGGTGATCCCCGAGGTGCGGGTGCGGGCCTATCTCGTCGAACTCGGCGGCATCGCCATCGATTACAGCCGCTTCGACGATGCCGAGATCGACCGCAACCCGTTCTTCTGCCCCGATGCCGAGGCGGCGGCGCAATGGGAAGTCGTGCTCGATGCGGCGCGCAAGGCGGGGTCGTCACTCGGCGCCATCGTCGAATGCACCGCGACCGGCGTGCCCGCCGGCTGGGGCGCGCCGCTGTATCACAAGCTCGACAGCCAGCTGGCGGCGGCGTGCATGGGCATCAACGCGGTCAAGGGTGTCGAGATCGGCGATGGTTTCGCCGCCGCACGCCTGCGCGGTGAGGACAATGCCGACCGGATGCGGCCGGGCACCGATGGCCCCGAGTTCCTCGCCAACCATGCCGGCGGCACGGCGGGGGGCATTTCGACGGGGCAGCCGATCGTCGTGCGCATGGCGCTGAAGCCGACCAGTTCGATCCTGACGCCGGTGGAGACGATTGCGAAAGACGGCAGCGCCACCGAGATCGTCACCAAGGGCCGCCACGACCCCTGCGTCGGCATCCGCGCTGCGCCGGTGATGGAGGCGATGGTGGCGCTGGTGCTGGCGGACGCCAAGCTGATGCACCGCGGGCAGACCGGGCGTTAACCCAACTCCCTCCCCCCTGCGGGGAGGGCGAGAGACGCCGAAGGCGACCCGGGGTGGGGGTCTGCCTGTGGCCGCACGGGGACCCCCACCCCGCTCGCTTCGCGAGTCGCCCTCCCCGCAGGGGGGGAGGGAGGTCAGAACAGCCGCCCACCATTCGGCACCGGCTGCTCGGGATGCAGCAACACCACCTCGCCCTCCGCATCGGGCACCCCCAGCGTCAGCACTTCCGACAGGAACTTGCCGATCTGGCGCGGCGGGAAATTGATGACGGCGATGACCTGGCGGCCGATCAGCGCTTCGGGTGCATAGTGCCGGGTGATCTGCGCGCTCGATCTGCGCGTGCCGATGACCGCGCCGAAATCGATGGTGAGTTTCAGTGCTGGCTTGCGCGCTTCGGGAAAGTCGCCGGCGGCGATGATCGTGCCGACCCGTACATCGGCGCGCAGCCAGTCATCGAAGCCGATCGTCGCTTCCGCCGGCGCGTCGGGGTCGTGGCGCATGTGGCTCATGCGTCGCCCAGCGCGGCGCGCGCCGCTTCCCAGCCACCGGCGCCATCATAGGGGGTGATGACGGGCGAGATGCCCGCCACGCCATCGAGCGCCCGCCAGTTGACGCTGAAGCCATCGGGGTGCGAGCGCGGCACATAAAAGCTCTTGATCCCGCACACCGAGCAGAACAGGTGCCGCGCCGTGCCGGTGCCGAAGCGATAGTCGCTCAGCGCATCGCCGCCGCGCAGCAGGGTGAAATCATCGGCACCGGCGATCAGATGCAAAAAGCCGGTTTTTGTACAAATCGAACAGTTGCAATCGAGTAGAATTGGCGAGCTGGGGAAGCGGACGGCAAAACGCACGGTGCCGCAGTGGCAGCCGCCTTCGGCGTGGCAGGGCAGGGGTTCGGTCATGCCGCAGTGTCGCCCGAAACCGGGGCGCAGGGCAAGGCGGCGTGGCGGGTTGCAACAGACACGCAGGGGGACGGGACAATGGACGATTATGATCTGGTGGTGATCGGCAGCGGCCCTTCCGGGCGCCGCGCCGCGATCCAGGCCGCCAAGATCGGCAAGCGCGTGCTGGTAGTGGAAAAATCGGCGCATGTCGGCGGCGTTTCGGTGCACACCGGCACCATGCCATCCAAGACGCTGCGTGAGACCGTGCTCAATCTCACCGGCTGGCGCGAACGCGGCTTTTACGGCGCCGACTATCGCGTCGATGCCGATATCGATCGCGCCGACCTGGCACTGCGGGTGCGCGCGACGCTCACGCATGAAGTCGAGGTACTGCTCGACCAGTTCGCCCGCAACGGGGTCGAGGTCGCGGCCGGTTGTGCCGCCTTTGTCGATCCGCATGTCATCGCCATCACCGCCGCCGATGGCGAGGTGCGCCGGGTCCGTGCCGCGCATGTCGTCATCGCCGTCGGCACCGCGCCGTTCCGGCCCGAGACCATTCCCTTCAACGGCATCGATGTCGTCGACAGCGATACCCTGTTGTCGGCGCCGACGCTGGCCGGCAGCATCGCGGTCGTCGGCGCCGGGGTGATCGGCATCGAATATGCCACCATCTTGTCGGCGCTTGATGCGCATGTGACACTGATTGAACCGCGCAACAGCTTTCTCGATTTCGTCGATGCCGGCATCATTGCCGAATTCACCCGGCAACTGGTGACGCGCGGCGTCGATATCCGGCTGGGTTCGGGGCTGGCCGGGGTCGATCGCGGCGGCGATGGCCGGCCGGTGGTGGTGCTCGAGGATGGCACGCGCATCGCGGTCGACATGGTGCTGTATGCGGCGGGCCGGATGGGCGCGACGCCGGGGCTGGGGCTCGAAAATGCCGGGTTGGCCACCGATGGCCGCGGCCGCCTGGCGGTCGACCCCGCCAGCTTCCAGACCGCGGTGCCGCACATCTATGCCACCGGCGATGTCGTCGGCTTTCCGGCGCTGGCGTCGACCTCGCTCGAGCAGGGGCGGATCGCCGCCTGCCACGCCTTTGGCCTCGCGCCGCCGCCGCCGCCGGCAAATTTTCCCTATGGCATCTATTCGGTGCCCGAAATCTCCACCGTCGGGCTGGCGGAGGAAGCGGCGACAGCCAAGGGCATCGCCACGCTGGTCGGCATCGCACCGCTGGCGGAAACCTCGCGTGGGCATATCATGGGGCTCGATTCGGGGCTGCTCAAGCTGGTCTTTGCCGCCGATGACCATCGCCTGCTCGGCGTCCACATCATCGGCGAAGGCGCGACCGAGCTCGTCCATATAGGCCAGGCGGTGATCAACCTGGGCGGCGGGCTGGATTTCTTCATGGAAAACAGCTTCAACTATCCAACCCTTGCCGAAGCCTATAAGACAGCAGCGCTGGCGGCGTGGAACAGCATCGCGGCATGAGGAAGACGATGACGATGAAGCCGATCCTGCTTGCCGCCGTGCTGATCGCGAGTGCGGCGACCGCCCAGACTGGCCCCCAGGCCGGGCCCCAGGCTGGCAGCGTCGGCCCGAGCACGATCCCCGGCGCCACCCGCGAAGAGAAATTGATGGCGATCACCGCCGAATTGAAGAAGATGGACGTCAACGGCGACGAACGCATCGCCAAGGACGAATGGCTGGCGGCCGGCGGCAAGGCGGCCGGCTTCGAAACGCTCGATACCAATCGCGACGATGTGCTGACCTTGCAGGAATTGCGCAGCAACGCCCGCAAGCTGCGCGCCTTCCAGGATTTCGCAGCCGCCGCACCACATTGATCGCGGCGCGGATCGGAGGATCCCTTGGCCACACGCACCTTCACCGCGCAGGCGACCTCGACCATCGCGCTGGTCGTGGGCCTGCTGTTCCTGGTGGCCGCCCCGATCACCTTCCTGCAGGTCCGCGCCCGGTCTGAAGCGACGGCGCTGACGGCGTTGCAGGCCTATGGCGAAACCGTCGCCAGCGAACAGGAACAGCGCTTTGCCAAGCTGCGCGAGATCGAGGCGCGCGCCAGCGCCGCGATGCGGGCGAGCCTGGCAGCACCGCGCCCCGATGCCGCCGCCATGGTGGCACGCGATTTTCCGCAGCAACCCGATGGCACGCGCCGCAGCCGGCCGGCGTTGTTCGCAGGGGAAATCCGCAGCGACGGCAGCCTAGTCGAAGGCATCGGCGCCTTCATTCCGGGGGGTGCCAACCTGCCGCCCGAGCGGCTGCGCCGGCTGGTCGCGGCCTATGACACGCTGCGTATGCTGGCCCCGGGGATGCGGCCGGAACTGAGCAACCTCTATTTCTACACCCCCGACAACGACATCCTGATCTACGGCCCGCTGCGCCAGGACCGGCTGCTCTTCTATCGCGCCAAGGCGCCCGCGACGCTGGATTTCCAGGGCAGCAATGTCGCGCGGCTGGCGACGCCGGCGGCCAATCCGGCGCGGACACTGCGCTGCACCGATCTCGAGCCCGCCAATTACGATCCCAGCGGCCGCACCTGGACGACGGGCTGTGTGCTGCCCTTCGATGTCTCGGGCCGCCATGTCGGCGCCTGGGGAGTCAGCATCGCGCTCGACGAACTGCCCGTGGAGGGCATCCGCAAGGGCCTGCCCAATGCGACGACGCTCATCGTCTCGCGCGCCGGGCGGGTCATCTATGACGCGCGGCTGGCGTCAGGGGATCGTGCTGCCGCGGCCCCCAGCCTCGACCTTGGTGCATCGCCCGATCCCGACCTGCGCGCGCTTTGGACTTTCCTGCGGCAATCACGCGAAAAGGCCGGCGGTGACCGGCATTTCCAAGGCTATGTTGCCGCGCTCGGCGCCTATGTCGCTGTCAATCCGGTGGCGACCCCCGATTGGGATGTCATCACCTTTTTCCCGCGCCGGATCGTGCTGGCGCAATCGGTCCGCTCGGCCCAGACGATCCTGCTTGTCGGGTTGCTGTCGGTGCTGGCGACGGTGCTGTTGCTGCGCCAGTTCCTGCGCCGCACCGTCGGCGTGCCGCTGCTGGCGCTGGCCGATCGTTCCGAAGCGATTGCGGCGCTGTCGGGCCAGGCGGTGCCGGTGCTGCCCGGCGAACCCGGGGTGCCCGAGGAGGTCGCCCGGCTCAACGCCAATTTCGCCGCGATGGAAAGCGCCATCCGCGCCGAGCGTGACCGGCTGACGCGCTCGTTCGACCTGCTGGCGCAGAATGTCGAGAATTACGCGCTCTACATGCTCGATCCCGGCGGCGTGATCGCCAACTGGAACCGCGGCGCCGAACGCATCACCGGCTATGCTGCTGCCGAAGCGCTTGGCATGCCGGTCGATCTTCTTGCCGATGCGGGGGATGACGCGGCCGACCCCGGCGCAATGCGCAACCTGGCGCTGCAACAGGGCCGGGCCTTTGCCGAAGGCTGGCGCCGGCGCCGCGATGGCAGCCGCTTCTGGGCGGCGGTGCTGACCGAAGCGATCCATGACGAGGACGGCGCGCTTGCCGGCTTTGCCGAAATCATGCGCGACACCACCGAGGAACGCGAGCGCCAGTTGCAGGTCGCCGAAAGCCTGCGTCTGCTGACCCTGGCCGAGGACATGGCTGAGATCGGCCATTGGCGCTTCCGCATCGGCGAGGACACGGTATCGTGGTCGCCGGGCTGTTACCGCATTCATGGCCTGACACTCGGCATGCCGGTGACCATGGCGATTGTCATGGGCTATTATACCCCCGCCGGCGCGGGATCGGTGACGACGATGATCGAGCGGCTGATCGGCCAGCGCAGCGGCGAAACGCTGGTAACCGAGATCATCCGCGCCGATGGCGCAACGCGGCGGGTCGCCATCCAGTCGCTGCCCGAATATGGCGCGTCGGGCGAAGTCGAGGCGATCTTCGGGGTGATGCGCGACATTACCGAAGCCCATGAAGCCACCGCCCGGTTGACTGCGGCGCGCGAGGCCGCCGATGCCGCCGCCGCCGACCGTGCGCAATTGCTGGCGACGATGAGCCACGAGATCCGTACCCCGATGACCGGCATCATCGGCATGCTCGACCTGCTCGGCCAGGGGGGCGGCAGCATTCCGGCCGATATTTCGGTCGCCGGCATCGCCCGGTCGGCGCGCACGATGATGGTCATCCTCGACGATGTGCTCGAACACAGCCGGCTCGACAGCAATGCCGTTCAGCTCGAAATGGTGGCGTTCGACCTTGTCGCGCTGATCGACCAGACGGCGCAATTGTTCCGGCCGCTGGCGCAGACCAAGGCGCTGTCGCTGACCGTGGCGGCGCCCGAGACGCTGCCGGTAACGGGTGATCCGGCGCGGGTGCAGCAGATCCTGTCCAACCTGATCGGCAATGCGGTCAAGTTCACCGCGCAGGGCGGGGTCGCCATCGCCTGCGCGCGCGATGCCGCCGGCATGATCGTCCTCACCATCACCGATACCGGCATCGGCGTCGCGGCCGATGCCGTGCCGACGCTGTTCGATGCCTGGCGCCAGGCCGATGCCGGCATCGCGCGGCGGCATGGCGGCAGCGGGCTGGGGCTGTCGATCTGCCGCAAGCTTGCCGAGGCGATGGGCGGCACCATCGCGGTCGAAAGCATCGCCGGGCAGGGCAGCCGCTTCACGCTCAGCCTGCCATTGCCGGCAGCGACGCTGGCCGATGACAGCGCGGTGCCGGCGGCGCTGGTCACCGCGGCGGGCACGCCGCCGCACCTGCTGGTCGTCGAGGATACCGAGACCACCCGCCAGATCGTCGTGGCGCAACTGGCGCTGCTCGGCGCCACGACGGCGGTGGCGGGCAATGGCGTGGCGGCGCTGTCGCTGCTGGCGCTGGGCGATTTCGATGCGGTGCTGATGGACAGCCAGATGCCGCGGCTCGATGGCGTCGCGGCAACGCGGCTGGCGCGGCTGCTGCCCGGGCCGGCGGGGCGGGTGCCGATCATCGGCTTCACCGCCGGCAACGTGCTGGGCAGCGAGGCGCTGCGCCAGGCCGGTGCCGATGCCGTGCTGGGCAAGCCGTTCGATCGCGCCCGGCTGGCGGCGGTGCTGGTGCCGCTGCTGGCCGCCCCGCGCGCCGTCGATGATACCGATCCGGTGGCGGCGCTGACGGCGCTGTTCGCCGCGCTGCCGCCATCGGCGCGGCTGCGGCTGGCGGCGAGCGCCGGCAAGGATATCGGCCTGCAGGGCGTAGCGATTGCCGCAGCGCTGGCCAGCGGCGATGTCGCGGCGGCCCGCACCGGCCTGCATGCCCTCAAGGGCGTGGCGCAGACACTGGGCGATGCGGCGCTGGCGGGGCTGTGCGCCTGCGGGGAAGCGAGCCTGGAGCAGATCGCGCCCGCCGATTGCGGCTGGCTGGCCGACCGGCTGGCCGGCGCCATCGCCGCTGCCACCGCGCGCATCGCTGTCTGGCAGGAGCCCCGGCCATGAACCTGACGCCCGACGGCCATGTCGCGCTGCTCGAACGCCGTCTCGCGCGCGCCGAAGCGGCGCGGCGCGAGGCCGAAAGCCTGCTCGAACGCCGTTCGCGCGAGCTCGATCGCAGCAATCGCGAGCTGCGCCAGCGCGAGGAGGAACTGATTGCCCGGCTCGACCAGGGCAATCGCAACCTGCTGTTGGCGCAGACGGTGGGCGGTATCGCCACCTTCTACCGCATCGTGGGCGAGCCCTTCGTCGTTTCGGAAACGGTCAACCAGCTGTTCGGCCGCGATCCTGACGCGAATTTGTCGCTCAACGATGTCGTATCGGCGCTGCATCCGCTCGATCGCGACCGGATAACCGCGCTGGAAGATGCGTTCCAGAACGGCGAGGGCGACAGCGATCGCATCGAACTCGAATTCCGTATCCGGCGCGGCGATGGCGCGCTGCGCTGGCTGCGGTCGCGGCAGGAGCGCAGCCGCGATGCCGCCAGCGGCCGCATCCGCGTGTCGGGCACGGTGGAGGACATTACTGAGCGCCGCACCGCCAAGCGCCATGCCGACGCGCTGCGGCTGATGGTGCAGCGCAACCTGGTGCGGCTGTCACGCGCTGAAGCGGCGCTGGCCGAACGCGTTGCCGAGCTCGAAACCACGGCCAAGGCGCTCGCCGACAGCCATGAGCGTACCGAAGCCGCGCACCGCGCCAAATCGCGCTTCCTTGCGCAGATGAGCCACAATATCCGCACGCCGTTGAACGGAGTGCTCGGCATGATGACGGCCCTGGCGCGCAGCGACCTTGCCCCCGCGCAGGCCGACCAGCTGGCGCGCGCGCGGCGGGCCGGCGATGTATTGCAGGCATTGATCGACACGATCATCGAGATCGCCGACGCCGGCATCGACGCGCCGCTGCCGGTTGACGAAGCGCCGGTCGCGCCGCGCGACTCTGGCATCGCGCCGCCGCGCGAGACGAGCATCGCGCCCCTGCTCGTCGCGGGTAAGCGGCCGTTCATCCTGGTTGCCGAGGATATCGAGACCAACCAGATCGTGCTGACCTCGATGCTCGATACGCTGGGCTGCGACCATCTTGTCGTCGGCGATGGCGCGCAGGCGCTGACCGCGCTGGCCCAGGTGCGCTTCGATGCGGTGCTGATGGATATCCAGATGCCGGTGATGGACGGCGCCGAGGCGATACGGCGCATCCGGGCCGGCGAGATTGCCGCGACAGTGCCGATCATTGGCATCACCGCCCAGGCGATCCAGTCCGAACGCGAGGCCCTGGTCGCGGCCGGCATGACCAGTTGCCTCGCCAAGCCGATCGGGCTGGCGGCGCTGGCGGCGGCGCTGACCGACGCCTTTGCCCCGTCGGTGGCCACTCCGCCGCTGATCGATAG
This sequence comes from Polymorphobacter sp., assembly GCA_044373875.1. Taxonomy (GTDB): domain Bacteria; phylum Pseudomonadota; class Alphaproteobacteria; order Sphingomonadales; family Sphingomonadaceae; genus Sandarakinorhabdus. The sequence continues at coordinate 10,284 of JBILPK010000108.1, forward strand.
CGAAGCCTTTGCCGCCACACTGACGGCGCTGCCGCCGGCGCGGCGGCCGTTGCTCGTTGATCAGATGGTGCGCGATCTCGACATGCTGGCGGCGGATTTCGCTCGCGGCGCCGCGCTTGGCGACGACGACATGATGCGCCGCGCCCGCCACAGCCTGACTGGCGTTGCCGGCAATTTCGGGGCGCTGGCGCTGGTTGCCTTTCTGGGCGGGAGCCGCCGCCGCGCCGCCGATGGCGATACGCTGCTCAGCCTCGTCGAAGAAACGGTCGCGGCGGCGCGGGTGCAACTCGCAGCGCTCGCCGGAGCATAAGGCGTAAGCTTCTCCCTCCCCCGGCGGGGAGGGAACCGGATGGCGCTCGATTTTTCAGTCTTTGCAAACTGCGCGATTTTCGCATTTTGCAACGCACATCTTTATCATTTGGCAATGAATCCGCGCCTTTTCGGGTGTTTTGGCGGGTGATTTTCGATTTTCTCCTAGGGCGACCCACTTGGCACGCTTCTTGAAAGGAAAGGAGCAGAGCCGGAACAGTTCCGACGCTCACGTCTGCCAGATGGCAACCTTAACGGAGAATACCCATGCGCAACTTCATCTCGACCCTCGCTCTCGCCACCGTCCTCGCCGTTGCCGGCGCTGCCGCTGCCAACGCTGCACCCGTGACCGCCGAAGCCGGCGCCGGCGCGAAGATCATCGCTCCGCTCGAAATCGAAAATACTTCGTCGCTGTATTTCGGCACCGTCGCGCCGTCGCTGACCGAAAGCGGCAGCGTCCTCGTGACCCCGGCCGGTGACAAGAAGTGCGACGCCGCGCTGACCTGCCTGACCGCCGACCACACCGCCGCTGCGTTCGACGTCAAGGGCGAAGCCGACGCCGTCTACACGATCTCGCTGCCGGGCGGCATCGAAATCACCAACGACAAGGGCGACGCCATGAAGGTCTATGACTTCACAGGTTCGCAGGACAGCGGCCGTCTCGTCAAGGGTGCCGACAGCTTCACCGTTGGTGGCACGCTCGACGTTGGCGTCCGTCAGGCCGCCGGCAAGTACACCGGCCGCTTCATCGTCGCCGTCGAATACCAGTAATCGTCTCTGGCAGGGGAAGGAGCCCGGATCGTTTCAAGACGGTCCGGGCTCCAACCCTGTTCGGCCCCCCCAACATCTTGAAGGAAAGCCCCCTGCCATGTGCTTTT
>JBILPK010000109.1:0-11469 GCA_044373875.1 Polymorphobacter sp.
CTTATTGTCGGCGGCAACGACACGACGCGCAATTCGATCACCGGCGGGCTGAAGTTCCTCAGCGACAATCCCGGCGAGTTGAAGAAGCTGCGCGACGCCAATGAACAGGCTCGGCCGGCGCTCATCGAATCGCTGGTCAGCGAGATCATCCGTTACCAGACGCCGCTGGCGCACATGCGCCGCACCGCGCTCGAGGACACGATCCTGGGTGGCGAGCACATCCGCAAGGGTGACAAGGTCATCATGTGGTATGTTTCGGGCAACCGTGACGAACGCGCGATCGAAAATCCCGATGCCTTCATCATCGACCGGCCGCGCGCCCGCCAGCACATGTCGTTCGGCTTCGGCATCCATCGCTGCGTCGGCAATCGTCTCGCCGAACTGCAATTGAAGATCCTGTGGGAAGAAATCCTCAAGCGCTTCGACAACATCGAAGTGATGGGTGAGCCGGAACGCGTGCCGTCGGCATTCGTGAAGGGCTATAAATCGCTCATGGTCCGCATTCCGGCCTGAACCCCAGCAACACCCCAGTCATCAGGACGCGTCATGGCGAAGATCACCTATATCGAATTCAACGGCACCGAACACGCCGTTGATCTGGCCGATGGCATGTCGTTGATGGAAGGCGCGCTCGGCAATGGCGTGCCCGGCATCGACGGTGATTGCGGCGGCAATGCCGCTTGCGCGACCTGCCATGTCTATATCGACCCGGCGTGGCTGCCCAAGACCGGTACGATGACCGAGATGGAAGCCGATATGCTCGACCTGGCGGATGGCCGCCAGGACAACAGCCGGCTGGCGTGCCAGATCCATGCGTCGGGCGATCTCGACGGGTTGGTCGTGCGGATGCCCGAAACGCAGCATTGATCTGCCTGGGCGCGGTCTGCGCCTGTTTTTGACCGGAGTCCCGCCATGCCGATTTCCCTGCATGCTGCCTTTGTGCCTTCGGCCCGCCAGATCATCGCGGCGTGCATCGGCGTGCTCGGCAAGGCCGAGGCGCATGCTGCGGCAACCGGCTGCGGCGACGCGGCGCTGATCGGCGCCAGTCTCGCTCCCGACATGGCGCCGGTACCTTTTCAGGTGCGATCGGTGGCGGCGCACAGCCTGGGCGCCATCGAAGGGGTCCGCGCCGGCCGCTTCAGCCCGAATTTTGCCGATATGCCGACCGATTTTGCCGGGTTGAAGGCCGCGCTCGCCGCCGCCGATGCCGGGCTGGCGGCGATCACCGAAGCCGAAATGGAAAGCTTCATCGGCCAGCCGGTGATCTTCGCGCTCGGCACGATGGAGATGCCGTTCGTCGGTGACCAGTTCCTGCTGTCGTTCAGCCAGCCGAATTTCTATTTCCACGCGACGACGCTCTACGACATCATGCGCAACCAGGGCGTGAAGCTGGGCAAGCGCGATTTTCTCGGCGTGCCGCGGATGAGTGCCGCCGGCGCCTGACCAAGCGCCGGGCACGCTCCAGCCTCGCCGACAAAACAACACGCCAACTGGACGAATTGCGCTTTCCGGCGTTAAGGCGCCGTTACCCGTGAAAGGATTTCCCGTGCGCTCATTCGTTCTTGCCCTGCTGATCACCACCGCCGCCTGCAGCCAGGCGCCGGCGAGCGCCGATCCGGTGTTGCAGGGGGAAGCCAATGTGCCCGAATTCAAGCCCGCTTTCGCCGGCCAGACCCGCGCCGAGGCGGTGACCACGAAGACGCCGCTCGCCGTCACCGAAGTCGCCACCGGCCTGGCGTCGCCCTGGGGCCTCGCCTTCCTGCCTGATGGCCGCATGCTGGTGACCGAAAAGGCGCCCGGCGCGATCCGCATCATCGGCCGCGACGGCAGCAAGTCGGCGCCGGTTGCCGGCTTGCCCGCCGTCGATGCCCGCGGGCAGGGCGGCATGCTCGGCATTGCCGTGCCGGCGGATGAACCGAAGGGGACGGTATTCTGGAGCTATGCCGAGCCGCGCACCGGCGGCAACGGCCTCGCCGTGGCGCGCGGCGTACTCGTCGATGGCCCGCAGCCGAAGATGACCGAGGTCAAGGTCATTTTCCGCATGTTGCCGACGATCGAATCGCGCCAGCACCTCGGCGGCCGGCTGGTATTTGCCAGGGACGGCACGCTGTTCGTCACCATGGGCGAACGTTCGATCCTGGCGGGCCGCATGCAGGCACAGGACCTTGGCAGCCATTTCGGCAAGATCGCGCGGATCAACCGCGACGGTTCGGTGCCGACCGACAATCCGTTCGTGAAGACCGCCGGCGCCCGCCCCGAAATCTGGACGCGCGGCAACCGCAACGTCCAGGCGGCGGCGCTTGATGCACAGGGCCGCTTGTGGGAGGCCGAACATGGCCCGCAAGGCGGCGACGAGCTCAACCGCATCGAGCCGGGCAAGGATTATGGCTGGCCGACGATCACCTATGGCGAGGAATATTCGGGCAAGCCGATCGGTGCCGCGATCACCCAGGCGCCGGGGATGGAACAGCCGCTTTACTATTGGGACCCGGTGATCGGACCATCGGGCATGGCGATCCATTCGGGCAAGCTGGTGCCGGAATGGCGCGGCAATGTCTTTATGGGCGGCCTCGCCGCCGCCGCGCTGGTGCGGCTGGTGCTGCAGGACGACAAGGTGGTGGGCGAGGAACGCCTGTTCGGGGACCGCAGCGAGCGCATTCGCGATGTCGTCGAAGGGCCCGATGGCGCGCTGTGGCTGCTGACCGATGACAAGGCGGGCAAGCTGCTGCGCGTTGCGCCGAAATAAGTTCAGCCTTGCGTCAGGCTGAGCACATTGCCGTCGGGGTCGTTGAACCACGCCACCTTCGCGTCGCCGCCGGGTGCCGTCCAGATGCCGAGTTCGTCCTGGCCGAAGCCCGGGTAGATGGTGAAGGCGACGCCCCTGGCACGCAGCGCCGTCACGCTGGCGACGATATCGGCAACATGCCAGCCAAGCGCCGGATGCGCGCCGGCCTGCCAATCGGGGATATAGGTGACGCGCAGGTTGGCGCCGCCAAGAATATAAACGGTGGCGAAAGCGTCCTGCGGGCCGAGCGGCAAGCCGAGTTGCGTTTCGTAAAAGGCGCGCGACCGGGCCGGGTCGGACGTCATGATGAAGGTTACCGGGCGGGCGCCGGACAATGTCGTCATGGGTCGAACCCCTTTTGCTGGCTGGTCAATATTCTAACAGGGTGCCGGTGGGCGGACAACGCAATGGCTTGACCCGAATCGCCCTCGCCGCTATGGCCGCGCTTCCGGCAAATCCGCCGGAAACCCCATGCAGGGGCAACCCATCCGGTGTCGGCGTCAAACCCGAACATCCCCTGCAGCGGTCCAACCGGATAGAGGAGAAGAACTATGGCGGCACCCGTCGTAACGATGGCGCAGCTTTTGGAAGCCGGCGCCCATTTCGGCCACCAGACCCACCGCTGGAACCCGAAGATGAAGCCTTACATCTTCGGTGATCGCAACGGCGTCCACATCATCGATCTGTCGCAGTCGGTCCCGCTGTTCGCGCGTGCACTCGATTTCGTGCGTGGCACCGTCCAGGCCGGTGGCAAGGTGCTGTTCGTCGGCACCAAGCGCCAGGCGCAGGATCCGATCGCCGAAGCGGCGCGTCGTTGCGGCCAGCATTATGTCAACCATCGCTGGCTGGGCGGCATGCTCACCAACTGGAAGACGATCAGCGGCTCGATCAAGAAGTTCAAGCAGCTCGAAGAGCAGCTGGCAGGCGACACCGTTGGCCTGACCAAGAAGGAAATTTTGAAGCTCACCCGTGAGCGCGACAAGTTCGAGCTGTCGCTCGGCGGTATTCGCGACATGGGCGGCCTGCCGGATGTCATCTTCATCATCGACGTCAACAAGGAAGAACTGGCCGTCAAGGAAGCCAATGTCCTCGGCATCCCGGTCGTCGCCATTCTCGACACCAACACCGATCCTTCGGGCATCGCTTTCCCGGTGCCGGGCAATGATGACGCCAGCCGCGCCATCCTGCTGTACGTCAATGCCATCGCCGACACGGTGATCGAGGCCCGCCAGGGCCGTGCTGCCGACCGCGGCATCGACATCGGTGGCATGGAAGAAGCACCGGTCGAATATGCGCTTGAAGCGCCGGCCGATGCCGCTGTCGAAGCCGCCTTCGAAGCACCTGCCGCCGACGTGGTCGCGCAGGCCTGAAGGGCACAAGCCGGCCGCCCGGCCGCTTGACCCCCGCAATGACCGCCGGGCGCAGCCACTGCGCCCGGCCGTTTTTGCAGAGATCAATCTTCAAATTGCAACATTGGCCGTCCAACGGCCATTCGAACCTCAAGAGGAGCCAAGCTCATGGCCGATATCACCGCAGCAATGGTGAAGGATCTGCGCGACCGTACCGGCGCAGGCATGATGGACTGCAAGAAGGCGCTCAACGAAACCGTGGGTGACATGGAAGCCGCGGTCGACTGGCTGCGCACCAAGGGCCTCGCCGCCGCTGCCAAGAAGGCCGGCCGCACCGCCGCCGAAGGCCTGATCGGCGTCACCGTCGCCGGCAAGCGCGGCGCCATGGTCGAAGTCAATTCGGAAACCGATTTCGTCGCCAAGAACGAAACCTTCCAGGGTTTCGTGCGCACCGTCACCCAGATCGCCGCCGAACTCGGCAGCGATGTCGCCGCGCTGCTCGCCGCATCCTATCCGGAAAGCGATGGCAGCGTGCATGACAAGCTGACCCACAATGTCGCCACCATCGGTGAGCACCAGACGCTGCGCCGCGCTGCGATCGTCGATGTCAATGAAGGCATCGTGACGTCGTATGTCCACAACGCGACCGCATCGGGCCTGGGCAAGATCGGCGTCCTCGTCGGGCTCGAATCCGCGGCTTCGGCCGATGTGCTCGAACCGCTGGGCAAGCAGATCGCCATGCACATCGCTGCTGCGAATCCGTTGGCGTTGGACGAAACCGGTCTCGACCAGGCGCTGGTCGAGCGCGAGCGTGCCATCGCCCGCGAAAAGGCCGCGACCTCGGGCAAGCCTGCCGAAATCATCGAAAAGATGATCGAAGGCGGCGTGCGCAAATATGCCCAGGAAAATTCGCTGCTGACCCAGGTCTTTGTCATCGACGGCAAGACCAAGATCGCCGATGTCGTCGCCAATGCTGCCAAGGCCGCCGGCACCGCCATCACGATCAGCAGCTTTGTCCGCCTCCAGCTCGGTGAAGGCATCGAGCGCGAGGAAAAGGACTTTGCCGCCGAAGTCGCCGCGGCCGCCGGCATCTGATCGGGTTCGGGCCGGCCGCAGCGCCGGCCCGACCAACATGCTTGGCAGCGCCGCGCGCGCTGGCTAGGGTGGCGCGCGCCATCTTGCGGACTATGGGAAATAAGGGTCAGTAATGCCAGCGTCCGGCTATAAACGCATCCTGCTCAAGCTTTCGGGCGAAGCGGCGATGGGCGACGAAGCCTTCGGCATCGATCCCGCCACCGTCGCGCGCGTCGCCGGCGAAGTGAAGGCGGCGCACGATGCCGGGTACGAGCTTTGCCTCGTCATCGGTGGCGGTAATATCTTTCGCGGTATCGCCGGTTCGGCCAAGGGCATGGACCGCACCACCGCCGACTATATGGGCATGCTGGCGACGATCATGAACGCGCTCGCCATGCAGGACGCACTCGAACAGCTTGGTGTCGACACGCGGGTGCAGTCCGCCATCCCGATGGCATCGGTGTGCGAGCCCTATATCCGCCGCCGCGCCGAACGGCATATCGAAAAAGGCCGGGTGGTGATCTTTGCCGCCGGCACCGGCAGCCCGTTCTTCACCACCGACAGCGGTGCCGCGTTGCGCGCCGCCGAAATGCGCTGCGATGCGCTGTTCAAGGGCACTTCGGTCGATGGCGTCTATGATGCCGACCCCAAGAAAGTGCCGGGCGCCAAGCGTTATGACAGTGTCAGCTATTCGACCGTGCTCGCCAACGACCTGAAGGTCATGGACGCATCGGCGGTATCATTGTGCCGCGACAACAATATCCCCATCGTGGTTTTCAACATTCGCGAACCCGGCGCGCTGGCCGCGGTCCTCGATGGCAGCGCGCTGTCGACGATCGTCACCAATGACGCCGCGGTCAAAGCAGGAGAACAGGCCCATGGCTGAATTCGAACCCGGCCCGTGGAAGGCCGATCTGGAACGCCGCACTACCGGTGCCATCGAAGCCCTCAAGCATGATCTCGCCGGCCTGCGCACCGGCCGCGCCAATACCAGCCTGCTCGATCCGGTGACGGTTGAAGTCTATGGCTCGGCGATGCCGCTGTCGCAGGTGGCGACCGTCACGGCGCCCGAACCGCGCATGCTGTCGGTGCAGGTCTGGGACCGCAGCAACGTCACGCCGGTGGAAAAGGCGATCCGGTCGGCCGGGCTCGGGCTCAACCCGATCACCGATGGCCAGACGCTGCGCCTGCCGATCCCCGACATGACCGAGGATCGCCGCAAGGAAATGGCCAAGCTGGCGTCGACCTATGCCGAAAAGGCCAAGATCGCGGCGCGCAACGTCCGCCGTGATGGCATGGAAGTGCTGAAGACCGCCGAAAAGAAGGGCAAGATCAGCCAGGACGAACAGAAGCGCCACGAAGCCGAAGTCCAGAAGATCACCGACAAGGCGATCATCGATATCGATGCCGCCACGATTGCCAAGGAAAAGGAAATCCTCGGCAAGTGACGCGGGCGGTCGCCTCGCATGGCGGCGGCGACGGGGTTGGCCTGCGCCATCTTGCCATCATCATGGATGGCAATGGCCGCTGGGCCAAGGCCCGCCGCCTGCCGCGCATCGCCGGGCATCGCGCCGGGGTGGAAGCCGTCCGCCGCGTCGTCGAGGCGGCGCCGGATCTCGGCATCGAATTCCTGACGCTCTATGCCTTTTCGACCGAGAACTGGAAGCGCCCGGCCGATGAGGTGAGCGACCTGATGGGGTTGCTGCGCCACTATATCCGTTCGGAAATCAACGATCTCCACAAGAACGGCGTGCGGCTCGATTTCATCGGCGACTATCGGGCGCTGCAGCCCGATCTCGTCAAGCTGCTCGACGAAGCCCGGGCGCTGACCGCGGGCAATCGCCGGCTGACGCTGGTGATGGCGCTCAATTATGGCGGGCAGGACGAGCTGGTGCGCGCGGCGCGGGCGCTGGCGCTCGATGTTGCCGCCGGCAGGCTCGACCCGGCGACGATCGATGTCGCGGCGCTCGCAGGCCGGCTTGATACTGCAGCGATGCCGCCGCCCGACCTGGTGCTGCGCACCTCGGGCGAAATGCGGTTGTCGAACTTCCTGCTCTGGCAATCGGCCTATGCCGAATTCGTCGCGACCGACACGCTGTGGCCCGATTTCGACCGTGCCGCGCTGACCGATACGGTCGCCGAATTCGCGACGCGCGAGCGGCGCTTTGGCGGGCGCTGATACCCCACCGGCAAAGGCCGGCAATCCCCTGCTGAAACGTATCGTCACCGGGGTGGTGCTGATCATCGTCGCGCTGGCGGCGGTGCGCTATGGCGGCAGCGGCTTCACGGCGCTGATTGCTGCGGCAACGCTGGTCATGTTCGCCGAATGGGCGGTGATGCACCGGCTCGGGCGGTTGGTGATGCGCGCCGGGCTTGCAGTCCTTGCCGGGGTCATCATGCTGATGGCGCTCGGCCGGCTCAATGAAGCACTGCTGCTCATCGGTTTCGGTGCGATGATCCTGGGAGTCTTTGCCGCCACGCTCGGCAGCAAACCCGCAACCGCCCGCACGTCGCGCGGTCGCATCGACAGCATCGGCGGGCGCTTTGCCGCCGCCGGCGTCCTGTATTGCGGCTTGCCGGCGGTGTCGCTGATCTGGCTGCGCGGGCTGACGCTGGGGCTGGAGGCGGTTATCTTCCTGCTGCTCTGTGTCTGGGCGGCGGACATCATCGCCTTTTTCACCGGCCGCGCCTTGGGCGGTCCCAAGCTGGCGCCATCGATCAGCCCGAACAAGACCTGGTCGGGGGCGATTGGCGGGGTGGTCGGTGCCATCGTCATCGCCGGCGGGGCGGCGGCGTTCTGGTTGACCGGGCTGGGCGGCAAGGGGTTCGGCTATTTCTTCGGGCTCGCGGGTGCGCTGGCGGTGCTTTCGGTGCTGGGGGACCTGCTCGAAAGCGGGCTGAAACGCCGCGCTGGCGTCAAGGATTCGGGCTCGCTGCTGCCCGGCCATGGCGGCGTGATGGACCGGCTCGACGGGTTGGTGCCGGTGGCGATCGCCGGTGCCGGCGTGTTTGCAGCGACTGGGTGGGCCGGATGAAATCGCTGACCATCCTTGGCGCCACCGGATCTGTGGGCAGCCAGGCGCTCGATCTCGTGGCGCGCAATCCCGGCCGCTGGCGGGTCGAGGCGCTGACCGCCAACAGCGACGCCCAGGGGCTGGCCGCCGCCGCCCGGGCCAGCGGCGCGCGCTTTGCCGCTATCGCCGACCCGGCGGCCTATGCGGACCTCAAGGCAGCGCTGGCGGGCACGGGCATCGAAGCCGGTGCCGGGCCGCAAGCGATCTGCGATGCGGCGAAGCGGCCAGGTGATATCGTGCTGACCGCGATTGTCGGCGCGGCGGGGCTGGCGCCGACGCTGGCCGCGGTCGAACGCGGCGCGACGCTGGCCATCGCCAACAAGGAAACCCTCGTTTGCGCCGGCCCGGTGGTGACGGCCGCAGCGAAAGCGAGCGGCGCGACGCTGCTGCCGGTCGATTCCGAGCACAATGCCATTTTCCAGGTCTTCGATCATGACCAGCCCGACCGGGTGGCCAGGATCATCCTGACGTGCAGCGGCGGGCCGTTTCGCACGCGCAGCCGCGCCGAGCTTGCCGGGGTGAGCGTTGCCGACGCCTGCAAGCATCCGGTCTGGTCGATGGGCGCCAAGATCTCGATCGATTCGGCAACGCTGATGAACAAGGGTCTCGAGCTGATCGAGGCGCATCACCTGTTCCCGGTCGGGCTCGACAAGCTCGATGTCATCATCCACCCGCAATCGGTGGTGCATTCGATGGTGGAATATGTCGATGGCTCGGTGCTGGCGCAGCTCGGCACCCCCGACATGCGCATCCCGATCGCCTATGCGATGGCCTGGCCCGAACGCATCGCGACGCCGGCGGCGCGGCTCGATCTCGCCGCCATCGGCCGGCTGGAATTCGAAGCCCCCGACCTGGCGCGCTTCCCGTGCCTCGCGCTGGCGTGGGAGGCGATGCGCGCCGGGGGCAGCGCGCCGTGCATCCTCAACGCCGCCAACGAAATTGCCGTGGCGGCGTTCATCGCCGGGCAAGTTGCGTTTCTCGATATAGACGCCATTGTAGCGGCAACGCTGGCACGGGTGGCTTCGGGGCCGGTCGGATCACTCGACGAGGTGGTCGAAACCGATCGACGCGCCCGGGCCGAAGCGCGGGCCCAGGTCGCGACACGGGCCTGAATCAGGGTGAAAAGGGAGGCATAGAGGTGACCGACATGCTGCCCCAGCCGGGAATCGGCTTCACCCTGCTGACCTACATCGTCATGATCGCGATCCTCGTGGTGGTGCATGAAGGTGGCCATTATCTCGCCGGGCGTTTCTTCGGCGTGAAGGTCGACAGTTTCGCCGTCGGTTTCGGCAAGGAATTGTTCGGCTTTAACGATTCCCGCGGCACCCGCTGGAAAATCAATCTCGTGCCGCTCGGTGGCTATGTGAAGTTCACCGGCGACATGAACGAAGCCAGCCAGACCGATCCGGCCGTGCTGTTGCTGCCCGACAAGGAACGCGCCAGCCTGTTCGTCTTCAAGCCCTTGTGGCAGCGCGCCATCATTGTTGCTGCGGGGCCAGTGGTGAATTTCCTGTTCGCGATCATCATCCTGGCGGGATTCTATATTGCTTTCGGCCATCCCTTCACGCCGCCGGTGGTGGCGGGGGTTACCGCGGATGGCCCCGCCGCGGCTGCCGGCATCCGTCCCGGCGATCGTATCGTCAGCATCGATGACGACACGGTCGATCGCTTCGAGGATATCGTCACCATCGTCATGTCGGGCACCGGCGAACCGATGCAGATCGTCATCGAACGCGGGGGCGAGCGCCGGTTGCTGCGCGTTATCCCGGCCCAGGTGAAAACGGTCGATCGCTTCGGCAATGTCGTCAAGCACGGTCGGCTGGGGGTGTCGCGCAGCGGCCAGGTCGTGGAACCGGTAACGCTGCTGCCCGCCATCGGCTTCGGCATCAAGGACACGGGCGAGATCATCGGCAATATCGCAACGACGCTCAAGCAGGTCGTGCTGGCGCAGCGCAGCCTGTCCGACCTCGGCGGACCGATCAAGACCGGCCAGGTGACCGGGCAGCAGGCGTCGCTGGGCATTCTGCCGTTCATCGCCTTCATGGCGTTCTTCTCGATCAACCTCGGCTTTATCAATCTGCTGCCCATCCCGATGCTGGACGGCGGGCATCTTCTGCTTTACGCGGTCGAAACCGTCAGACGGCGACCGATGGGCGCAAAGACGCAGGAATGGGCCTTCATGTCGGGCTTTGCTGCGTTGATGACCTTCATGGCCGTGCTGACCTGGAATGACCTGGGGTCGGTCGGGGTATGGGACCGGATGACCGGGTGGCTGGGATGAGCGGCGGGGGTCTTTCGGGGCCGCGGCGTCTCGTCGGTATTTGTGTTCAAGCGGGTGGCAGGCAAGGACGGTCAAGCGTGAATTATCGCCCTGGGCAGGGGTCGCGGACAACACCGCGCCTGATGTCTGCACTGCTGATTTCAACGATGCTGGCGGGGCCGGCGCTGGCGCAGCGTCCGCCGCGCCCGGATGCGCCGCCGCCGGTGCCTTCGGCCGAGGCCGAAGCCGCGGCTGCCGCCTCGCGCACCGAGCGTGCCTTGCCCGAAACCGCGGCCAACGCCGGCATCGTGCGGTCGGTATTGATTCGCGGTACCGAGCGGCTCGAGGCCGAAACGGTGCGGTCCTATCTCAACCTGAGCATCGGCGATCGCTATGACCGCGATCGCACCGACCAGGCGCTGAAGGCCTTGTTCGCTTCGGAACTGTTCGCCGATGCGACGATCCGGGACGACAATGGCGCGCTCACCGTCGAGGTGAAGGAAAATCCGGTGATCAACCGGATCATCATCGAGGGCGCCAAGCGGGTCAAGGAAGACAAGATCCGCGAGGAAATCCGCCTTGCACCGCGCCAGATCTTCACGCGCAGCAAGGCGCGCGCCGATGTCGGCCGCATTCTCGAACTCTATCGCCGTTCGGGACGCTTTGCCGCTGCGGTCGAACCCAAGATCGTGCTGCTCGAACAGAATCGCGTCGATGTGGTTTTCGAGATGACCGAAGGCCCCAAGTCCAAGGTTCGCCAGATCAACATCCTGGGCAACGAGAAATTTTCGGAAAAGAAGATCCGCAGCCAGATGGCGACGCGCCAGTCGCGCTTCTGGCGGTTTTTCAGCTCGAACGACACCTATGATCCCGATCGCCTGGCCTATGACCAGCAAAAGCTGCGGCAATTCTACCTGACCGAAGGCT
>JBILPK010000015.1:0-35514 GCA_044373875.1 Polymorphobacter sp.
CCGCTGGAGATCGCGCGCACCGAATATCTGCTCGCCCGCACCCTGACCCTCGATATCCGCGCCGAGCCGCCGCCCGAAGCCGTGGATTTCAGCATCCGCGCCGGCTGGCCCGACGAAGCGCTGGCTAACCTGCGCAACCGCGGCTGGGGGCATTTCAACAAGATCGTGCGGCCGCTGCCCGCCGGGTTCAAGCGGATCAGGGACGGCGATGTCCTTGCCATCGGCGGCCGCAAATGGACGATCGTCACCGGGCGCGGCCATTCGCCCGAACATTCATGCCTGCTCAGCAATGACGGCCTGATGATCTCGGGCGACCAGGTGCTGCCGCGCATCACCTCGAACGTCTCGGTCTACCCGACCGAACCCTATGCCGATCCGCTCGGTGACTGGCTCGAAAGCATCGACACGCTGCGCGCCATCGATCCCGATACGCTGGTGCTGCCGGCGCATAACGAGCCGTTTCGCGGCCTGCATGTGCGGCTCGACCAGCTCGCCGCCGATCATGCCGACAAGCTCGACAAGCTCGTCGCGCTCTGCGCCACGCCGCGCACCGCGGTGGAAAGCTTCTCTACGCTTTTCAGAAAGCCGATCGGCGAAAGCGACTATGGCATCGCTACCGGGGAAGCGGTCGCGCACCTCCACTGGCTCGAGGAACGCGGCAAGCTGAAGCGCCTGACCGATGCCGGCGGAGTCGATCGCTTCGTCGCCATTTGATGCAACGCAGCATTATTTTTTTTCAATGACTTGACGGTTGTAATTAATCGGGCACATTCATCTCCTATGGCTTGGCCGTCGGTCACGAAAGGAGATGTCGATGCGCAACACGCTGTTTACCGCCGTCTCGAAAGGCGCCCGCAAGGCCGTGTCCGGCCTGGCGCTGCTGGGGCTTGGCGCGCCGCTGTTGATCGCGGCAACGCCGCTCGAATTGCCGCCGTCTCCGGCTGGGCAGGCACCGGTTGTGGTCGCTGCCGATCCGGTCATCGCCACCTCGCTGCCGAACGACGACCGAAGCGAGCTCGCCTGCTGGCTCGCGCTGTGCATCGGCGCCGGTGGCATCGTTACCGTGTCACGCCGCCGCCGCCGCGTCACGACAGCCTGAATCCCCTCAGCCGATGCCGGCCATTTCATACAGGAAATAGACGAACCCGGCGGTGCAGCCGGCAAGCCCTTCCACCTTGGGATTGCTTGATTCGACGACGAAATATTCGTTCGGCGCATGGGCACCGCTGCCATGTCCAAGCCCGAACTGCCCGGCGGGCAATGACACCGGCGGCTGGGTGAACACGCTGCCCGGCCACGAACCGGCAAGCCGCGGGTTGAGCGTCTGCGGCACGCCGAGGCGGGTATAGACAGCCTGTTGCGCGCGGATCACCCGGCTGTCCTCGGCGGTTTCGGTCGGGTCGTAACCGCCGGAAACCTTTACCTCGATATCGCCGAAGCCGCGTTTTGCAAGATGGGCGCGCAGCTTGGCTTCGGCTTCCTGCTTGGTCTGGTTGGGCACCAGCCGGCATTCGAGCTTGGCTTCGGCGCGGCCCGGCAGCACCGTCTTGCCGCCTTCGCCGCCATAGCCGCCGACCAGCCCCTGGATGTTGATCGTCGGTTGCCCCGCCAGCCGTTCGAGCGAGGCCTGCCAAGGTTCGTCGTTGATCCACATCTTCACACCGAGTGCCTTCTTGGCTTCGGCCTCGGAATTCGCCGCCGCCGTCTGGGCAATCAGCTGCTTCTCACGCGCCGTCAGCGGGCGGACATTGTCGAACCAGCCATCGATCGCCGGGGTATGGCCATCGGGGCCGACGAGCGTGCCGAGCGCCTGGACGAGGTGCCAGACCGGGCTGTCGATGCTGGCGTGATAGGATGAATGGATATCACCCTTGGGGCCTCTGCCCCATTTGTCGCCGCTGGCGACCAGCTGGAATTCCAGCGGCCCCTTGGCGCCGAGGTTGATCTGCACTGCGCCATTGGCCGCTTGCCAGGCGGTGGGGATGATGATGCCGTCGCATTTCTTCAGCGCCGCCATCACCTCGGGGGCGCGCACGATCTGGTGGAAATGCGGGGAGGCGATCTCCTCCTCACCCTCGGCCACCAGCACGAGATTGACCGGCAGCTTCTGCCCCGCCGCCCTAAAGGCATGCAGTGCCGCGAGGAAGGCCGCTTCGGGGCCTTTCTGGTTGATCGCGCCGCGCCCGACGATGACCTTGCCGAACCCCGGCTTGTCGACCAGCGCGGCGTCGAACGGCGGGGTCGACCATTCGGCCGGGTTCACCTGCTTGACGTCATACATGAAATAGATGCCGACCGTGCGCTTCGCCCCGGCATCGAGGGTGGCGAAAATGCCCGGCTGGCCATCGGTCGGCATCTTCTTCACCGATTGGAAGCCGGCATCGCGCAGCAAGCCCATAGTGTAATCGCACGCCTCGTCCATCCGCCAGTTTTCGGCGGCGATGCCGGGGTGGCGAATCCAGTCCTGAATCCGCGCGATGTTTTCGGGCAATTGCTTGTCGATCACCGCGAGGATCGGCTTGATCGTGCCCCCGGCGGCCCGCGCCGTACCGGGCAGCATGCCGACGAGCGCCGCGCTGGCGAGCAAGGTGCGGCGGTCGAGATGGGTGGACCCGGTCATCATGTATCCCCTTTTCAGCTTTCAAAGCAGGCGCTTCGCCGCTTGTCCAGCCCGCTGCGGCCTTGACGCAACTCCCCGACGACCCGACTTGTCGTGCGTCAATCCCGAGGAACCCCCGATGCACCATGCCCGCTATGCCGTGATCCGCGATGCCGGCAAATGGCGGATCAACCACCAGGGCATCAACTATGGCTATTATGACGATGCCGAAGCAGCGACGCAGGTGGCGATCGCGACCGCGCACGAAGCCGGCAAGGGCGGCTGGGCGGCGCAGGTGATGGTCGAAACCCTGCCGATGCAGTTCCGGCTGGCGTGGACCTATGGTGTCGATCCGGCGCCGGAGGCATGACCCCGCCGCCGGTCAATCGCTTTCGTCGAGTACCGGCGCCGGCTGGCGCATGACCGCCAGAAAGCCCGGCTTGTCGCCATTGCGCGCCGGTTCGAAAGGCTGACGAACCGCTGTCATGCGCTGAAAACGCCAGCGGTTCGAGCGCCCGCGCCGCTTCGGGAAGGCGATCGGCGCGGGCGCCGTGGTGATGACGAGGTCGGGCACCTGCGGCGTTAGTTCGCGGGCGCGCAGGGCGACATCGAGATCGCTGCCGGTTGTCGGTCCGCTGCGCTGGCCGGCGATCTTGAGGTAGATCAGCATCGTGCGCCAATCCGCCGGATCGGCGCGGAACGAGCGCACCAGCAGGCGGCGCGCTGCTGCCCGGTCGGCGGCATTGGTGCCCGATGCAAGCGGATCGAGCGCCAGCGCCCGCCAGCGCAGCAGCGTTGCGTCCTCGGGGGCGCGGGCGAGCAGGGCGTCGATCATCGTCGCTGCCGTCTTGCGATCGCCCAGTTGCAGTTCGGCCAGCGCGAGGGTGCGTTCGGCGAGCGGGTCACCGGGAAATTTCGCCGCGGCAGCACGCGTGTCGGCGAGCGCCTTGTCCGGTTCGGGCGGCCGCCCGAGTTCGAGCGCGGTCATCTTCATCAGCACGGCATCGGCCGATTTCGGCAGCGTCGTGATAGTGACGCGCGCCGCGCTGGCGGCCGGGCGATCGAACTTCGAATAGGTGATGTCGCGGCTCTTGATATAATGCCGCAACTTCTTGTCGAAACCTTGCAGGTTGGGATCGACATGTTCCTTGAACGCCGCCACCGAATCGGCGCCGCCGGCGACGGCGCGCAGATAGGCGGTCAATTTCCCGCGCTGCCCCGGCATGCGCAGCAGATAATGCGCCAGCAGCCAGCTCTGGGCGTAGAATGCCGAGGTTTCACGCTCGCTCTTCAACATCGGGTCGCGGGCGATCAACCGGTCGAAAGGCAACCAGACGCCGCGCACCAACTGCATCGCCCGCCCGGGGGAAACCCCGCCGAATTCCACCGTCGCGGTCTTGAAAACCGCCGTGGCGAAATATTCGGCAAAGCCTTCGACATACCAGCGCGGATAGGCGACCGCGGCCTGGCCGAGCATGAAATGATGGGTATATTCGTGGAGCAGGATAAGCTGTCCGAACGCGCCGGTTTCGGAAAACGCCGCGATCCGCCCTGATGTGGTGATGTAGAAATCGGCGATATTCTTGCCCACCGGGCGAAACGGCGTGGCATCGGCGATTTTGTCGACCAGAAACACATCGAGCGGCGGCGCGCCTTCGACCTTGCCGGCGCCGGTGGTGAGCAGGCCGAGCAGGTTCGAAAAGTCTTCGAGCAAGATAACGCGTTCGCGCAGCACGCTTTCCGATTGTTCGCCATAAAGGCGAAAATGCGCGGTTTCGGCGACACGCCAGGCCGCACTGGCCGGCGTCGCCAGCACCAGCACAATGTTGTACAACAATAAACTGAAAAACCGCATCAGCATTTGATTTCAGTCATGAGCAGACTGAAACGAGAATGTTAAATCGGGGTGTTGCTGTCAAGCGCTGCGGCGAGCACCTTGGCCGGTTCGCAAATTGGTGATCGCTTCATTGGCGAGCATGTCGGCGCGTTCATTGTCGGGATCGCCGGCATGGCCCTTGACCCAGCGCCATTCGACCGTGTGGCGCGCCGCGGCATCAAGCAATGCCTGCCACAATTCGGCATTCTTCACCGGTTTCTTGTCAGCGGTCTTCCAGCCGTTGCGTTTCCAGCCATGGATCCATTTGGTGATGCCGTCGCGGACATAAACGCTGTCGGTCGACAGGATGACGTCGGCGGGGCGGGTGAGGGCGTTGAGCGCCTCGATCGCGCCGGTCAGTTCCATGCGGTTGTTGGTGGTGTGCGCTTCGGCGCCGCACAGCGTCTTTTCGGTGCCATTGGCGGCGCGCAGCAGGGCGCCCCAGCCGCCGATGCCGGGGTTGCCCTTGCAGGCGCCATCGGTGGCGATGATGACCTTGGGGAGGTCGGTCACCGCCGCAGCCCTGCGGCAGGCGCATCAAGGCTGCCCAGAACCATCGCCGGCGTCGCCCGCGCGTACCATTGCAGCCGGCGCGCAAACGCCATCGGGTCCTTGCGGGTCACCAGCGCGCCGGCCGGCGTGTTGATCCAGTCATAGGCGCGGGTCAGGGTAAAGCGCAGCGCGGCGCCTTCGCCCAGTCGGGGCAGCGCGGCAATCTCGGTCGCCGACAGGCCGCGGGTTTCGGCATAGCCCGCCGCCAGCGCCGCGGCGCGTTCGGGATAATGCACCGCGCCGACCGCCGAAAAACACCAGGCGGCATGGGTGACGGCATAGTCATAGGCATGGCTGTCGGTACAGGCGAAATAGAAATCGATCAGCCCGGTGACGCTGTCGCCCGCCAGCAGCACATTATCGGGAAACAGATCGGTGTGCACCGCGCCGCCGGGCAGGCCAGCGGGCCATTCGCGCGTCGCCGCCAACCCGTCGAGAACGATGGTTTCAAGCTGCGGATCGATTTCGGCAAAGCGGCCATGGCAGCGGTCGACCATCGCCGGCCACGCCGCCACCCCCAGGCTGTTGGGCCGCGGCAGCCGGAAATCCACCGTCGCTGCGTGCAGCCGGCCCAGCGCCGCGCCCATCGCATGGCAATGCGCGGGGGCGGGTTCCGACACCGAGACCCCGGTAACGAACTCGATCATGCACGCCGGGCGGCCATTGAGCGTCTGCAGCGCCACGCCGTCGCGATCGGTCACCGGGCG
Source organism: Polymorphobacter sp. (assembly GCA_044373875.1). GTDB lineage: Bacteria > Pseudomonadota > Alphaproteobacteria > Sphingomonadales > Sphingomonadaceae > Sandarakinorhabdus. Next base: position 5,735 of record JBILPK010000015.1, read on the forward strand.
CGGCACCGGCAGGCCCTTGTCGGCGAGATGGGTCATCAAGGCGAGGAACCACGGCAGGTCATCGAGATCGACGCGTTCTTCATACAGCGTCAGGATGAAGCGGCCGCGCGTGGTCTCGACCAGGAAATTGCTGTTCTGTACGCCTTCGGCAATGCCCTTGAAACTCGTCGCGATGCCGACGTCGTAGCGCATCAGAAAGCTTGCGAGATCGGTCGCCGTTACCGGCGTGAACACAGCCATGTCAGCGGGCGCGCATCATTCGGCAACCAGCGCGGGTCATTCTGCGACAAGCGCTCTGGGGAGCTTGAACACCACTTGTTCGACCGCGGTCGTCACATCCTCGGTCGACACGGTGAAACGCTCGCCGAGCCGGGCGAGCACTTCCTGCACCAGCACTTCGGGGGCCGAGGCGCCGGCGGTGAGACCCAGGGTCGTCACCGCCTCGAACCAGGCCCAATCGATATCGGCGGCGCGGCTGATCAGGTAGGAAGCGGCACCTTCGCGTTCTGCCACTTCGCGCAGCCGCTGCGAATTGGATGAATTGGTCGCGCCGATGACGAGCACCAGGTCGCAACGCGGCGCCATCGCCTTGACCGCGGCCTGGCGATTGGAGGTCGCGTAGCAGATGTCGTCACCCTTGGGGCCGGTGATGTTCGGGAAACGCCGCTGCAATTCGGCGACCATGTCGGCGGTATCGTCGACCGACAGGGTGGTCTGCGTCAGGAAGCCGAGATTTTCCGGATCGGCAACGCCAACCGCCTGCGCATCCTGCAGCGTTTCGATGAGGGTCATCGCGCCATCGGGCACCTGGCCGAAGGTGCCGATGACTTCGGGATGGCCCTGGTGGCCGATGAACAGGATGTGGCGCCCGGCCTCGACCAGCCGTTCGGCCTGGCGATGTACCTTCGATACCAGCGGGCAGGTGGCATCGAGATAGTTCATCTGCCGCGCTTCGGCCGCCGCCGGGACCGCCTTGGGCACGCCATGCGCCGAAAACACCACCGGCACGCCATCGGGCACTTCATCGAGTTCCTCGACGAAAATCGCGCCCTTGTCCTTCAACGTATCGACGACGAAACGGTTATGGACGATTTCGTGGCGAACATAGACGGGGGCGCCCCAGCGTTCGAGCGCCAGTTCGACGATATGGATGGCGCGGTCGACCCCGGCGCAAAAGCCGCGCGGCGCGGCGACCAGGACCGAAAGCCGGGGCAGGCCGGCAGCAACAGGGGCGAGCGTGTTCATGTCGCGACTAATAGGCGAAGCGGCAGGGCTTTGCCAATGCGAAGCGTGGGCGATCGGCGATGAATGCAATATGCTCATGACTGGCTTTTGCGCCAATCGCCCCCTAAGGTGGATGCGCTTTGGTGCCGCGCCGGTCTGATCGGCACCCGAAAGGTCTGCTTGCCGTGTCGAAACTGCGTATTGCCGCTCTTGTTACCGTCGCCGCCATCGCGCTTGCCGGGTGCCAGCGCAACCCGCTGGTCATCAAGCGCGCCATCTGCCCCGCCGTGGCGGTGCCGATCTATGCCGGCGACATGACGCTGTTCCAGCCCGGCACCGGCCCCGACGCCAGCAATATCGATGTGTCGGCGACCATCACCAACGTGCGCGACACCTGCACCGAATCGCCCGAAACGCTGGTGACGAGCATCACCTATGATGTCATCGCCCGCCGCAACGTCACCAGCGGTGCCCGCCGCGTCACCTTGCCGGTGTTCGCTGCGGTCGTGCAGGGCGGCAATCTGGTCGTGTCGAAACAGATCGGCAGCGTCGATCTCGATTTCGCCGATGGCCAGGCGCGGGCTGTCGGCCGCGGCGGCGCCCGCGGCAGCGTGGCGCGCTCGGCCACCGCGCTCCCCGACGATATCCAGTTGAAGATCAATCGCAAGCGCAAGGCCGGCGATCTCGATGCCGCCACCGATCCGATGTCCGATCCGCTGGTCCGCGCCGCGCTGCGCGCCGCCAGCTTCGAAGTGCTGATCGGTTTCCAGCTGACCGACCAGGCGCTGGGCTACAACGTCACCAAATAACGACGCGCCGCCGCACGGCGGGCTGTTCATGGCTTGGCAGTTGACTCATCGCGCCCGATACCGCAGGTGCGAATGGTCGTCGGGCTTCGGTCCGGCGTCAGCGCGGGAGAGTGCAGCGGGGGCAACCCCGATGCCGCCGAAGGAGCAAGCCGCCCCCGGAATCTCTCAGGCAAAAGGACCGCGCTGGCGTCTTTGCGACATTCTGGAAAGTGGGCAGGGCCGCAAGGCAATTGCCCCACCGAAGGGGTAAGCACGGCACTGCCGTGTGAAAGCTCTCAGGTCCGGTGACAGGTGGGGGCAGGCGCGGGGGGATCATCTCCCATGCCCAACACTGTCGCCGAAAGGGCCGTACATGGCCGATTCTGCCGAAACCGTCTTGAATTTGCCGCTCAATGCGCTGCATCGCCGCTTGGGCGGACGCATGGTGGGCTTTGCGGGCTATGCGATGCCGATCCAGTTTGAAGGCATCATCGCCGAACATCTGTGGACCCGCGCCCATGCCGGGCTGTTCGATGTCAGCCATATGGGCCAGGTGCTGGTGCCGCTGGCGCAGGACGTGGCGCTCGAAGCATTGTTGCCCGGCGACATCACCGGGCTGGCGACCGGCACGCTGCGCTATTCGCTGCTGCTGAACGAAACGGGCGGCATTCTCGATGACCTGATGGTGACGCGGCGCGGCGATGACCTCTATCTCGTTGTCAACGGTGCGGTGAAAGCGGCTGATATCGCGCATTTTCGCGCCCATGGAATCAGCTGCGATTACCGCGACGACTGGGCATTGCTGGCGCTGCAGGGGCCGGAAGCGGTTGCCGTAATGGCACGGCTGGTGCCCGGCGTGTCCGACCTGCGCTTCATGCGCTCGGGTGGTTTCGATTGGCAGGGCGTGCCGCTGTGGATCAGTCGATCGGGCTATACCGGCGAGGATGGCGTCGAGATCTCGGTCCCCGCCGCCGCCGTCGAAGCACTTGCCGAAGCGCTGCTCGCCCACTCGGAAGTCAAGCCGATCGGGCTCGGCGCACGCGATTCGCTGCGGCTCGAAGCCGGGCTGCCGCTCTATGGCCATGATCTCGACCCCGGCACCAACCCCATCGAAGCGGGCCTCGCCTTTGCGATTTCGAAGCGCCGCAAGACCGAAGGCGGCTTTCCCGGCGCGGGGATCATTCTCGATCAGTTGCTGAACGGTGCTGCCCGCAAGCGCGTCGGCCTGGCGGTCGACGGCAAATTGCCCGCCCGCGAAGGCGCGCCGGTGTTCGCCGGTGACCGCGCCGTCGGCACGGTTACCTCAGGTGGCTTTGCGCCGTCGCTCGGGGCGCCGATCGCCATGGCCTATGTCGCGAGCAACGTCGCCGCTGACGACACGCCACTCGAAATCGAAGTGCGCGGCAAACGCCTGATGGCGCGTGTCGTACCGATGCCGTTCAAGACCAAGAATTACGTCCGCGCCTGAGCAGAAGGGGAAGCAGCATGACGATCTATTACACCAAGGACCATGAATGGCTGGCGGTCGAAGGTACCACCGCCACCGTCGGCATCACCGACTACGCCCAGAATGCCCTGGGTGACGTGGTCTTCGCCGAAGTCCCCGCCGCCGGCACTGTCGTTGCCAAGGGCAAGGAAGCCGCGGTGGTCGAATCGGTCAAGGCGGCGTCCGATGTCTATTCGCCGGTATCGGGCACCGTCATCGAAGCCAATGCCGCGCTCGCCGACGATCCGGCGCTGGTCAACACCGATCCCGAAGGCGCCGGCTGGTTCTTCAAGCTGACCCTGTCCGACCCGTCCGAACTCGACGGGTTGATGGACGCAGTTGCCTACAAGGCGCTGGTGGCGAGCCTCTGATGCGCTATCTGCCGCTTACCCAGCCCGATCGCGCGGCGATGCTCGGCATCATCGGCGCCCCCGATATCGATGCGCTGTTCGCCGATGTCCCAGCCTCGGCCTATCTTGCCGAGCCGATAGCCGGCCTGCCGCTGCACAGCCCCGAAATGCAGGTCGAACGCGCGCTTGGCGCGATGGCGGGCAAGAATCTGACCGCCGGCACCGTGCCCTTCTTCGTCGGTGGTGGCGCCTACAAGCATCACGTCCCGGCGACGGTCGATCACATCATCCAGCGCGGCGAATTCCTCACCGCCTACACGCCCTACCAGCCCGAAATCGCGCAAGGCACCCTCCAGGTCCTGTTCGAATTCCAGACCCAGGTGGCGCGGTTGACCGGCATGGAAGTCGCCAATGCCTCGATGTATGATGGCTCGACGGCGATGACCGAGGCGGTGTTCATGGCGCGCCGCATCACCCGGCGGGCCAAGGCGGTCGTGTCGGCGGGCGTCCACCCGCATTATGTCGGTGTGCTCAACACGCTGACCCGCTTCACCGATGACGAAGTGGTGACGACGACCCCGCGCCTGGCCAGCGGCGCACCGGGCGACGATATCGCCGATCTCATCGCCGGGCTCGATGCGCAGACCTCGTGCGTGATCGTCCAGAACCCCAATATCTTCGGCCATGTCGCCGACCTGACGCCGCTGGCGGACGCCTGTCATGCGGCCGGCGCGTTGCTGATCGTCGTCTTCACCGAAGTGATGTCGCTGGGTGCGATCAAGTCGCCGGGCGAAATGGGCGCCGATATCGTCGTCGGCGAAGGCCAGTCGATCGGCAACGGCCTCAACTTCGGCGGGCCCTACCTCGGCCTTTTCGCCTGCCGCGACAAGCATGTCCGCCAGATGCCTGGGCGCCTGTGCGGCGAAACCACCGATGCCGATGGCAAGCGCGGCTTCGTGCTCACGCTGTCGACGCGTGAACAGCATATCCGTCGTGAAAAGGCCACGAGCAATATCTGCACCAATTCAGGGCTTTGTGCGCTGGCCTTCAGTGTACACATGACCTTGCTCGGCGAAAAGGGCCTGCGCCATCTCGCCAGCCTTAACCACGCCCGCGCCGTGCAGCTGGCGGAACGGCTCGGCCGCGTGCCCGGTGTCGAACTGGTGACGACGCAGTTCTTCAACGAGTTCACCCTGAAGCTGCCCGTCGAAGCCCGCCCGGTGATCCGCAAGCTAGCCGAAAAGGGCGTCCTTGGCGGCATCTCGCTCGGCCGGCTCTATCCCGGGGTCACTGACCTTGAACGCGGCATGCTCGTCGCGGTGACCGAAACCGCAACCGATAGTGATTTCGACGCTTTCGAAGACGCGCTCGACGAGGTGCTGGCATGAGCATGAACACTGTGGGCCGCGTCACGCGGATCGCCGGCACCGGTGCGGTTGCCGAAACCTTCACCGGCAACCGCGGGCTGATGCTCGAAGAGCCGTTGCTGTTCGAACGTGGCGCCGTCGACCGCTGCGGCGTCGATCTCGACCCGGTGCCGGTCGTGCAGGACCGCCTCGCCGGCCTCGCCCGTAGCGCGCCGATCGGCCTGCCCGGCCTGTCGGAGCCCGAGACGGTGCGCCACTATACCCGCCTGTCGCGCCAGAATTACGGTATCGATCTCGGCATCTTCCCGCTCGGTTCGTGCACGATGAAGCACAACCCGCGCCTCAACGAAAAGATGGCGCGGCTGCCGGGCTTTGCCGATATCCATCCGCTGCAACCCCAGGCCACGGTGCAGGGCGCGCTGCAGCTCATCGACACGCTGGCGTACTGGCTGAAGACGCTCACCGGCATGCCAGAAGTGGCGATGTCGCCCAAGGCCGGCGCCCATGGCGAACTCTGCGGCATGCTCGCCATCCGCGCGGCGCTGGAAGCGCGCGGTGACGCCCGCAAGGTCGTGCTGGTGCCCGAAAGCGCCCATGGCACCAACCCGGCGACGGCGGCCTTCTGCGGCTATGCGGTGGAAAATATCCCCGCCAATGCCCGCGGCCGGGTCGATTTCGATGCGCTGAAGGCGCGGCTGGGGCCTGATGTCGCGGCGGTGATGATCACCAACCCCAACACCTGCGGGCTGTTCGAACCCGACCTCAAGGACATTTGCGACGCGGTCCATGCCGCCGGCGCCTTTGTCTATTGCGATGGCGCCAACTTCAACGCCATCGTGGGCCGGGTCCGCCCGGGCGATCTCGGCGTCGATGCGATGCACATCAACCTCCACAAAACCTTCAGCACCCCGCATGGCGGCGGTGGTCCAGGCAGTGGCCCCGTCGTGCTGTCGGCGGCGCTGGCGCCGTTCGCGCCGCTGCCGGTCGTCCGCAAGACCCGCGATGGTTATGAACTCGTCGAGGAAATGCAGGCGCGGCAATCGACCGACCATGACCAGACCTTCGGCCGCATGGTCGCCTTCCACGGCCAGATGGGCATGTTCGTCCGCGCGCTCGCCTATATGATGAGCCATGGCGCCGATGGCTTGCGCCAGGTCGCCGAGGATGCGGTGCTCAACGCCAATTACATCCTCGCCAGCCTCAAGGACATCTACACCGCGCCGTTCGCCGACAGTGGCCCGTGTATGCACGAAGCTTTGTTCTCGGATGATTTCCTGCACGATACCGGGCTGACGACGCTTGATTTGGCGAAAGCCATGATCGACGAAGGTTTCCACCCGATGACGATGTATTTCCCGCTCGTCGTCCATGGCGCCATGCTCGTCGAACCGACCGAGACCGAGAGCAAGGCGAGCCTTGATCAGCTCATCGGCGCGATGCGCTCGATCGCCGAACGGATGCTGGCCGATCCCGACGCCTATCGCACCAGCCCGCACCTGGCGCCGCGCCGCCGGCTCGACGAGACCGCGGCGGCGCGCAAGCCGGTGCTCGGCTGGAAGGACCCGGTCAGCGACGCGGCGTAAGGCATGACCCAACGCTCAAGACATTAAAAACCCGGCCGGGGTCGCCCCCGGCCGGGTCATTTCGTTCGGCGCCCGGTTCAGGCTGCGACGCTGGCGATCGTCTTGCGGCGTCGCCGATCATGGCGAAGCCGGTGAGCAGCATCGCCCAGCTCGCGGGTTCGGGCACGGCAGGACTCGCTGCCGTTCTGGTTGAGGAATGCCGAAAGATCACAAAGCCAAAGAAGGGTTGATTACCGATTTTCGGCCATGGTCAACGCAGCGACCGCCGTCAATAATCGTTGTTGTTCCTGCGGTCAGGATAACGCGCGATGATGGTGTAGTCGGCGCCGCCATGGCCCATCCGGCTTTCCCAGAGCGCGAAGCCGGTGACCGGAAACGTCAGCGGGATCGGGGGCTTTTCCAGGAAACTGCCGATGGCGCCGGCATCCCGGCCCAGCCGGGCGAGCGTGATATGCGGCACGAACGCCCGGGTCTCGGGCGCGATGCCGACCCGCGCCAGCGCCGCATCGATGCGCTGCGCCAATGCTGCCACCGCCGCGCGCGGGCGCACGCCGATCCACAGGCTGTCGACCCGGCCGCGCCGGTCGAAACTGCCGGCATCGCCCAGCGCCAGGTCGAACGGCTGGAAATTCACCGTGCCCAGCGCCGCATCGATATCGGCGGCCTGGTGGCGATCGACCTCGCCGATGAAGCGCAAGGTCAGGTGGAGCTGTTCATCGCTTTGCCAGCGCGCGCCGATGATGTCGCCCCTGTGGCCGAGCAGCGCGTCGCGCACCGCCACCGGCAGCTCCAGCGCCACGAACAAGCGCAGCATGGCTCATTTGCCCAGGGCGTCGAGCTCGCGCTCGACGAAGGGCAGGATGCGCGCGACGATGATCTTCACACCTTTGGGCGTCGGGTGCAGCCCGTCCGAAAGCTGCATGCCCGGCACCGCGGCAACGCCATCCATGAAGAACGGATACAGCCCGACGTTCTGCGTCTTGGCCAGCCCCGGGTAGATGGCATTGAACTGTTTCTGATAGGCGGGGCCATTGTTGGGCTGGGCATACATGCCGGCCAGCAGCACGCGCGCGCCCTTGCCCTTGAAGGCGGTGATCATCGCATCGAGATTGGCCTTCGCCGTCGCCGGTGATTGCCCGCGCAGCATGTCGTTGGCGCCAAGCTCCAGGATGACGAGATCGGGCCTGGCCTTCATCCCCGCCAGCACCCAGTTGATCCGCGCCTTACCCTGCGCCGTCGTATCGCCCGACACGCCGGCGGGCACCACCGTCACGGCGCGGCCCTTCGCCTTCAGCGCGGCTTCCAGTTGCGGCGCAAAGCCTTCGCCGGGGCGCAGTTGATAGCCCGCCATCAGGCTGTCACCAAAGGCGACGACTGTGCGCGGGGCCGCAGCGTTCGTGTTGCGCGGCGTGGCCGCTGGCGCCTGCTGCGACATCAGCGCCAGACAAATCGCCGGTGCCAACTGGTAAATCCTGTTCAAACTGCCATATCGGCTGCCTGCGCTGCGCATAACCTTGATCTCCTGGAGCTGCATGTCCGACAATATCGTGATCGATGCGCAGAATGTAACCCTCCGCTTCGGCACCGGCTCCGCCGCGGTCGATGTGCTGCGCGGGGCGACGCTGTCGGTCGGCGCCGGGGAACGTGTCGCCATCCTGGGGCCATCGGGGTCGGGCAAGTCCTCGCTGATGGCGGTGCTGTCGGGGCTCGAACAGGCGACATCGGGGAAGGTGATGGTCGCCGGTGCCGATTTTTCGGCGCTGAGCGAAGACGGCCTGGCGCGCGCCCGGCGTGGCCGCATCGGCATTGTGCTGCAGGCCTTTCACCTCATCCCGACGATGACCGCGCTCGAAAATGTCGCGATCCCGCTCGAACTCGCGGGGCTTTCCGATCCCGAAGGCAAGGCGCGCGCGGAACTGCTCGCGGTCGGGCTCGGCCATCGCCTAGGCCATTACCCGACGCAATTGTCGGGCGGCGAACAACAGCGCGTCGGGCTGGCGCGCGCCATCGCGGCGCGCCCGGCGCTGATCTTTGCCGATGAACCGACCGGCAATCTGGATGAAGCCACCGGCAACAGCGTTGTCGAAATGCTCTTCGAACGCCTCGATGAAACTGGCGCGACGCTGGTGCTGATCACCCATGATCCGGCGCTGGCGCTGCGCTGCGGCCGGGTCATCGAGATGAAGGACGGGCACATCATCCGCGACCAGTTGCAGCCGAAATAACGAGCACAAATCCCCTTTCCCCCTGCGGGCGGGAGAATCGAAGAGAGGAACCGCGATGACTGTTTTTGCCTACACCGACGCCGAAACCGAATGCGAAGGCTATATCGCCGTTCCCGCCGGCCCGGGGCCGCACCCCGCCGTGCTGATCGCGCACAATTGGGCCGGGCAGAGCGACGCCGACAATGGCATCGCCGACCGCCTCGCCGGCATGGGCTATGCCGGTATCGCCATCGACGTTTACGGCAAGGGCGTGCGCGGCGACCTGCAGGGGGACAACAGTGCCTTGATGGGCGTGTGGACCGCCGACCGCGCCGCGCTGCGCCGCCGGTTGCTCGCCGCGGTCAGCGCCGCCGCCGCCGATCCGCGCATCGATGCGAGCCGCATCGCCTTCATCGGTTATTGCTTCGGTGGGCTGTGCGCGCTCGATGTGGCGCGCTCGGGCGATGGCCGCGTCAAGGGCGCGGTCAGCTTCCATGGCGTCTATGCCCCCGCCGGCCTGCCCCCCGAACCGATCAGCGCCAAGGTGCTCATCCTCCACGGCTGGGACGATCCGATGACCCCGCCCGATGCCACCGTCGCGCTGGGCCATGAACTGACCGCGGCGGGCGCCGATTGGCAGATCCATGCCTATGGCAACACCATGCACGCCTTCACCTTCCCGCAGGCCAACAACCCGGCCGGCGGCATCCAGTACAACCCCGCCGCCGATCGCCGTTCGTGGCAGTCGCTGACCAATTTCCTGACCGAAATCTTCGCTTGAGCCTCCCCCTCCGTCTTGCGCTTCGCGAACTGCGCGGCGGGCTCAACGGCCTGCGGCTGCTGGCGCTGTGCCTGATCCTGGGGGTTGCGGCGCTCGCCGGGGTCGGCAGCCTCGCGTCGGCGATCACGCAAGGGTTGTCCGAACGCGGCCAGACCATCCTGGGCGGCGATATCGAGGCGCGGCTGACCGGCCGTTTCGCGACGCCCGCCGAACGCGCCCGACTGGCGGCGCTCGGGCCGATCACCGAAGTCGTCAAGCTGCGCGCCATGGCCGGGCCGGCGTCGGGCGACGACCGGGTGCTCGCCGAACTGAAGGCGGTCGATGGCGGCTGGCCGCTCTATGGCCGCTTCGCCATCGCCGGCGGCGCGCCGCTGGTGGAGGGCAGCGCTGCCATCGCGCCGGGCTTTGCCGAGCGCTTCAACGTCAAGGCCGGGGACCGCATCAGCATCGGTGCCGCCGATTTCCGCGTCGCCGGGGTGATTGCGCAAGAACCCGACAAGGCAGGGGACGGCATGGGCTTCGGCCCCGGCATCGTCATCCGCCGCGTCGATCTCGAACGCACCGGCATGCTCGCGCCGGGCGGGCAGTATCGCGCCGGCTATCGCGTCAAACTGCCCCCGGGCATCGATCCGGCGAAGACGGTCGAAACGCTGCAGGCCGCTGCCCCCGATGCCGGTTTCCAGTTTCTCGATCGCAACAATGGTGCGCCGGGCACGCGGCAATTCGTCGACCGGCTGGGGCAATTCCTCACGCTCGTCGGCCTGACCGCGCTGGTGGTGGCCGGCGTCGGCGTCGGCGGCGGGGTCAGCGCCTATCTGGGGGCCAAGACGAAAACTATCGCGACTCTGAAGACGCTGGGTGCCGACAGCGCGACGATCCGCGCCGTCTATCTGTGGCAGATCGGGCTGGTCGCGCTGGGCGCGGTCGCCATCGGGCTGGCGCTCGGCGCCGCAACGCCGTGGCTGGCGCTGCAATTCGCCGCCGACAGCCTGCCGGTGCCGCCGTCGCTCGCCCCGCAATGGGCAGCGCTGGGCAGTGCAGCGGGCTATGGCCTGCTCATCGGGCTGGTGTTCGCGCTGTGGCCGCTGGCGCAGGCGGCGCAGATGCCGGCGGCGCGATTGTTCCGCAGCATCACCGAGCGCCGCGCGCGTCCCGGGTCGGGCACGCTCGCCATCATGGCCGGGGCGGCGCTCGCCATCGTCGGGCTGACAGTGCTCAACGCCACCGACAAATTGTTCGTGCTCGGCTTCGTCGGCGCGGCGCTGGCGCTGATCGCGCTGCTCTGGGCGCTGGCCGGACTGGTGGCGTGGGGCGCGGCGCGGCTGCCGCGGCCGCGCGGCACGCTGGCGCGGCTGGCGCTCGCCAATCTCCACCGCCCCGGCGCGCCGACCCGGCAGTTGATCGTCGCGCTTGGCCTCGGGCTCACGCTGTTCGCCACGCTCGCGGTGATCGAGACCAATTTTTCGGGCCAGATCAACCGCACCCTGCCGACGCGTGCGCCGAGCTATTTCGTCATCGATATCCCCAATGATGGCATCGGCGCGTTCCGCGCGCTGGTCGATCGCGCTGCGCCGGGGGCGGGCATCACCACCGTGCCGTCGCTGCGCGGGCCGGTGACGGCGGTCAATGGCGTGCCGGCGGCGAAGATCGACGCGCCCGACGCCTGGATTTTGCGCGGCGATCGCGGGCTGTCCTATGCCGCCGATTTTCCGCCGGCCAACACGCTGGTCAGCGGCACATGGTGGCCCCGGGATTACGCCGGGCCGCCGCTCATCTCGATCGATGACGATGCGGCAAAGGCGCTCAGGCTCAAGCTCGGCGATACCATCTCGGTGTCGGTGCTCGGTGTCGATGTGACCGCGAAGATCGCCAGCACCCGCAAGATCGACTGGCAATCGCTGGGCTTCAACTTCGCGATCCTGTTCGCGCCGGGCACGCTGGAGGCGGCACCGCACAGCTGGATGGCGACGCTGTCGGTAACGCCGGGGCAGGAGAAGGCCGTGCAGGCCGGTATCGGCAAGGCGTTTCCCACCGCGTCGGTGATCCGCGTCAAGGATGTGCTCGGCCAGGTCGGCGAATTGCTCACCCAACTGGGTGCCGCGATCCGCGCCGCCGCTTCGGTAACGGTGGCGGCGGGCATCGCCGTGCTGATCGGCGCGCTGGCGGCGGGCGCCCGGGCGCGGACCTATGATGCGGTGCTCTTGAAACTGCTCGGCGCGACGCGGGGCCAGGTGGCGCGGGCAACGCTCGCCGAATATGGCGCGCTGGCGCTCATCGTCTCGGCGCTGGCGCTGGCGCTGGGGGCCGGGGCGGGCTGGTTCGTCATCACCCAGGTCTTCAAGCTCGAATGGCAGCCCGATTGGGTGCCGGTGGTGGCGACGGTGCTCGTCGGCGGCGCGGTGACGGTAGTGCTCGGGCTGGCGGGCAGCTGGCGGGCGCTGTCGGCGCGGCCGAATGCGGTGTTGCGGGATCTCTAGGCAAGATTACACGCCTGTCATCATATCCCATTGAAACTGTCGCGCGTATGCACGATATTGTGCTCATGTCCCGGCGCTAGTGCCGGTGAAGGAGGAATTGATGGCCAATCAAGTGGACCCCCGGCTGGCCGGTTTCAAACCGGCGGCGGAATCCGCAGGCTTTGATGAGGGCCTGCGTTCGTACATGCTCTCGATCTACAACTACATGGCATCGGGCGTGTTGCTGACCGGCATCATCGCGTTGCTGGTGTCGAGCAATCCGACGCTGCTGTCGGTGTTCTTCGCGCAAAAGGCCAATGGCGGCTTCGGCCCGACGATGCTCGGCTGGATCGCCATGCTGTCGCCGCTGGCGATGGTGCTGGTGATGAATTTCGGCGTCAACAAGCTTTCGGAAGGCGCGCTCAAGGCGACCTTCTGGGCCTATTGCGCGCTGATGGGCGTGTCGCTGTCGACGATCTTCCTCGCCTACACCGGCGCGTCGATCGCCACGACCTTCTTCGTTTCGGCCGCCAGCTTCGGCGCGCTCAGCCTTTATGGCTATACGACGAAGAAGGACCTGTCGGCGTTCGGCAAGTTCCTGTTCATGGGCCTTGTCGGCATCCTGATCGCATCGATCGCCAACATCTTCCTGAAGTCGAGCGGCCTTGATCTGGCCGTGAGCATCCTCGGCGTGCTGATTTTCGCGGGCTTCACTGCCTATGATACGCAGCGCCTCAAGGAACTCTATTACCAGGTCCAGGGCAGCGACATGGCCGGCAAGACCGCCGTGCTCGGTGCGCTGACGCTGTATCTCGATTTCATCAACCTGTTCCTGTTCCTGCTGCGCTTCATGGGCGACCGCCGCTAAGCGCGGAACAGACGCAAAAAAAGGGCCCGGCGGAGCGATCCGCCGGGCCTTTTTGCGCCTTTTCCCTTGCGGGAGAGGTCGGACTCGCGAAGCGAGCCGGGTGAGAGGGGTCTATTTCGTCAGCGCTGCTTCCACCCAATCGAGGCGATCCTGCCCGAAGAAGAATTCGTCCTCGACGAAGAAGGTCGGTGCCCCGAAGGCGCCACGCCCGATGGCATAGTCGGTGGCGGCAACCAGCGCCGCCTTGACCTCGGGTTCGCCGGCGCGTGCCAGCCAGACCGCGGGGTCGAAGCCGGCGGCGGAAAGGGTCGCGGTGAGTACCGCCGGGTCGCCGAGGTTGCGCGGGTTCTGCCACATGGCGGCGAACAGGGTTTCGAGCATTGCTGCGAAATCGCCGGTGCCGCGCGCGGCGGTGAGCAGGCGCATCAGGGTGATGGTGTTGATCGGGAAATCGGGGTTGTGGGTGAGGGATATGCCTTCGCGGGCGGCGTAGCGGGCCATGTCGATGTTCATCCAGCGGCCTCGCGCGGCGATGACGCCGGGGGGGGCGTTGCCGGTCGCCTTGAAGATGCCGCCGAGCAGCACGGGGATATAGTCGATGGTGGCGCCGGTACGCGCCGCGATCGCCGGCAGTCGCCGATAGGCAAGATAGGCCGTCGGCGACCCCACATCGAACAAGAATTCCACAGATTTTGCCACGTTTGATCCTTTCAAATGGGGGTCCGGGGCCTCAGGCCCCGGCCGCCGGAGGCCCTTAAAACTTCTCGCCCCAAGGCCGCAGATCGAGCTCATGCGTCCAGGCACTGCGATGCTGCCGATGCAGCATGACATAGTTCGCCGCGATGGCATCGGGGTCGAGGATGCCGTCCTGGACCTTGAGCGCATAGCGCTCCGGGAATTGGCTGCGGATGAATTCGGTATCGATGGCGCCGTCGATGACGATGTGGCCGACGTGGATGCCCTTGGGCCCGAGCTCGCGGGCGGCGCTTTGGGCCAGCGCCCGCAGCGCGTGCTTGCCGCCGGCGAAGGCGGCAAAGCCGGCGCCGCCGCGGACAGAGGCGGTGGCGCCGGTGAACAGGATGGTGCCGCGGCCGCGCGGCACCATGCGGCGGGCGGCCTCGCGCGCCATCAGGAAACCGCCCAGCGCGCAGAGTTCCCAGATCTTGCGGTAGCGGCGCTCGGTTTCATCGAGCAGCGACATCGGCGAGTTGGCGCCGATATTGAAGACGGCGACTTCGACAGGGCCGATCTCGGCTTCGACGCGGTCGAACAGCGCGACCATCTGGGCTTCGTCGCGGGCATCGGCGCCGATGGGGAGGCAGGCGTTGCCGGCGGCGTGGATACGCTCGGCGAGTGGCGCAAGCGCGTCGGAGGTGCGGCGGACCGGCACGGCGGTGAGGCCGGTGGCGGCAAAGGCGGCGGCGATGGCGCCGCCGGTGGCGTCACCCGCGCCAATGACGATTGCGGCTCCGGTCATGCGGCGGCTCCTTCAGAAAGCGGGAAGATCAGGCAGGTGGTGGTACCGCTGGCGATCAGCTTGCCGCGGCTGTCGATGAGGCTGCCGCGCGCCGTGGCGATGCGGCGGCCGCGGCTGATGACCTCGCCGCGCGCGGTGACGGTGCCGGTGGCGGCGGTCATGGCGCGGATATAGGTGATGGCGAGATCGACGGTGGTGTAGCCGGTGCCGGCCGGCAGGGTGGTGTGGACGGCGCAGCCCATGCAGCTGTCGAGCAGCGTTGCGGCATAGCCACCATGCACGCTGCCGATCGGGTTGTAATGCTGCGGCCCCGGCGTGCCGGTGAAGACCATCCAGCCGTCGCCGGCGCTGCCGCCCTGCATCGCCATCAATTCGGCGATCGGGGCGCGCGGGAAACCGCCTTCGATCATGCCCTGCATCAGCGCGAGCCCCGACAGGTCGGCCATGTCGGCGGGGGACAGGGGAGCGTGCTTGGTCATGCAGGCGTCCTTATGGCTGCATATGCAGTTGATCTAGAGCAGCGCATGGGCATCATCGACGATGAAGCGCAGCGCCGCGAGCCGGCCTTCGCCAAGGGTTTGCTGCACCTGTGCCTGTGCCGCCGTCCAGCCGGTGAAGGCAGCGGCGCGGCGGGCATGGCCGGCTTCGGTGAGGCGGACGTGCTTGGCGCGGCGGTCGGCGGGGTCGGGATCGATGCCGATCAGGCCGGCGGCGAGCAGGGGTTTGAGCAGGCGCGAGACTGTGGAAGCATCGGCCGACAGCCGTTCGGCGAGGGTGCCGACGCCGATACCTTCGCGCCGGCGCAGCGTCGCAAGCAACCCCATCTGGCCGATGGTCAGGCCGTGGGGGGCGAGGGCTTCGTCATAAATCTGGGTGATCCGCCGCGACAGGCGGCGCACCTTGGCGGCGGTGCAATGGGTAGTGACGCTCATGCCGGTGCAGCATAAACAAGATGCAATTGCAGGCAAGTGGGAAAGTGATGTCCACACTCACATCCGTCAGTCTCGCCTCTCCCGCTTGCGGGAGAGGCGAGACGCGCGCCAGCGCGCCGGGTGAGGGTGTACCCGCGTGTCGAAGCTGGCGAACACCCTCACCCTCTCGGCCAAGAGGCCGAGTCGCCTCTCCCACAGGCGGGAGAGGGGTGGCAGCGTCCGGGTCGCTAGTCGGCCTACCCCCGCAGCGCCTCGATCGTGCGCTTCCACGCGGCAAACGCCGCCGCCTTGTTGTAGCGCGCTTCCGACGTATCGTTGTTGAAGGCGTGGTTGACGCCGTCATAGGTATAGGCGTCGAACTTCACCCCCGCCGCAGTCAGCGCCGCCTGCCAGGCCGCCGCGCCGGCGTTCACGCGTTCGTCGAGCCCGGCATAGTGCAGAACGAGCTTCGCCTTGATCTTGCCGGCGCCGCTGGCATCGGCCGGGGCCGGGCCGTAATAGGCAACGCCGGTGCGCAGCAGATTGCCCGCCGCCAGCGCCAGCGCATTGACCATGCCGCCACCCCAGCAGAAACCGACCGCGCTCGGCGTGCCGCGGCCATCGCTGTAGCCATCGAACCATTTCAGGCTGGCGACGCCATCGGCGACGACCGAGCCGCGGTCGAGCTGGCCGATCATCGTGCGGGCGATGTCTTCGGCGCTCATCTTGCCGTCGCCGCTGCGCGGGGTTTCGCCATAGGGGGCGAGGAAATCGGGGGCGAGGACGACAAAGCCCGACAGCGCCAGGCGCCGCGCCACATCGCGGATATGTTCGGTCAACCCGCGGTTTTCATGGATGACCATCACCTTGGGCGCGCGGTCCTTGCCCTTCACCGGGCGCACCAGATAGCCGCTCATCATGCGACCATTGGCGCCGGCATAGGTGACGCGATCGGCGATGATCGCGCCATTGTCCTCGCTGGTCAGCGAGGCGGCATCGGCGCGCGCCTCGATCAGCGGCAGGATGGCGCTTGCCGCCGCAACCCCGCCCGCCAGCCGCGCCAGCCCGTCGAGCAAATCACGCCGGCTGCCACCAATGTGGGTGAAACGGTCGTACAGCTCGATCATCGCTTGCGAGATGGGGGGCGTATCGGACATGCTGGCGCTCCGGAGTGGGGAGGGGCAAATCTAGGCGAGCCCCGGCAAAGTGTAAACGCGGGGGTGGATGGATGCGGACGTTGCTGCTGGCACTGCTGATTGCCTTTCCGGCCGCCGCACAGGCGCCGATTGCCCAGGACCCGCCGCGCGATGCGGCGCACCCGGCGCGGATGGAGGTGCTCCACGTGCCCTCGGGCGGGGTCGCCATCAACGGCGTCGCCTATCTGGCGGCGGGGCCGGGGCCGCACCCGACGCTGGTGATCGCGCACGGCTGGCCGGGCAATGAAAAGAACCTCGATCTGGCGCAGGCGGTGCGCCGGGCAGGGTGGAACGCGGTGACCTTCAATTATCGCGGCAGCTGGGGCAGCCCGGGGGCGTTCCGCTTCGCCCAGGTGCCGCAGGATGCGGCGGCGGTGCTAGCGTATCTGCGCACGCCCGAGGTGGCGGCGAAGCTCGGGATCGATCCGGCGCGGATAGCGCTGGCGGGGCACTCGATGGGCGGCTGGGCGACGGCGATGACCGCGGCGAATGACCCGGCGCTGAAGGGCGCGATCCTGATTTCGGCGGCGAACATGGGGGCGGTCGGTGGTCTGCCGCGGGCTGCGGTTGTCAAATCGGCGGCGGGTAATACCGAAACACTTGTCGACACATCGCCCGAACGCATGGCCGACGAACTGATCGCCGGGGCCGCAGCCAACAATTTCATGAACGCCGTACCGGGGCTGGCGAAACTGCCGCTGCTCGTCCTCAGCTCCGACGATGGCCTCGCGCTGGGCACCGATGCGCTGGCGGCGGCAGTGCGCAAGGCTGGCGGGCAGGTGACGTCCGCCCATGCCGCGACCGATCACAGCTGGTCGGACGCGCGGATCGCGCTGCAGACACAGGTGATCGGGTGGTTGCAGGGGTTGAAGTAAGACGCGGGGAGCGGGTCGGCATGATACGGATGTTACGAGCGCTGACTTTGAGTCTCGGCCTGATCGGGCTGACCTCGTGCCAATCCAACGTCAGGAAGGAATGCCCCAACCCGCTGAAAAACTGGCGTGTTGGCGGCAATATGCCGGAGCTATTTGTATTCAACATGGTTGAAGTTTCGAAAATAAATAAAATATCTTGGAATAAAGTGCAAGTAAATTTGGAGACATTGGCACTATACTTAATTAAATATCGGAAATTTTGGGATAGCAATCGGACGACTGGGCTTATTCTGCGTTACGAGGGATACGTGGATTGTCGATTGTTGAATGAAGTTCGAAGAGAAATTGACCGTAAAGCGAACTGTGGTAAAGCATTTTGCATCGAGAATCCGGACGATTTCGGCAACTACTGAGTCCTGCCTTTCATCACACCAGCGGCAAAAACAGATCCGTCACCGCCTCATGTGCCGGCACATCGGGGAACAGCGTGATCCGCTGGCAAAAGGGCGGAAAGTCACGCATCGCTTCCCCGCTCGCCGGCAGCCAG
This sequence comes from Polymorphobacter sp., assembly GCA_044373875.1. GTDB lineage: Bacteria > Pseudomonadota > Alphaproteobacteria > Sphingomonadales > Sphingomonadaceae > Sandarakinorhabdus. Next base: position 23,848 of record JBILPK010000015.1, read on the forward strand.
TCGCGGTAGAGAAAGGTGAACCCCGCCGCCAGCGCCGCGTCGCCGCCGGTGATGCGCAGCACGGCGCAGCGGCCGCCGGGGATGCTGCCCGCTTCGATGCCGCCATCCCCCGGCGCCACCGCGCGCGAGGTCGCGATGGCGAGGTCGGTGCGCGCCTCGGCCGCCGGGGTCACATCGGGGTCGGTGTGGAAGATGTTGAAGGTCGCGCAAACCTGCGGCCCCAGCCGGTTGGCGCGGCGCCAGGCGATGAAGCGGTGGATGGTGGCGCCGATCAGCGCCGGGTCGCCCTGGTGGCGCATGAACAGGATCGGCGTCGTCGGCATGTCGCCAAGTCGGATGTGATCGGTCTGGAACATTTTGGGCCTTTCTGAAGGCAAGAGCGGCGCCAGCATCGCCTGCCGCGCCGCCCAGTCGGGGTCGGCGCGGAACGCCGTCGGCGTCTGGCCGGTCGCCTGTTTGAAGGCGCGGCCAAAGGCTTCGGGCACGGCATAGCCGGCGTCGAAAGCAATGTCGGTAACGGGGGTGCCCTCACGAAACGCCAGCTGCGCCGCGGCGCGTTCGAGCCGCCGCCCCTGGACATATCGCGCCACCCCCACCCCGAACATCGCGGTGAATTGCCGGTGGAAGTGGAATTTCGAAAACGCCGCGACCCCGGCGAGCGTCTCGACCCCCAGATCACCATCGAGGTGCCGATCGATATGATCGAGCACCCGCTGCATCCGGGCGCGATAGTTGTCGGTCACGCTTTCGGTCATTCCCGCCTCCCTGGCCCGCCGCTTGTGCCGCAGGCCCGCGCGCGCCGCCCGGCCGATCTTGCGCAAATGGGCCTTGTGGTCAAAATCTTCTCCCACTCGCGGACCTCACCTCCCCCCGCCGGGGGGAGGTCGGACTCGGCACCGCCGAGCCGGGAGAGGGGCGTTCCTCGCAACACGCGCCCCCCTCCCGGGCCGGCTGCGCCGTCTCTCGACCTCTCCCCGGCGGGGCGAGGTGGCCGGCCGGCACCGCCCTCATTGCGTTGACCGCAAATGCTGTCCATCTTCAAAATCACCGACGAACGGCACTCACGCTTGAGGAACCGACACGATGCGTTTGAACAGGGCTCGCACAGGTCTTACGCTGGTTTTGCTGACGCTCGCCGGATATCCCGCCAGCGCCCAGACACCAGCAACGGAAACGGCGCCGCAAGCCAACGCGCCTGCCACCGCGGCAGATCATGCCGCCAAACCGGCGCCATCCCTTGTCCCGGCCGATTTCAACGTGCCGAGGCTTGTCGAAACCGGCGACTTCAAGATCGTGCCGCTCGGCCCCGAACTGGTGAAGATCGATTTCGATGCGTACATGTCATCGATCGAGCATCTGCAAAAGACCTTCACGCGCAGCACCGATTGGCCGCACAAGGGCATCTCCGATGCCGACGCCCTGCGGGACATGGAAACCGAGCAGACCCGGTTCCGCCAGCGCGCGTCATTTGCCTATGCCGTACTCACCAAGGATGGCCGCCGCGAGCGCGGTTGCGTGTACGTCTATCCCAGTCCCGTCGCAGGCTACGACGCCGAGGTAAGACTATGGGTCACCAAGGCCGAATATGACGCGGGCTTCGATGCCGAACTGTTCGCCTGGGTCACCAACTGGATGCGAAGGGATTGGCCATTCGCCAAAATCGCCTACCCCGGACGCGCCATTGCGTGGGAAAAATGGGACGCCGCCGTTGCGGCCGGCAAGGCACGAAACGCGGCGATGCAGCAGTAGTAGCGCTGACGGCGTGATGGGCCGAGGCTGGTTCCTGTATCGGAATGGTGGTTAACGCCCGATGGCGGACGTAGGTGGATGGTTGGATGTGTCCTTAAAGCCGCCATTGATCGACCATGATCAGTCTCTATGATATTGGTATGTTCAAGGTGTTCCTGCCAACGGCCTGCTGCGTTCTGATTGGCGCGTGTTCAGATTCATGCGCCAATACCATTGTTTCCCGATTGCCTTCGCCCGACGGTCAACGGGAGGCCGTGTTATTCCAGCGCGATTGCGGAGCAACGAGTGGCTTTTCAACGCAAATTTCGATCTTGAGCAGAAGGCAGCAGCTTTCCGGGAGCGGCAACGCCTTTAGCGCTGACGACGATCATGGAGCGTCACAGGCGGGTAGCTGGGGTGGCTCGTGGGCTGCATTAAGATGGTTATCGTCGGATCGTCTCCTAGTCCGATATGCAGCGAAATCTCGGCTATTCAAGCAAGATGAGAACGTCTCCGGGGTGCAAATCGCCTACCAATCGGTCGGCGGCTAACCACCACTTCCCGCCATTGAAAGACCCAATTATCTCGGGTGCCAAGCGTCAGCTTCGGTCTATCAGGTCCGCGCCCTGAGCGCTGCCAGCGCCGCCGGCGTGTCGATATCGTCGAGCACCGCATCGCTGGGCGCGGCGACCTCGTGCAGGTCCACCGCATCGGCGAGCACCGCCTTGCCGCCGACGTCGCCTTCGAGCGTCTTCAACCGGGCAAAGTGCCGCCGGTCCCAGCGCACCGGGTTGCCGCGCTTGCCGGCCCAGATTGGCAGCGCGACATCGCCCGGTGCGGCGGCGAGGGCGGCGAGGAGGTCGGGCTCGACGCGCGGCATGTCGCCGAGGCAGACGAGCGCGGCGCGCCAGTCGGCGGGCACCGCGGCGATGCCGGCGCGCAGTGAGCGTGACAGGCCTTCGGCGTAATCCGCCGCCATCACGAACTGCACTTCGCGGCCGCCCAGCGCCGCGCGCACCGCATCGGCCCGCGCGCCGAGCACCATCAGCGGCGGCGGCAGGCCGGCGGCGGCGATGGCATCGGCGACATGGGCGATGAGCGGCTTGCCGCACCAGTCCGCCAGCAATTTGTGGTCGTCGCCCATCCGGCTCGACCGCCCGGCGGCGAGGATGATCGCGCCGACCGGGCCGGCGGCGCTGATCGCGCGCGGCTCGGGGCGTTCGGCTTCGGGGAGCAGGCCGCCGGCGCCCATCAGGGCGATATCGTCGCCGGTCACCGCCAGCCCGGCGACCAGGCGTTCGAGGACGATATCGAAACCGTTGCGCTTGGGGCTGCGCGCGCAGCCGGGCAGGCCGATGACCGGCATCGCGCCAAGCCGCCCGAGGCAGAGCAGATTGCCCGGATCGACCGGCATGCCGAGCCGGTCGACGACACCGCCGGCGGCGACCAGCGCCGCCGGGATGACATCGCCGCGGTCGACCGTCGCCGAGGCGCCGATGATCAGCAGCAGGTCGCAATCCGCCGTCGCGATCGCCGCCGCCAGCGCCACCGTGTCATGCGGGCAATCGGGCAGGGCGGTCAGCGTGCTGCCGAGGCTTTCTACCCGGTCGCGGGTGATCCGCAGCGTCTTGGTGAGGCCCTTTTCGCTGGTGCCGGCGAGCGTCGTAGCGATCAGTGCGATGCGTCGCGACTGGAACGCGGCGAGCGTCAACGCGCTCGCCGCCGCTTCGGCTGCTGCCAGCGCCGGGGCCGCCACGGCGTAGCGGATGACCTTGACCGTCGCGACAATCTCGCCGGCCGCCACTCGCGCGCCCGGTGCCAGCGTCGCCAGCGTCAGCGCTTCATCGATACGGTTGATCGCGGCGACCATTGCCGCATCGGCACCGAACACGCCCGCCGCGGTCGCCGCGATATTCGCCCGGCCATGCGCCGCCGGCAGTGCAACGAGGCCCGGCCCGGCCAAGCGCGCCGCCAGCCGTGCCGCCGCTGCATCCTCGCCGACATCATCCGCCGCCAGCCGCGCAATAGTGAGGTGGCTCAATCCCGCGTCAGTTGCCGCCGCAATGTCCGCCGCCGACAATATTCGCCCCTTGGGCCAACGCGTGCCGCCGACGAGCATCGAATGCGCGAGCAGGCCGCCCTGCGCCTCGGCCACCGGAACCGCCGCGAAGATCACCCGCGCGGCGGCAGCACGCCGCGCCACGCCGCGGTCATTTCGGCCGCGATGCTTAGCGCGATTTCCACCGGGTTCGCCGCGCCGATCGCCAGCCCGGCCGGCCCGCGCACCCGCGCCAGCGTTTCGGCATCGAAGCCGAGCGCCGCCAGCCGTTCCAGCCGCCCGGCGTGGTTCTTGCGGCTGCCCAGCGCCGCGATGTAGAAAGCCGGCGAACGCAGCGCGGCGGCCAGCGCCACATCGTCGAGCTTGGGATCATGCGTCAGCGCGACGACCGCGCTCGCCGCATTGGGCCGCCATTCGGCGAGCGCGTCATCGGGCCAGCGCCGGTCGAGATCGAGCCCGGCAAAACGTTGATCCGCGGCAAACAACCCGCGCGGGTCGATGACGGTCGGGGTGATGCCGAGCGCCAGCGCCAGCGGCACCAGGCCTTGCGCGATATGCACCGCGCCGATGATGGCGAGCCGGCGCGGCGGCGGATAGGCGCGGGCAAAGCCTTCACCCCCGGTTTCGGTGCTGCCTTCGACCGTCGCGCCGCTCGCCAGGTCGGTGACCAGCGCCACCGCCTCGCCATTCGCTGCCGCCGCGACCAGCCGGTCGATCAACGCCAGCGGAAAGCCATCACCGGCGAGCCGCTGCACCAGCACCGAAATCTTGCCGCCGCACGCCAGCCCGACTTCCCAGGCGGTCGCATCGGCGACGCCATAATCGCGGCGCACCACCCCGCCCCCGCTTTCGAGCAGCGCCAGCGCCTCGGTAATGACATCGCCCTCGACACAGCCGCCGCTCACCGAGCCTTCGAACAGGCCATCGTCGCGGATGGCGAGGTGGCTGCCGACCCGCCGCGGTGCCGAGCCCCAGGTTTCGATGACGGTAGCGATGGCGACGCGGTGGCCGGCGCGCGCCCAGCCCGCCGCGGTCGCCAGCGTCGCGAGGTCGTCGCTCATCTCAATTCCACTGCCACACCAGGAAGGCCAGCACCGCCACTACCAGCGCCGCACCCCAGACGACCGGCGACACGCCGCCCGCCTTGGCCGGCGCCGATGGCGTCGCATCGGGAATGGCGAAATCGATTTCGGGCGTCGTCATCGCATCGGCGCGCGCCGGCGGCACCTCCACCCGCACATCGCTGGCGAGCGCATCGGCGGCAGCCATCGGCGCGGCGGGCGCTTCGAGCTCGTCTTTCAGCCGGGTGAAGAAGCTGGTGGCATAGCCCTTGGCGGTACCCTCGATCAGCCGCGCGCCCAATTGCGCCAGCTTGCCGCCGACGCTGGAGGTGACGTCATAGCGCAGCAGCGTTTCGGCAGGCCCCACGGCTTCCAGCGTCACCGCCGCCTGGCCCTTGGCGAAACCGGCAACCCCGCCCTTGCCTTCGCCGACCAGCACATAGCTTTCGGGCTGCACCACATCGGTCAGCGTTACCTGGCCGGTGAAGGTGGCGCGCACCGGACCCACCTTGGCATTCATCTTGCCTTCGAAACGGTCGCCGGCGTCGCTGGCAACGCGGGTCAGCGTCTCGACGCCTTCGATGCAGCGCGCCAGCACATCGGGGTCGTTGAGCGCTTCCCATACCTGTTCGCGCGCCGCCGTGATGGTCACTTCACCGGTCAATTGCATCGCACCTGGTCCCTTTTCGCCGCGCCTCTGCTGCTGTCATAGCCCCAGCCACGCGGCGTTGCCACCGCCCAGCGCGCGCGCCGCAATCCTCGCCAGCCGAACATGACCTTTCGTCAAGGTGGTGCGCCAAAGCCCGATTCTAAACACGCTATGCGCCAAATCTTTTTTACGTTATGAATAGCTTGGGGATTTTGGCAATTTTGTTGCGTTCGGGGGCGGGGAATGAAACATGATGCGGAAATCGAGGCGGTTGACGATGCCGAGCCGGAAACGATTGTCCGCGGATCGGTGAAATGGTTCGATCCGGTCCGCGGCTATGGTTTCCTTGTGCCGCAGGACAGCGGCAGCGACGTTCTGGTGCATTTCACCCTGGTGCGTGATATCGGCCGCCGCACTCTTCCCGAAGGCGCGACGCTCACCTGTGCCGTCGTGGCGCGCGATCGCGGCCGCCAGGCGCGGCGCATCATCGATATCGACCTGACCACCACGATCGGCCCCGACCCCGAAACCGCCGCCGCGCGTGCCGCCGATCGCGTTGACCCCAAGGCGATGATCGCCGCGGCCGGCGCGCTCGAACCGGTGACGGTGAAATGGTTCAACCGATTGAAAGGCTATGGCTTTGTCACGCGCCCCGGGTCGGCCGAGGACATTTTCGTGCATATGGAAACCGTGCGCCGTGCCGGGCTGATGGAGCTTGAACCCGGTCAGCCGTTGCTGGCGCGGGTGGCGCCGGGCCACAAGGGGCCGCTCGCCGTGCTGATCACGCCGCCCGATGCGGTTGAAGCGGAAAGCGGAGACGAGGCTGATCCGGCATGATGCGTGCACTATCCGTTGTTGCGTTCCTGTTCGCGGCCACTGCCGTGTCCGCCGCGCCGGCCAATTGCCCCAGCACCGGCCTCGCCACGGCGCCCGCCACCTTCGTCACCGCCAAGGGCAAGTTCCGCTATTCGCTCGAAATCGCCGCGAGTGGCGAGGCGCAGGAATGCGGCCTGATGTACCGCAAGACGATGAAGCTCGGCGCCGGCATGATCTTCCCCTTCACCCCGCCGCGCGAAACCAGTTTCTGGATGGAAAACACGCCGCTGCCGCTCGATCTGATCTTCGTCGATGCCGACAACCGCGTCATCTCCATCGCGCCGGGCAAGCCGTTCTCGCGCGATCTGATCAATTCGGGCGGGGTGACCGCAGCGGTGATCGAGCTCAACCTGGGCGAGGCCCGGCGCATGGGGTTGAAGCCGGGTGACAAGGTGGTGAAGTAAGCGCTGCCCCCCTTGCGCAATTTCCCCGCCGGCTCCGCCGCCGGTGTCGCGCACTTCCGCTTGCCTTCGCGGTGCATTTCAGGCTCTAGGGGCGCATGGGAATCCTGCTGAACATCTTCACCTGGTGGCACGGCCCGGGGCTGGGCACGCGGATCATGACGCGGCGGCACGGCCAGGAAGTCGGCCGCGATGGCGAGGGCAATATCTATTATCGCAGCGGCACGGCCGGGCAGCCCGGCGAACGCCGATGGGTGATCTATAATGGCGGCACGCCCGAAGGATCGCGCATCCCGCCCGAATGGCACGGCTGGATGCACAAGACCGTCGCCCTGCCGCCGACCGAGGCACCGGTGGTGCCGCGCGTCTGGGAAAAGCCGTGGACCCCCAACGCCACCGGCACCAGCGCTGCTTATCTGCCGTCGGGCAGCCTCGATGCCAGCGGCAAGCGGGCGCCGGCGCGGGGGGATTATCGCGCCTGGAGCCCCGAGGGCGACCAACAAACCACGTCGCCAGATGATGCAGCAGCCGACTGATGCGCGCGCTGTTCAAGGACAATATCATCGAGGCGCTGGTCGGGTTCGTCGTCGTGCTCGTCGCCATCGGTTTCGTCACCTTTGCCTATGGCCGCACCCAGGCCGGCAGCGGCGATACCGGCTATGCGCTGGTGGCGCGTTTCCCCAGTGTGGCGGGGGTGACGCCGGGCACCGATGTCAAGGTCGCCGGCATCAAGATCGGCCGGGTGACCAAGCAGAGCCTCGACCCCGCCAGCTATGAAGCGATCCTCGAGCTCGTCATCGACAAGGCATTGAAACTGCCGATCGATTCGAGCGCGGCGATCACCAGCGAAGGCCTGCTCGGCGGCAATTACATTTCGCTGACGCCCGGCGGGGATTCGGTGATGCTCAAGCCCGGCGAGGAAATTACCGAAACCTCGGGCGCGACCGATCTGATGGGTCTGATCGGCTCGGTGGTCAACCGCTCGGGCGGCGAGGCTGCCCCCGCTGCACCCGCCGCCGCGCCGCCGGCACCCTGATCGATATGTCCAGGCCTGCGCGCCTGATGCTGGGCCTGCTGCTCGCCACCCCGACGCTGGCGCAGGAGCGCGTGCCTGCTGCAGCGCCGCTGGCGGCCGCACCGCCTGCTGCAGTCACGCCCAAAGCCACGCCGAAAGCCCCCGCAAAGCCGGTCGATCCTTCCCGCGGCATCACCCCCAACCCCCAGCGGCTGGTGAGCATCGGTGCGATCAACAAGCGCACCGGGCAGAGCCGCACCTTCAGCCTCCACCCTGGCGAGATGTTCGATTTTGCCGGGCTGCGCGTCACCGTGCGCACCTGCGAGACGACCCCGCCGTGGGAGCAGCGGCTGACCGGCGCGTTTCTCCTCATCGACGAACGCATGGTCAATGCGCCGATGAAGCGGGTGTTTTCAGGCTGGATGTTCGCCGAAAGCCCGTCGCTCCACCCGCTCGAGCACCCGCGCTATGACGTCTGGGTCAAAAGCTGCACGATGCGTTTCCCCGATACCGGGCCGGGTACCGTCGTCGCCGGGCGGGCAGCGCCGGCACCATCGAGCGCGAAAAAATCCCCCGCCACGCCGAGTGCCGCGCCCAATTGAAGCCGATAGGCGCGCGCGGTCACTTCGGTCGCGCCGAAGGATTCGAGATGGCTGGTGAGGAACTGCGTATCGAGCAGGGTGAAGCCACCGACGCGAAGCCGCGCCACCAGCGCCGCCAGCGCGACCTTCGAGCCATCGCGCACCCGGGTGAACATCGATTCGCCGAAGAAGGCCCCGCCGAGCCGCACGCCGTACAGCCCGCCCGCCAGTGTGCCATCCTCGGCCCAGGCCTCGACCGAATGCGCCTCGCCGCGGCGGTGGAGTTCGCCATAGGCGGTGGCGATGACCGGGTTGATCCAGGTGTCGGTGCGCCCCGGCACCGGCTCGGCGCAGGCGGCGAGCACCTTTTCGAAAGCGCGATCGACGGTAAGGGTGAAACGCTCGGATTTCAGCGTCTTGGCGAGGCTTTTCGACAAATGGAAGCCATCCAGCGGCAGCACGCCGCGCTTCTTGGGTTCGACCCAGAAGATATCGGGGCTGGTGGCGCTGTCGGCCATCGGGAAGACGCCGCTGGCATAGGCGCGCAGCAGGACATCGGGATCGAGCACGCTCAACTGCCGAGCAGGGCGAGGATGACCCCGCCGGCGACGCAGAACAGCCCCATCGCCTCGCTGCGACCGAAGGGCTCTTTCAGATAAAAGCGCCCGAACAACAAGGTGAAGATCACCTCGACCTGCCCGACGATGCGGACGAGCGCGACCGGCGCGGTGGCGAAACCGGTGAACCAGCCCGCCGAGCCCAGCGCCGCCAGCCCGCCGACCTGCGCCGAGGTGCGCCAGGTCGCGGCGACCTTGGCGAGCTGTTCGGGCTCGCGCAGCGTGACGTAAGCGCCTTGCAGCAGCGCCTGGGCGACCATCGTCACCGCCAGCGTGGTCAGCGCGCGCAGCAGTAGATCCGGCGTCGCCAGTTGCAGCGTCGCGTTGCGCACCAGCACCGACGTCATGGCGAAACCGAAGCCGGCGCCGAGCCCGCACAGCGCCGCCGGCTGGACCATCTCGCCGGCGAGTTCACGCAAGCTGAGTTTGCGACCGCCGGTCGACAGGATGATGACCCCGGCGACGCCTAGCCCGATGCCCGCCCAGATCAGTGGCGTCAGTGCCTCGTGGAGCAGCCACGCCGAGAGCAGCGCGCCCTGCACCGCCTCGGTCTTGGAATAGGCGGTGCCGACAACGAAGTTGCGATAGCCGAACGCCATGATCAGCAGATTGGTGCCGAAAATCTGGCAGATGCCGCCGGCAACGGCAAAGCCGAAAAAGGCAAGGGGCAGGGCGGGCAGGCTGGCACCGCGCAGCGCGAGGTAGCCGCCGAGCAGCAGCAGCGCGACCGGAAAGCCATAAAGATAGCGCACCAGCCCGGCCGCATTGACCGACAGCGTGCCGCGCAGCCGCTGTTGCACCGCCGTCCGCCACGCCTGCAACGCGCCGGCCATCAAGGTCGCGGGCAGCCAGATCGGCGATAAAATCATGCGGTATCGGGGTCGACGACTTCGAATTTCCAGGTCTTGGGGTTTCGCGCAAAGGCCGATCCGGGCGCCGAGGCGATGAGGTGCTGCCACGTGTCATCGACGGCGAGCACCGCGCTCAACGGCACCCAGGCAACATCGCGCGCGTCGATCTCCTCCTCGCTCGCATCGCCGGCTTCGCCGCGCAGCGCCCAGCCGGAATCGCTGTGCGGTTCCCCCGGCTCGGGGTCCTCGCGATAGAGAAAACCGACCTTGACGCCGCCCGTCAGGACGCATTCGTCGACCAGGCAAAAGTCCGAAAGCGCCGGGGCCGTCACGAGTTCGCGCGCGACGCCAGCCAGCGTTCCAGCCATTTGATGGTGTAATTGCCATCGATGAAATCGGGGTCCTCGATGATCGCCTGTTGCAGCGGGATCGTGGTTTTCGGCCCGTGGATGACGAACTCTTCCAATGCGCGGCGCAGGCGCATCAGCGCGTCGTTGCGGTTGGCGCCATAGACGATCAACTTGGCAATCAACGAGTCATAGTAAGGCGGGATGCGATAGCCGTCATAGAGCGCGCTATCGACGCGGACATGCAGGCCCCCCGGCGCATGGAAGTCGGTGACACGGCCCGGTGAGGGCGCGAAGGTCACCGGGTCTTCGGCGTTGATGCGGCATTCGATGGCATGGCCTTCGAAGCGGATTTGGTCCTGGGTCACCGACAGCGGCAGGCCGGCGGCGACACGGATCTGTTCGCGCACCAGGTCGAGCCCCGTTACCGCTTCTGTAACGGGATGTTCGACCTGAAGCCGCGTGTTCATCTCGATGAAGTAGAATTTCCCGTCCTCGAACAGGAACTCCATCGTGCCGGCGCCGCGATACTTGAGCTTCGACACCGCCTGGCGGACGATCTCGCCCATTTCGGCGCGCTGGTCGGCGTTGAGCGCCGGGGAAGGGGCTTCTTCGAGCACCTTCTGGTGGCGGCGCTGCAGCGAGCAATCGCGCTCGCCCATATGGACGGCGCCGCCCTTGCCGTCGCCGAACACCTGGAATTCGATGTGGCGCGGTTCCGAAAGATATTTCTCGATATAGACGGTGTCGTCACCGAACGCCGCCTTGGCCTCGTTCTGCGCCTGGCGCATCAGGCCGGGCAGCGACGCCGCATCGGGGATGACCTTCATGCCGCGGCCGCCGCCGCCCGATGCCGCCTTGATCAGCACCGGATAGCCGATGTCGTTGGCAACGGCTATCGCTTCCTCGGGCGTATTCACCGGGCCGTCGGAGCCGGGCACCAGCGGCAGGCCGAGCGCTGCGGCCGTGCGCTTCGCCTCGACCTTGTCGCCCATCTTGCGGATATGTTCGGGATCGGGGCCGATCCAGACGATCTTGTGCTTCTCGACGATCTCGGCAAAGCGGGCGTTTTCGGACAGGAAGCCATAGCCGGGGTGGATGGCATCGGCCTGGGCGATTTCGGCCGCCGAAATGATCGCCGGGATGTTGAGATAGGAATCGGTCGCCGAGGGCGGCCCGATGCAGATCGCTTCATCGGCGAGCCGCACATGCATCGCATCGGCATCGGCGGTGGAATGGACCGCGACGGTGCGGATACCCATTTCGCGGCAGGCACGATGGACACGCAGCGCGATTTCGCCGCGATTGGCGATGAGGACCTTGCCGAACATTGCCATGTGCCTATTCGATCACGACGAGCGGTTCGTCATATTCGACGGGTTGTTCGCTGCGGATGAGGATTTTCACGACCCTGCCGGCCTTGGGGGCGGTGATCGGGTTCATCACCTTCATCGCCTCGATGATCAGCAGCGTATCGCCGAT
>JBILPK010000110.1:0-11380 GCA_044373875.1 Polymorphobacter sp.
GGCTCGAACGGCTTTGCGGTGGCCGGCAAGCGCTCAGCCGATGGCGTGACGCGGCTGCTCGTCAATTCGCACCAGCCGTGGGAAGGCGGCGTTTCCTGGTGGGAAGTCGTCGTCCATTCCGAACAGGGCTGGGATTTTGCCGGGGCGCTGTTCCCCGGCGCGCCCTATCCGCTGCTGGGCCACAACAAGACTTTGGGCTGGACCAACACGGTCAACCGTCCCGATCTGATCGATGTCTACAAGCTGGTGGTCAACGACGCAGGCACCGAATATCGGCTCGATGGCAAATGGCTGCCGTTGCACTCCGAACGCGTCTGGCTGCGCGTCAAGCTCGGGCCGGTGGTGTTGCCGGTGCCGCGCACCATCTACCGCTCCGCGCACGGCCCGGTCATCCGCAATGACAAGGGGTATTTCGCCATCCGCTACGCCGGCATCGACGATGTGCGGCAGGTGACGCAATATTATCGGCTCAACAAGGCCCGCACCCGCGATGAATGGCAACGGGTGATGGACATGCAGGCGATCAGCGGCACCAATTTCATCTATGCCGATGCCGCCGGTCATATCGGCATGTATTACAACGCGCGCTTCCCGGCGCGTGCCAAGGGGTACGACTGGAAAGGCGTGCTGCCCGGTGACACGTCGAAAACGCTGTGGACCCGCTACATGCCATGGCGCGCCGTGCCGATGACGGTCGATCCGGCTGCCGGCTGGGTCGGCAACAGCAACAACACGCCGTTCCTGTCGACAGCACCGGCCGATGAACAAAGCGCCGAGGATTTCGCCCCCGAAATGGGTATCGAAACCTATGTCACCAACCGCGCGCTGCGCTACCAGGCGCTGTTCGCCGGGCTGGGTGACAAGCCGATCAGCCGCGCCGACCTGCTGCGCATCAAGTTCGACAAGGGCTATGACAAGGCCGGTTGGGCCGGGGACTGGTACCGCGAGGTGATGGCGCTCGACACGTCGAAGACGCCCGATCTGGCGGCAGCGCAAAAGCTTATCGGGCAGTGGGACTGGACGCTCGATTGCAAGGGGCCTGCCGACACGCTGGTGACCACGGCCTTCGCCCAGGCGGCGCGCTTTGCATACATGAACAAGCCGCGTCCCGACACGGCGCTGGCGCTGCGCGAGGCGGTCGATACGCTGACGACGAATTTCGGGCGGATCGATGTGCCGCTGGGGGATTTCCAGCGGCTGCGCCGGGGTACGGTCGATCTGCCGGTCTGTGGCGGCCCGGAAACCTTGCGCGCCATTATCGGCACCCAGGCGACCGATGGCCGGCGCGTCGGCAACAATGGCGATGGCTATATTATGCACATCGAATGGGCACCCGATGGCGGCGTCACCAGCAGCAGCATCCACCAGTTCGGTGCCGCGACCGTGCGGACCAAGTCACCGCATTACGCCGACCAGTCGCCGCTGTTCGCTGCCGAAAAGTGGAAACGGCTGGATTTCGATGGGGCAGGGGTAGCGAAGTAGGAAGCGACTACCTCCCCGCAGGGGGCGGTAGTCGCTGTCACTTCCGGATCAGCAGCGACGACCGCTCGACACGGGTCTCGCCGCCATGTTCCGACTGGCTGCGCCAGCGCTGGATGGTGCGATCGAGCGTATCGGTCGGCGCGCCCTTGTCGGCCCAGTCGCGGCTGAACATCGGATCATCGGAGCGTGGCCGCAGCCCGTCCTCCAGCCGGTCGACCCGCACCCGCATCGGTACCGCGACGCCTTCGCCGCAGACAATGCATTCACCGCGGCGCAGCGCCGGGATAGCGTCGACGAGGCTCTGGCCGCTGTCGGGCATGGCGTTGCGCACGCATTCCTGGTCGCGCTCATTGTTGAGCCGCATCGAGATCAGCGTGCCGCATTGCGACAGCGCGCCTTCGGCAAGGTCCGACGGCCGCTGGGTGATCAGCCCGAGGGCGACGCCATGCTTGCGGCCTTCCTTGGCGATACGCACCAGGCTGCGCCGTACGGCCGTGGCGCCCTTGACATGATCGGGCGGAATATAGCGGTGCGCCTCCTCGCAGACGATCAGCACCGGGCGGCGGATGTTTTCGGGCGTCCAGACGGCATGGTCGAGCACGACCCGCGACAGCAGCGCGACAACGACCGCGATGATGTCAGTCGGCACCCCGGACAGGTCGATGATCGCGATCGGCCGGCCATCATCGTCGAGCCGCAACAACCGGCCGAGAAAGCTTTTCATCGAATCGCCGGCGAGCGCACCGCGGAACATGAAATGGTAGCGCGGATCGCGCAGCACATATTCGATGCGGTTCTTCAGTCCGATGTAGCGCGCGATCTCGTTGCTGTTGTCGAGCAGCCCGATCTGCGACGTCAGTTCGGCGATGAGTTCGGGAAGCTGATACGGCAGCGGGCTGTCGACCGTCAGCCCGGTGAAATCGGCGGCGAGCGTGCCCTGGCGCCGCGCCTTGAGCAGCGCCTTGCCGAGAATGGCCTTGTCGAGTTCGCCGTCGGCGCCTTCGCTGGTGACGAAGACTTCGCAATGTTCCTCGAAATTCATCAGCCAATAGGGCAGGTCGAGATTGTCGACGCTGAACACTGCGCCGGTTTCGGGAAAGGCGCTGCCATATTCGCCGTGCGGGTCGAGGACCACGACATGGCCGTTGGGCGCGGCGGCAATGATGCGGTGGATGATCAGCGCGGTCATCGAGGATTTGCCCGATCCGGTCGATCCGACGAGCGCGAAATGCCGGCCGAGCAGTTCGTCGATGAACAGGCCGGCGCGGACATCGGAACTGGGATGGACCATGCCGATCTCGATATGCGGGTGCGCGCCGGCGGCGAAGATCTCACCGAGATCGGTGCGGCTGACGGCATGGACCGGATCCCCGGCGCGCGGAAAGCGTGAGACGCCGCGGCGAAAGGCGCTGATCATGCCGTGCGCGCCGACCTCGCCTTCGCCCAGAAAATCGACCGTTGCCCGCATGAAGCCGCGGTCGGCGGGTTCGATCTGGATGTCGCGAATGCTGCCGACGACCCACATGCCATCGATATGGACCTTTATCTGGCCGCCGACGCGGCCCGACATCTGGTGGGCGGTATGATCGCGGCGAAACAGATCATCGAGCGCGGCGCGGTTGAACCGCACGACGACCCCGGCAGAGGCGACGTCCTCCACTTCCCCGACAACGGGCTGACTCTGCACGCGGCGCTCCCTGTACCAGCAGACCCTCTCTTGCCTGACAGGTTATTAAGCGTCTGGAAACCCCGAAAGACGGGCTGTCGCACCGCGCCCGATCAGGCGGGGCTGCCGGGCATGGCCGCACCATTGGCCGGCGAAAACAGCGCCTGGGCTGGCCAGTCGCCGGGCAGCGGCGCGGTAACGGTCAATGGAGCAGCTTCATCGTACGGCAGGGTAATGGCGCGGGCGTGCAGCCGCATCGGGCCTTTTCCATCGCCATAGACCGGATCGCCCAGGATCGGGTGGCCCAGCGACGCGGCGTGGACGCGCAACTGGTGCGTCCGCCCGGTTTCGGGGCGAAAGGCGACCAACCGGGCGGCGCGGTCGATGACCTGCCAGTGCGTCACCGCCCGCTTGCCGCGCTTGTCGATGACCATGCGCCAGCCGGCTTCGGCGCTGGAAATCTTGTGCAGCGGTGCATCGACGGTGCCGCTGTCGTCGTCGGGCAGGCTGGCGAGGACGGCCCAATACAGCTTGCTCACCTGGCCGGCCTCGAACAGCGCCGAGACGCGCTTGATCGCCTTGGGGTGGCGCGCGATGACCAGGCAACCCGAGGTGTCGCGATCGAGGCGATGGGCGATCACCGGCCAGCGATGGTTGCCGCAGGCCAGGTCCTCGAGATAATCCTCCAGGCTGTCGGGGGTTTTCGGCCCCGGGTGAACCGCCAGCCCGGCCGGCTTGTCGATGACCAGCAGATGCGTGTCGCGATACAGGATGGGAAAGGGCACGCCGGGGATGGCAAGGCTGGGGGAAGGGGTCTGCATTGCCCCCTCATAGGGCGCAAACCGCGCTTTGCGTAAAACTTTCCGTGCCCGCGCAGATATCGGGATCACGGCGCCCCGTAAAACCACGGAGGCCGGGAAAAGCGGGAGAATGCACGATGACTGTCATCAACACCAATATCTCGGCGCTGACGGCCCAGCAGGGCCAGCGTTCGGCACAGATGGGCCTTTCGATGGCGATGGAACGCCTGTCGACGGGCCTGCGCATCAATTCGGCCAAGGACGACGCCGCCGGCCTCGCCATTTCGCAGCGCATGACCGCCGATGTGCGCGGCCTCGCCGTCGCGATGCGCAATGCCAATGACGGCATGAGCCTGGCACAGACGGCGGAAAGCGCCATGAGCGAAGTCACCAACATGCTGCAGCGGATGCGCGAACTTTCCGTAAGGCAAGCAACGGCACGGTCACCGGCGACGATCGCAAGGCGCTGCAGGCCGAAGTCAAGCAGTTGACCAGCGAAATCGACAACATCGGCTCGCGGACCAACTTCAACGGCATCAAGCTGCTCGATGGCTCGGCCAAGGGCCTGCAGCTCCAGACCGGCAGCCGCGCCGGCGAAACCGTGCGCTTCGATATCGGTTCGTCGCGGTCCGCCGATCTCGGTACCGGCGCCACCGCGGCGTTGTCGGCCAGCGGGGTGTTCCAGGCGACATCGTCCAACCTGTCGGCGAACGAAGCGCTGATCGCCGCCGATCTGCTCATCAATGGCGTCAACATCGGTGCGTCGTCGGCCGATGACGACAATCTGTCGTCGGGTTAAAAATCCGCCTCGGCGCTCGCCAAGGTGGCGGCGATCAACCGTTCGAGCGCCCAGAGCGGCGTTTCGGCAGTAGTCGGCAAGACGGTGATGACCGGCCAGACGATGACCGCGGCGGCGCTGACCGGCACGATCACCATCAACGGCAAGGAAACCGCAACCGTTGCCACCACCACCAATGCCGCGGCCAACCGCACGCTGATTTCAGATGCGATCAACGCGATTTCGGGGCAAACGGGCGTGCGCGCCATCGATACCGGCGACGATCTTGCCGGCGTCCGGCTCGAAGCCGCCGATGGCCGCAACATCATCACCAGCTTCACCACGCTCACCGCTGCCGCCACCGGAGTGAAGGCCGGCGGCCAGACCGGCAGCTTCAACCTTGTCTCGAACAATGGCGATCCGATCGAGATCAGCTCGACCAGCGCCGGCCGCGTCTCGCGCTCGGGATTGCAGGTCGGTACCTATGAACGCGGCATCTCGGCGGTGACCACCGATGCCCGCGCCATCGCCACCAACGCCGCCGGCGCCTTCACGCTCAATTCGGGCGACCTGAAGATCAACGACATCGCCATTCGCGGCGCCAGCGCCGATGATGACACGTTTTCGGACTCGAGCGCGTTGTCCTCGAAAAAGGCCGGCTCGGCGATTGCCATCGCCGCGGCCATCAACTCCTCGTCGGCCGAAACCAATGTCATGGCCAAGGCCAATTCGCTGACCATCGATGGCTCGGCGCCGACGACGGTGATCGGCACCACCGCCACGGCGACGCTGGCGATCAACGGCGTGCAGATCGACATCACGCTCGACCAGAACGACACCGCCCAGGCCACCTGCGAAAATGTCGCGCGCGAAATCAACAAGTACAGCGGGCTGACCGGCGTCGTGGCATCGGACAGCGGCAAGGGCGGCCTGTCGCTTGCCGCCGAGGATGGCCGCAACATCGCGGTCGCCTTCGACAGTGACAAAGCCGCCAGCGCCGCCAATTTCGGGCTTGGCACCGCCACCGTGCGCGGCACCAATACCAGCTACACCGTCCAGGGCCTGAGCGACCCGACCGATTTTTCGGCCGATACGGTGCAGACAGCCTATGCCACGGTATCGCTGTCCTCGTCGAAGGGCATCAAGGTGGAGGCCGGTACGCTGGCCTTCGGCGCCACGTCCAACTTCACCCGGCTCGGCTTTGAAGAGAATAAATACGGTTCCGACGATGGCGGGTTGAAGGTCGCCGATATCGACCTGTCGACCCAGGAAGGTGCCGTTGCCGCGCTCGATTCGATCGATGAAGCGCTGCAGACGGTCAACCTCGATCGCGCCAACCTCGGTGCCGTGCAGAACCGGCTCGAAGCGACGGTGAACAACCTGGCGTCGAATTCGACCAACCTCGTTTCGTCGCGATCGCGGATCATGGACGCCGATTTTTCGGCCGAAACGACCAACCTCGCCAAATCGCAGGTGCTCGGCCAGGCGGCGCAGGCGATGCTGGCACAGGCCAACCAGTCGCAACAGCAGGTGATGTCGCTGCTGCGGTAACACTGCCGGGAGGGCCGGACGCTCAGAGAGCGGGGGCGGGCGGTGGCGGGGCAACCCGGCGCCGCCCGTTCGCGTGTCGGCCTGCCCCACCGCTTGCCAAGCGGCGATGCCCGGGGTATCGCCCCGCCTCCGGATGGATCGGTGGCCGAGTGGTCGAAGGCGCACGCCTGGAAAGTGTGTAGGGGTTAACGCCCCTCGAGGGTTCGAATCCCTCTCGATCCTCCGGATGAAGCCCTGCGGGCGCCGGGATGCTGTTCCCAGGGCCGGCCGGCCGGCAAATTCCTGCTGTATTTGCGACAGGGATGTTTCAGTCTTGTCGCTGTTGTTGCGGCGTTGCTTCAAGCCTGCGACTTTTCCCTCTTTTCAACTTTTTTACCTTCTGGACATCCGGGCATCGTCGCCTATCATCGACAGATCATGGGATCGGCGGGGGCTGACAAGTGGTAGGGCGCACATGGCTGCGACTGAAGCAATCGGTCTGGCTGGCATTGCCCTATGCTGCCGGGATGACCGGCTTTTTGCTTTTGCTGGCGCTGCTCAATCCGTTCGGTCTGGCGCTGGGGGCCGAAACCGAGAGCAAGGCTTTGTGGCAGAAGCTCATAGCGCCCTACTATGGCGACAGTGACGGCGAGGATCGCGGCCGCACGGCGATAACGGTCGTGTTGGTCGACGATCGCGCCCGTCAGGAAATGACGCGTGCCGGGCCATTCAATGCAATGGCAATCGCCCAGATGATCGAGGATATCGTCGACGTGCCGAAAGAAGGCCGGCCGGCGGCGGTGTTCGTCGATCTGTTGCTCGGCGATCTTGCGCCCGCCGGAATCGACGTCGATGCGCTTGTGCCCCAGGCCAGCGAAGCGGCTGTCGTCTCTGCCTGCAACGGGATCCAGGCGGGCGCTCCGACCAAGCCGATCGTCGTGAAATCCCCTTTCCGGTGCCTGTTGATCCGCGTGGCGACGCTGACCGAATGGAAGAAATGGCGCGACGATCAAAGTTGCTTCGAGACTCCCATCGCAAAGCTGCGCTGCATCCGCAAAGCCGGCGGCATCCCGATCATCTTTGCCGATCCCGGGCGCGTGTTCGACCCGGTAACCGGCGACGAACTTGTTTCACAAGGCCTGCTCGCGCTCGATCGGGTCGCGCTGACGGCGTCGGTACGGGTCGATCTCGAAAAAGGCTATCCGCTGCTAACGGAAACGGCGGACGACAAGTTTCCGGCAAAATTGTCGGCAGCGGCGCTGCTCTACGCCGATTATTGTGATCGCGTCGGCTGCAATCCGTCGCCCGTGCCGGCAATTTTACCGGCTGGCAACGACCAGGCTGGTGGCTGGAACCCTGCATTCACCCGCAATCTGGATGTGATCTGGGGCGAAGGAATACGCTCCGGATTCACCAACCGCATGGCGCTGCGCCGCGGCGTGCCGGCCACGCCTTGTGTCGCTGACAAGACCGGTATCTGTGTTGCGCCCTATGAATGTGCCGCATCGACGCCCGGGTTGCGGCAACAGGGCCGGGCCTTTCTTACGGGCCTGTTCAGCGGGGTGAAAATCGACCCGACGATTTCGGCAATCGACACGCGTTGCCTGCATACCCATTGGCTGTCGTTTTCGCTGTTCGAATTCCTGTCGCTTGAAGAGCATGTGCTGGCCTTCGACCGGTGCATCGTGCTGATCGGCGGGTCGCTGGCAAATGACAATGATGTCGTCGCCGCCGGGCCGCTGGGCGGCCTTCCCGGGGTTTTCTATCACGCCATGGCGCTCGATAACCTCATCCGATACGGGCGGTACTATGCAACGGTTGCGACGCCGATCCTGCCCTGGTTCGATGTGACGGGCACCGATCTGGCCAATCTGGCGCTGGTGTTCATCACGACGCTGATCACCGCGATGGTCATGCAATGGCTGGCCGGCCACGTACCTGTGCTGCGTTCGCCGCGCTTCTGGGCAAAGCGGCTAGTGCTGTTCCTGGCGATCGTCGGGGGTCTGCTGGTCATGCTGTTCGTCATCGCCTCGCTGGGGCCGATCATTCCCAATGGTTTCAACATTGCCGGACTGCTCGTCACCGGCCTGATCTGCGCCAAGGATATCGGCAGCCGAATGTTCGAGCCGGCGTGGGACCTGGCCAAGGCGCGCTGGCGCTGGCTGGCGTATCTGTCGCTCGACGGCATCGGAAAATTCACCAAATCAACGGCAGCAGGAGATAGCTGACATGATGGGCAGATTGGTGCTGGTGGCAGGGCTGTTGCTGGCGGCCGCGGCACCGGCAGAGGAGCCGGGCGTACCCGTAACAATCACCGATTTCGCGCGCGAACAGGTGGGGCTGTACGATGAAAGCCGAGCCTTCTTGCGCAAGGTGCCGGCCAGCACACTCAAGAAAGTCAAGGGTTCCAAGGACAAGGCCCGCGAGATGTCTGATGGCCGCATCCGTATCGAGTTGACCGATGTAAGTGGCAAGAACTTTTCCGTCTATCTCCGCTCGGCCGATGTCATCACCTCCGACGGAAAATCGCGCTGCATGGCGGTCGCGCAGGTGCAGCGATCGGCCACCGAACAGATCGCCGCCAGCAATATCGGTGTCGTCGCCGGCATGAGCGCCGGCAGCGCGCCGTGCATCCCGGTGAACTGATGCGCCGCCGCCATCTGCTCTGGTTGTTGCTGGTGTCGGTGCCCGCCCCGGCGCTGGCGGCCGATTGCCTGCCGATGTTCTGCAATTTCAGCATCAAGGGCAAGAAAGGCGGCTTCCTCAAGGCGCAGGTCAAGCCCGAGGAGCTGGTCGCTGCCGACGCCAAGATTTCGGCGAGCCTGACACAGGGCCGCTCGCTGGGCAGCATTTCGGTCAATCGCGGCGAATTGTCGGGCAGCGGCCTGAAGATGCCGGCCACCGAAACGGCGCTGATGGCGCTGCTGGAAAAGATCCGCCTGGCCTGGCCGGCCAATCTGCGGGCGCCGCCGACGATCAAGGCGGTGCGCGTCATCGGGTCGAGTTCCTATTCGCCGTCGGCCCGGCCCGACAATGTCATCGTCGTGCCATTGGGGGCGATCACGCGCAGCAAGAACGATGATGATCTGGCGTGGATGCTGGCACATGAATACAGCCACATCGCGCTCGGCCATTTCGCGCGCGAAGCCGATCAGAAAAAGCTGGTGGCAACGGTGGCATCGCTGGTCGATATCGCTCATACGGCATCGGATCTGGCTCAGCACCGTATCGATACCAGCGGCGATCAGTTCCGCGTCTATCCGCGTGAAAATCCCAAGGCCAAGGCGATGGCCGACAGCGTGTGGGCGCAAAGCCGCAACGTGAATATCGCGCTCGAGATGTTCGATAAATATCTGTCGCGCGAACAGGAGGATGCCGCCGATGTCGCGGGCATGGACCTGGCGCTGGTCGCGGGCTTTTCCGAAACCGCGGCGTCGAATGCCCTCGATCAGGTGAAAATCGACGATGACAACGTCGAGCGCGCCAAGAAATCGTTCGAGGCCGAACTTGCCGGCTTCACCGAGACCGCGCTGGCGACATCGGCGACGCAAATGCTTGCCGGCGGCGACATGAACGCCATCGGTACCAACCTGATGAAATCGCTGGGAAACAATTTCCTGCGCATCGGCAAGACCAAGCTGATCAGCATGGCGACGGCAACGCATTTGCCCGCCATGAAGCGCAAAAAGGGCATCGGCCTGTATGTCGAAGCCGCCGGGCTGGTCGATCCGGCGGTGCCCGAAGTGGCGGTCAGCATGGCGTGGCTCGATGGCGTGCGCGCGACGGCGGAGTACAAGGAAGCCGCCCGGACCGTCGATGCCTATGATTGCGCCATGCGCGCTATGGTGGTCCCGCCCGAACCGGCCAAGCCGCGCGCCACCAAGGGGGCCAAGCCGCCACCACCACCGGCACCGCCGCCGCCCGATCCATGCTGGCTGAACGGCCCGCCGCCGGCCGACCGGCTGGTCGCGGCCTTTACGGCGCTGCAACCGGCCGAAACCACGCGCTATGCCCGCACGCCGCTGGTCACCAATGCCAAGGCGCGGATTTTTGCGAACCAGTTGCGCTATGCCGAGGCGGAGCAGGCGTATGACGTGGCGCTTGCTGCCGGCACCGCGCCACCGCCGCCGCCACCGCCCAAGGCGAAGCCGGCGCGCGGTGGCAAGGGTGGCAAGGCCGCCGCGAAAGGCGGCAGCCGCATCATCGTGCTGCCGCCCGAACCCGAGGTCGTCGATCCCTTGTACAGGCAAAGCCTCGAAGGCTTCCAGGAACATGTCAGGTTGCTTGTCACCGTGAAGAAATACCCGCGCGGGCTGGCCGTGATCAAGGAAGCCAAGGCGCGGTTTGATGACGATGTGGCGTTCCTGCCCGAACTGGTCACCATCTATGCCCGCACGCGCCAGCAGGAGAGCCTGTTCGCCAGCCTGGGGCGGTGCCAGCTCAGCGAGGACAAGAACCTCGCCCAACGCTGCAACATCGCCCTTCTCGACGATCAGACCCAATTGGCTTTCAACGCCGCCGACCCCGAAACGCGCGCCAAATTCGAAATGGAGCTCGCCAAGGCTACCGAACAGACCCGGCGTCTGGTGCCGGCCAACGGCAACGCCGGCGCATCGCAATAACCACGGGCTGGTAAGGCCGGCATGGCGCGCGCATAACGGTGCCATGGCCTTGTTGCTGCCTTATCGCGACCTGTTGGCCGCGCTTGCCATCGGCCTGTTGATCGGGCTGGAACGCGGCTGGCAGCAACGCGGTACGCGGGCCGGCGGGCGGGTGGCGGGGTTGCGCACCTTCGGCCTCGTCGGCCTGCTCGGCGGGCTGGCCGGTTTGCTGGGGCCGCGCCAGCCGCTGGTCGCCGCGGTGCTGGCGGTCGGTGCCGTGGCGGTGCTGATCATCGATTTTCGCCGCGCCGACCGGCTTGCCGAGCGCAATGTCAGCGCGACGAGCGAGATTGCGGCGCTGGTCACCTTTGCACTCGGCGTGCTTGCGACCAGCGGTTATGCCGTCGCGGCGATGGCGGTGGCGGCGGTGGCAGCGCTTTTGCTGTCGCAACGCGAAACGCTGCACGGCTGGCTGCGCGGGCTTTCCGAAACCGATGTCGATGCCGTCATCCGCTTCGCCATC
>JBILPK010000111.1:0-11366 GCA_044373875.1 Polymorphobacter sp.
GCGTCAGGCTCATGGTTCCAGCCCCGCGAGCGTCTGCGCCAGCGTCATGACGTGAAAGCGGTAGGGCAATGTCGCGGCGAAGCCGAGCACCGGGTCATGGCTGCGGCCATCGGCGATCTCGCGCGCCGAGCTTACCCAGATCGTCGCCCCCATCACCTGCGCGAAAACCTGCCACCAGCGCAGCGCCCGCGGGTCGGCCACCAGACCGCTCGCCGCTTCCCACACGGCAATCGCTGCGTCGCGATCGAGCAATGCCGCCGGCCGGCCGCTGAAATGCGACCAGAGCGGGTCCATCACCCAGGCAAGATCCTCGAGCGGATCGCCGGCATGGACCATTTCCCAATCAAGGATCGCCAGCAACCGATCATCGGCAAACAGGAAATTGCCCGACCGGAAGTCACCATGGACAATGGAGACACGCTGCGCTGGCGGCGGCGGATGGCGCTCCAGCCAGCGAAAACCCGCTTCGATCACCGGCTCCGGCCGCAACCGGTCGGCTTCGAACGCGGTGCGCCAATGCGCCAGCCGCTGCGCCGCGGCGGTATCGGCACTGACAGGTTCCAGCCCGGCAGCCGCGGGGGGAGTGCGGTGGATCTGGCCCAGAGCGGTGAACAACGCTTCGCCGAGCGCCGGGGCATGGTCACCATAAGGTTCGGGCGTCAGCAAGCCCGCAGCGGCACCGCCGGCGATTTCGCGCATCAGGAAACCCGGCGCGCCGAAGCCGTCGGCCACCGTCTCCAGCCACAACGGTTCGGGCACCGGCACGGCACTGTCGGCAAAGGCCCTCAGCGCGGCAAATTCGGCGGCACGATCGGTCTCGATCAGGCTCGATACCGGGTCGCGGCGCAGGACCAGCGCTTCGCGGCGGCCGCTGCGGGCGCCGGTCGCATCGAAGCGGAAGGTCTGGCGCGAAGCACCGCCGTGGAAACGCTTGAGCCCGGCAATCGCCACCGGTTCGGACCATTTGCCGGCGAGATAGGCGGCGAGCGCTTCAGCCGGCAAGGTCGAACAACCCGGTAAAACCGCTCGGCGCATGCGGACCGATGCAGAGCTGTTCGAAAACCCCGCGCCCGGCATGGACGGTATCGCCGATCTGCAACACCGCGGTCACCTGCGCCTGGACATGCGCGCTGGTCGGCATCGCAGTGTCGACAGCGGCCAGATCGAAAGTCTCGCCGTGGCAGATATCGGCCCCCTGGAACATGCCGTGGCCGGCGGTCGGATGGCCATAGCCCAGCCCGCGCATCAGGAAATTGGCGCCGAAACGGAAATCGACCGTCACTGCCGTACCATCGGGCAGGCGCGCTGCCAGCCGGGCACGGCGGGCATGGCGGCTGCCAGGTGCCCATTCGATCCGCATCGCCGGGTCGATCAAATGTTGCGTGCTGCCATCGCGGGTCGACACCAGCACCGCGGCGCGGTTCCACGCCCGGCCATGCGCGTCGTCGTTGGTGTGGAAGAACAACAACCATTCATCAAAGGCGATCGGCGTCCACAGCCAGAAGAATTGCGGCGGTTCCGGCGGCACCACCGGCTGGCTGTCGGCGCTGCCGACCGGGCGCACGCCCCAGCTGCGGTCGCGCACCCCGCGCCAACCGGCCAGGTCGTGGCGCACGCCATCGGCACTGATCCAGCCCGACCAATCGCCGCCCTGGGTCATGCGGGTAACGTCCATCAACGTACGGCTGCCGATGCGGCGGATGAAGCGTGGTTCCTCTATCGGCGCGGCGCGGCCGGTGAAGACCATGTCCCCGGCGATCCCGGTGGCGTTTTCGGCAATGGTGACGCGCAACCGCTGCAACGGTTCTTCCACCGTAATCGTCACCGGCCCGGCATGGGTATCAAGCCGTTCATGGCCGAGGATGCGGCTGGCGAACAAGGATCGCTGGGTCGTGCCGTCGGTGATGCTGACGGCGGAATCGATGATGTTGAGATGCGGATAGACGCCCATCGCCGCACCGACCATCGCGCTGCCATCGGGCGCCTGCGCATTGAAGAAATAACGATCGTAGAAATTGCGATCGGTGCCCGCCACGGCAATCGGCTCGGGCGTCTGGTGGATGGGAAAATCATCGGCTTTGGTCAGCATGCCAGCAGATTGCGACGTCGTCCCGGGGCTGGCAACCTGTCAGTAACAGCAAAACGCCGGGGCCCTCGCGGGTCCCGGCGTTGCTTTTCGGGGCGAACCGAAAGGGAGATCAGTTCTTCGGGGTCGTCGTCGTCACGGTCGTATCGGTGGCCGTGGTGGCGCCCAGCTTGCCGGCTTCGATGGCATCGGCCTTGGTTTCGGCGGTTTCCTTCATGGCATCGGCATTGTCGCGCATGCCATCGGCCTTGGCTTCGGCCTGGTCGGCGTTCACTTCGCCCTGCTTTTCGACGGCATCGGCATTGGCTTCGACCGAATTGGCAGCAGCGGCGGTGGTGTCACGCACGGCGTCGGCCTGCGCATCGGGGGTCGACTTGTTGCAGGCGGCCAGCGAGAGGCCGGCAACGAGGATCATGATGGTCGGCACGAATTTGAAGGTCATGGCAGGCTCCTGTTGGTTTCCAGAAGGCAGAACGCGAGAGCGCTGCAGCGGTTCCGGACGCTACTGATTATTTTATCGGGGCTGTTTGGGGTCCGGCCATATTCGGGGGAGAAGTGATGGCCGGACCCGCTTAGAAGGCAACGGTTGCGGGGGACTGAACGCGCTGCCTGTTTGTGATTACGCATCAGCACCACGAAGGTTGCATGACGGGATATCCCCGGGAACAAATTTCGTTGACGGGGCGGGGCAGCGTGTTAGCAAGATAATACGCAATCAGCGGAGCCGACATGAATTTTGATCCCGAAGTCGCCACACAGGCTTGGATGGCCACGCTCGGGGCCGCCGCGCGGGCGCGATCCGACGCCTATTTCGAAGGTGGTTATTGGCTTCTCTTGTGGGAAGCGCTGGTCTCGGGGCTGGCGGCCTGGCTGGTGCTGCGACTCGGCTGGGCAGCACGACTTTCGGCGCGGGTCCAGGCGTTCACGCCGCGCAAATGGCTGCAATCCTTCCTGTTCGCGCTGCCCTACATGGTGATAATCGCGCTGATCACTGCCCCGTTTGCGATCTACACCGAATATTATCGCGAACAGCAGTACGGCCTGATGAACCAGGGCCTTGCCGAATGGCTCGGTGAAAACGCCCTGATCGTCCTGATCAACGGCTTCATGGTGGCGTTGTTGTTCATCGGCATCCACGCCGCCATCCGCCGGGCGCCGACCGGCTGGTGGACCTTGGCCACCGGCATCAGCGTTGCCGGCCTGGCAATCGTCATCATGATCGGGCCGGTTTTCTTCGAACCGCTTTTCAACAAATACACGCCGCTACCCACAGGGCCGGTGCGCGATGCCGTATTGTCGATGGCGCGCGCCAATGGCGTGCCGGCGGACAATGTCTATCTCGTCGATGCCTCGAAACAATCCGACAGGATTTCGGCCAATGTCGCCGGTCTTTTCGGCACCACCCGCATCGCGCTCAACGACAATCTGCTCAAGCAGCCGGTCGATGAAGTCCGCGCGGTGATGGCGCATGAACTGGGGCATTATGTGCTCAACCATATCTGGAAGATGCTGATCACACTGTCACTGATCATCGCGCTGGCGTTTCTGGCCGCGGCGCGGCTGCTGCCCTGGCTGCTGGCGCGCTTCGGCAGCGGCTGGGGGGTGACGAGCCTTGCCGACCCGGCGATCCTGCCGGTGGCTTTCATCATCTTTGCCGGGCTCGGCGTGGTGCTGACACCGTTTACCAACACCCTCGTCCGCACCCAGGAGATGGAGGCCGATCGCTTTGGGCTGAATGCGGCGCGGGCGCCCGAAGGCTTTGCCAGCATCGCGATGAAGCTGTCGCAATATCGAAAAATCGAACCCGGGCCATGGGAGGAAATCATCTTTTTCGACCATCCTTCGGGCTACACCAGGGTCAGCACCGCGATGCGCTGGAAGGCCGAACATGTTGGACAAAGTGACGTCAGATAAGATCATTTACCGCAAATGAACCACTACCGTCCGATGCATTGATAATTGCGCGCGAATCGGTAAGTTATCCTCATGCTGGATGCGATCCCGGTATCGCTAGTCGATCATGATCCGGGTTGGGCCGGGGTTGCCGCCGCGCATGCCGAAAAGCTGAGTGTGCTCGGCGACCTGGTGCTGGCGATCCATCACATCGGCTCGACCTCGGTGCCCGGCCTGGTCGCCAAGCCAATCATCGACTTGCTGCCGGTGGTTTCTAGTATCGCGGCGCTCGATGAACAATTGTGGAAGGTCGAAGCGCTCGGCTATCGGCTCTACGGGGAATATGGCCTGCCGGGGCGGCGTTTCTGCGCCTTGCCGGGTGACAACACCCGGCTGGTCCATCTGCACTTCTTCGAACAGGGTTCGGACCAGATTTTCCACAATCTGGCGTTCCGTGATTATATCCGCAGCCATCCCGAAGCCGCCGCCGCCTATGTCGCCGAAAAACAGCGGGCCCGCGCCCTGCATCCGGATAACTCGCACGGTTACACCGCGGAAAAGGGCGCCTTTGTGCAGGACATGTCGAAGCGCGCCCATGCCTGGTTCGCCGATCAACCGATCGGCCGCGACCTGCTGGCGCGCCCGGCCTGACCCCCCTCGCCTTTCGGCGCCGGACACCGCATAACCCTTGCCGATGCATCTGCTTGTTCTCGGCCTCGGCTATTGCGCCACCCATTTCGCCACCGCCGCGGCGGCGCGCGGTGCCCGTGTAACCGCCGTCCGCTCGCGCGCCGGCCCCGGCGTGCTGACTCTCGACAGCCCCGAACTGCCTGCCGCCATCGCCGCCGCTACCCATATCCTGTCGTCGGTGCCGCCGGCACCCGATGGCAGCGATCCGGTGCTCGCCACCCACCGTGACCGCCTGGCTGCGGCCCCGGCACGCTGGGTCGGCTATCTCTCCTCCACCGGGGTCTATGGCGATACCGGCGGCGCCTGGGTCGATGAGACGGCGCCGCTCCAGGGTCGCCGCGCCGGGCGCCTCGCCGCCGATCTCGAATGGCAGGCGCTGCACCCGGCCGTCCGCGTCTTCCGCCTGCCCGGCATCTATGGCCCCGGCCGCAGCGCGCTCGATCGGCTCCAGGCCGGCCCCGTCGCCCGCATCGACCTGCCCGGCCATGTCTTTTCGCGGGTCCATGTCGATGACATCACCGGCGCGCTGCTCGCCAGCACCGAACAGGGGCCGCCCGGGGTCTACAATCTGTGCGATGACGAACCCGCCCCGGGCGAAGCTGTCACCGCTTATGCCGCCCGCCTGCTCGGCCAGGTGCCGCCGCCGCTGCAATCGCTCGCCGAAGCGCGGCTGTCGCCGATGGGCCGCGCCTTTTATGGCGAATGCCGCAGAGTGGCCAATGGCAAGATGACGCGGGATTTGGACTACACTTTGCGCTATCCAGATTATCGTTCGGGCCTTGCCGCCTGCCTTGGGGAGATGAAGCGATGAAATTCGGTGCCGGCCAGTCGGTCAAGCGTGTCGAGGATGTCCGGCTGTTGACCGGCAAGGGCAGTTTCACCGACGATCTGCAGCGCGACGGGATGCTGTATGGCGTCACCCTGCGCTCGCCTTATGGCCATGCCGAAATCCGCTCGATCGATACCGCCGCCGCGCTCGCCGTTCCGGGTGTCGTTGCCGTCTACACCCATGCCGATGTCGCCGATTATGGCCCCATCCCCTGCCTCGTGCCGCTGTCGGGCCCGGTCCACACCCCGCGCATCCTGCTCGCCAGCGACCGAGTGCGCTTCGTCGGCGATGCCGTGGCC
The DNA here is from genome assembly GCA_044373875.1 of Polymorphobacter sp. Classification (GTDB taxonomy): domain Bacteria; phylum Pseudomonadota; class Alphaproteobacteria; order Sphingomonadales; family Sphingomonadaceae; genus Sandarakinorhabdus. The sequence goes on from JBILPK010000111.1 coordinate 5,798, forward strand.
TTTGTCGTTGCCGACAGCCGCGAAGCCGCCCGCGCCGGCACCGAGGCGATCGAGGTCGATTACGCCGAACTGCCCGTCGTCGCTTCGCTCGATGCCGCGCTCGCCGCCGATGCCCCACAGATCTGGCCCGAAGCCAAAGGCAACACCCTGTTCGACTGGCAGGTCGGCGATGGCGCCAAGGCTGCCGCCGCGATCGCCGGATCGGCGCATGTGACGAGCTTGCGCATTGTCCAGAACCGCATCGCGCCGACCTCGATGGAAGTGCGCGCCGCATTGGGCGAATATGATGCCGCGACGCAAACCTTCACCTTGTCGACCGGCAGCCAGGGCGTCGCCGGCATGCGCCAGATGCTCGCCGGGCCGATCCTCAAGGTTGCCCCCGAACAGGTCCGCATCGTCACCGGCGATGTCGGCGGCGGCTTCGGCATGAAGACCTTCATCTATGCCGAATATCCGCTCGTCCTCCACGCCGCCCGGGCACTCGGCCGGCCGGTGAAATGGACCGGCGAACGCGGCGACGCCTTCCAGACCGATACCCATGGCCGCGCCATGGTCAGCGACGCCAAGCTGGGCTTTGATGCCGATGGCCTGATCACCGCGCTGGCGGTCGAAACCTGGTCCGATCTCGGCGCCTATCAGGCCCAGTTCGGCCCCGCCATCCAGACCATGGCCGGCGGCAAGATCATGGGTGGCGTCTATCGCATCCCGACGATCCACAATCTCGTCCATGGCGTCGTTACCAACACAGCGCCGGTCGATGCCTATCGCGGCGCCGGCCGCCCCGAATCGGCCTATGTCATGGAACGGCTGATCGAAGCCGCCGCCCGTGAACTCGGCATCGGCGTCGATGATATCCGCCGCCGCAACCTGTTGACCCCGGCCGAACTTCCCCACGACAATGGCATCGGCCTCACCTTCGACATCGGCAATTTCCCCGCCGTGCTCGACAAGGCGCTGGCCAATGCCGATTGGGCGGGCTTCCCGGCGCGCAAGGCGGCGGCGGCGGCCAAGGGCCTGCGGCTCGGCCGCGGCATGGCCTATTATGTCGAAATCGCCGGCGGCGGCGGCACCGATGAATATGCCGATGTCCGCGTTGCCGCCGATGGCGTCGTCGAAATGGCGGTCGGCACCCAGTCGAATGGTCAGGGCCATGAAACCGCCTATGCCCAGGTGCTCAGCGAAAAGCTCGGCATCGACATGGACGATATCCGCATCGTCCAGGGCAATACCGATCGCCTCGATGTCGGCCATGGCACCGGCGGCTCGCGCTCGATGGCGTTCGGCGGCGGCGCCGTGCTCGCCTCGGCCGATGCGCTGATCGAACGCGGCATCGAACTCGCGAAAGCCGATCTCGGTGCTGACGAGATCGATTATGCCGATGGCGTGTTTCGCGCTCGCGGCACCAACAGCACATTGAGCCTTGCAGAACTCACCGCCGCGCACCCCGGCGGGCTCGATGGCCGCAGCAAATACACCACCGGTGTCCCGGCGCCGACCTTCCCCAACGGCTGCCACATCGCCGAAATCGCGCTCGATCCGGCGACCGGCAAGATCGAAGTGACGCGCTACAGCCTCGTCGACGATTTCGGCAAGCTGGTGAACCCGATGCTCGTCGAAGGCCAGATCCATGGCGGCGTCGCCCAGGGTCTCGGCCAAGCGCTTCTCGAGGATGTCGTCTATTCCGAAGACGGCCAGCTCGTTACCGGCAGCTTCATGGACTATGGCGTGCCGCGCGCCGACGACATGCCGTCGGCGATCGGTTTCGACACGCTCGGCACGCCGAGCCCGACCAATCCGCTCGGCGTCAAGGGCTGCGGCGAGGCCGGCACGATCGGCGCGATGCCGTCGATCATGAACGCCATCATCGATGCACTCGATGGCACCCAGATGGAAATGCCGGCGACGATTGAGAAATTGTGGCGGGCGGCGCGGGCACTGGAAATGCCACTGGCCGCCGAATAGGGCCTTGGCGCAGCGGTGATCGGCACATCCGGTTACCGCTGCGGCCGCACCGAAGGTCACGAAAGTCACGCCGGATCGCTTTTTGCGAAACGGCACAGCTGTGCCGGGGAATCGCCGAGACGATCGATTTCGCGCGGCTGTGCGCGATGCTGACAATGTCAAAGAGCCGTAATTGGTCAAAGAGCCGTAATTGCCGCTTTATAACCGATTTGGTTGGTGTAGGACAGCGCCCCGTTTACCGTCTCACTGAAGCCCCGCTCCTGCCTGCGGGACAGGCGAGAGGCGCGAGGCCGGGGGCGATGGTGTAGCCGCGTTTCGAACCAGGAGAACAGCCTCACCCGCTCGGCCACGAAACCGGGTCGCCCCTCGCGCGGGCGGGAGAAGGGCGCGTCGATGAAACGGCGATCGACTCTCGCGCTAGGCAAAATAAAACGCCTGCCGCGTCGGGGAACACGGCAGGCGTCAGTGGGGTCGAAACGCACGGCTCTCAAGGGGTGGCGGGGTACGCGAGATGCCGAACGCTACGCCGGAAACTAGATGAGGCAGGCGATGAACACCGCCCAGGCAAGCATGAGCAGCGGCACGGTCATGATCTGCGACCAGGCGGCGCGGCCGGTCAGGTAACCGCTGGCGGTATCGATGCCCCATGCGCCGCGGCGATCATCGTCGGCGCTTTTGGCGCCACTGGCGCGGGCCATGACGACGGGCAGGCCATAATAGCCGACCAGCACCACCCCGAAGACGGTGAAGATGATGCCGATGCCGTCGCCGGCCCGGAAGGCCGCCGCCATGACCACCAGATAGCCGGCGGCGGCAAGCACGAGCTGGCGCAGGACACGCCGGGGAATATCGAAACCGAGCGGGGGTGCCGGCTGTGCGGCCGCTTCGGGTACCGGCACCTTGGGTGCCTTCACGAGCGACCCGGTTTCGGGGTTCTGAAAATCGATCCGCATGACCGGCCCTCCCTGGATCGGGCATCTTTGCCCGATGTCACGATTATGTCGGCGAAATGATGCGATTCCTTGATCTGGATCAAATCGGGAAAATTTTTCGGGAGGGGGCCGAAAGCGCTAGCCAACGCCCTCCCCCCGGCGGAGAGGGCGTTGGCTAGCGCCTAATGCGCCAGGAACAGCGGCACCGGCGCATTGGCAAGCAGCCCGCGCGTCACCCCGCCGAACAGCGTTTCGCGCAGCCGCGAATGGCCATAGGCGCCCTGCACCAGAAACGCCGCGCGGCGTTCGGAGATGACGGCGCGGATGACATTTTCCACCCCGTCGCTGTCGCCGCGCTCGATGATGGTGGCACTGACGCCGTGGCGGGACAGCCAGATCGCCGCGTCGCGCGCCGGAAAATCGCTGGGCTTTTCGGCAACGGTCAGCAGTTCGACACTTTCGGCCTGGCGCAGCAGCGGCAGCGCCAGGCGCATGGCGGTCGCGGCTTCCTGCGAGCCGTCCCATGCGATCAATGCCGTGCCGGTGACAGCAATGCCGCGGCTATTGGTCGGCACGGCGCAAACCAAGCTCGGCGCGCGGATGGCGACATCGCCGGTCATCGTGACCTGCAACCCGGCGTTGACGCTGAAAGGCCCGCTGCTCATCACCACGACATCGGCAAGGCGGGCGGATTCGCTCAACCGCTCGACGACATCGCCGTCGCGGCTCAGCCAGTTCCAGCTGACGCCTTCGGCCTGCAGCCGCGCTTCGACCGCGACGCGTTCGGTGCGGCGCTGGTTGTTGATCGCTTCGACCAGCGCGGTGACCGGAAACGCCCCCATCGCCGGTTCGCCGAGCGCATAGGCGGCATAAGGGGTGACTTGCAGGCAGGCGAGATGCCCGCCAAAGGCGCGCGCCAGATCAAAGGCGGCTTGCAGCCGCGCGTCCTGGCCTTCGTCGGGCTCGATGTGCACGAGAATCGATTTCATGGCGGTACTCCCGGTGATGATCACGACGATCATGCCGGCAGGATGACCCATGTGGGGTGCGCCGGCATTGATCGGGATCAAACACGCACGACGAGCGCGTTACCGTCAGGCGAGTTCCTCGGCCGCTTCGGCAAGCGCGGCGGTATCGCGGATGATGACCGCCCGGCCGCCCGGCAGATCGATGATGCCGGCAGCGCGCAGCCGGGTCATCTGGCGGCTGACGGTTTCGATGGTCAGCCCGAGCAAATCGGCAATCTCGCCGCGGCTGAGCGGCAGTTCGAACGCCGCCGCACTGGCGCCGCCGCTGCCGCGCTGGCAATCATTGGTCGCCAGCCGGCGCTGCATGTCATCGAGAAAGCCGGCGACGCGCGCCGTGGCGGTGGCACGGCCCATGCGCATCAGCCAGCGCCGCGCCCGATCGAGCTCGGCGAGGGTGCGCTGCAACAACTTCTGTTCCATCTGGCGATGCTCGGTCAGCGCGCGTTCGAAGGCGGCGCGCGGGAAGACACACAGCTCGACATCGGTCAGCGCCACCACATCATGCTCGTCCGATTCGGCAAACGGCCGCCCGATGAAATCCCCCGGGTACAACAGGCCGACGATCGCCTCGCTGCCCCCCGAGGTCACCGTCGACACCTTCATCACCCCGGCCTGGAGATTGGCGCAGACCAGCGGCGGATCATCGGCGCGCACGAGCGTATCGCCGCGCCCCAACCGGCGCTGGACGCCCAGCTTTGCCATGCTGACCAGCTCGGCATCGTTCAGGCTGCCGCATAGCGCCTTGTCGCGCACGCCGCAGTCGCTGCATTGTCTGGTCATTGCCCGGGCCGCTCCTTCCCCGCCTCTATACCGCGGATGGCACCCTGCGTACCAGCGGCAAGCGTATCAGGCCCGACTGCGCAGCGCCACGACCAGCCCGACCATGGCGAGCGCCCCCCCCGCCACCGCCAGCGGCGTCCAGACATAGGCTTCGAAAACCGTCGACAGCGCCATCGCCACCACCGGCACGACGACGCCGTTATACGCCGCCTTGCCGGCGCCGAGGCCGCGGATGATGGCATAATAGAGGCTGAACGCCACTGCCGATGCGACGATACCGAGATAGGCGACCCCGGCGAGATAGGCTGGCGACCAGTCTATCACCGGTGGCCCGGCGAGCACCCAGGCGACAAGCGCGTTGAACACCCCGCCATAGGCCATCGACCACGCCAGCCCGCCTTCCAGCGGCAGCGAGCGGCCGGTCGGGCTCGCCTGCATGACATTGGCGACGCTCGCCGACAGGACGCCGCCAAAGGCCAATGCCAGCCCGAGCAGGATCACCGCCGGATCCGCCCCCGGCATCACCAGGTCGCGCGCCACCATCAGCCCCACGCCGGTCAGGCCGATCAGGCTGCCGATGGCGAAGCGCAGGCTGGTGCGTTGCCCCAGGAACAGCGCCGAAAGAATGGCGTTGGGCACCAGCAGCAGCGCGAAGCTGAGCGCCACCAGCCCCGACGGCAGATATTGTTCGGCGCGGTAGACAAGGTTGAAATTGAGCACGAACTGCATCACCGCGACGAGCACGGCAAAGCCATGGCCGCGCCAGCCGATGCGCAAGGAACGCCCGGTGGCGAGGCAGGCCGCCAGCATCACCGAGCCGCCGAGCAGGAAACGCCACGCCACCGACCACGACGGCGGCACCACGCC
>JBILPK010000112.1:0-11355 GCA_044373875.1 Polymorphobacter sp.
CCAGCGTCAACGCGCCACCGGCGTCAATCGCACCGGTATCGAGATTACCCGCCGCCGATAGGCTGGTCAGGCCGCTGGTGTTGGTCACCGGGCCGGTGGAGACCGCAGCGCTGCCAAGCACAGCGATGCCCGTCGCCGCGTCGAGCGCGCCGCTGGTGACGACGCCGGCTGCCGTCAGGTCGATGCGCCCGCCGCTGCTGGTGATCGACGTCGTGTTCACCGTCCCGACGCCGCTGATGCCGACATCGCCCGCCGCGATGATGACGCCGCTTTGCAACGCTGCCGGGCTACTACCGGTCGTGGCCAGTGCCACCGCACCGCCGGCCGTGATCGCGCCGGCGGTAAGATCGCCGGCGGCGGTGATGCTGGTCAGGCCGCTGGTGGTGGTGATCGCGCCGGTGGTGACCAGGGTGCCGCCGCTCAGCGCCACGCCATTGCCGGCAAGGATCGTGCCCGTGGTCAGCCGCCCGAGCGCGGCGATGACCAGCGGATCCACCGCGGTCAGGTCGCCCAAGTCGATATTGCCGCCGCTGCTCAACGACACGCCGGCCGCGGCGATGATCGGGGTCGACAGGGTGATGTTGCCCCCGGCGCCGATGACCGCCGAACCGACAGAGATCGTGCCGGACGCGGCCGGCGGTGCCACGAAGATCGTATCGACGATGTCGAGCCCTGCGGTCGCGGTAAGCACGCCGCCGACCGCGATGGCACCCCCATCGGTGCCGAGCGCGACGTTGCCGGCACCGGTGATCGTTGCGTCGCCGGCGATGGTGATGTTGCCGTTGACCGCCATCAGGCCGGTGCGCGTCGGCAGGCTGCCCGGAGCGACGCCGGTGACGGAGAGGTCCGCCGACGCCAAATTCACATCGCCATCGAAGGCAAAGATCAGCGCGCGGCCGAATTGCGTCGCGCTGCCATCGGCCAAGCTGGTCAGTGTCGCCGCACCTGCAGTCAGGCTGCTTGCCGTGCCCGACGCCGTGGTCACCCCCGCCAGTGCTTCGCCGCCACTGGCAGCGCCGGCAACCCCGCCGCCGCCCTGGCCTGCCGTGCCGCCGATCGCATCGGCCTTCACGATGATGGTGCCGGCCACGCTGCCGATGCCGCCGGTTATCACCACGCCGGCGCTGCCGCCACGGGCTCTGCCGCCATTGCCGCCGCTGGTCGTGCCGTCGCCGCCGCTGCCGCCGGTGCCGCTGGCGCTGATCGTCACGCTGCCGAAGTCGAAAGTGCCGGCAAGCGTGCTGGCGGTATCGTTGCTGCCGGCAAAGGCGCGCCCGGCCTCGCCAAGCCCGCCATTGCCGCCGTCGACACCCGCGCCGCCGGCACCGCCGCGGCCATCGGCGGTCAGCGACAGGGCGCCCACGGCATAGCTGCCGGCGCTGCTCGTCGAACCGCTGCCGGCGCTGCCGCCGATGCCGCTGCCGCCGGCAAAACCGTTGCCGCCGCTGCCGCCGGTCGCGCTGACATCGGCAGTCACGCTGCCGCCGCTCAGGCTGGCACCCGCCAGCGGGGCTTCGATGGTGAATTCGGTGACGCCGCCGCGGGCGTTGCCGCCGTCGCTGCCGAAGCCGGCGCCGCCCTGTGCCGTAGCGGTGAGATTTGTCGCGCCGGTGACCGCCAGTGTGCCGGCCGTGGCGATGACTAGCGCGTTACCGCCCTGGGCCGTGCCGCCGCCGCTGCCACCCTGCGCGGCCGCCGCCAGCGTGACCGACGCCAGCGTCGCCGAACCACCGAACACCCGCACGGCCGCCTCGCCGCCGGTTGCCGCGCCGCCGCCATCGATCCCGGCGCCGCCGCTGGCACCACTGTCGAGCCCGATATCGGCCGCCGCCGTGACAGTGCCGCCGTTGATCGCGACGAACTGCGCCGTGCCGCCTTGCGCAGTCCCGCCGAAACCGGCGCTGCTGGCCGAACCGGCAATGCCACGCACCTGCACATCACTACCGCCGCCAAGCGACAGCGAGCCGCCATCGGCGCTGACGACCAGAGTCCCGCCGAGCGCATCGCCGCCCGCCAAGGCCGGGTTGCCGCCGAAATATTCGCCGCCAAAGGCGTTCAAATTGCCGGTCAGCGCCGCTGTGAGCGTGAGGCTGCCATGGCTGATGATCATCGCGCTGCCGCCTTGGGCGCGGCCACCGGCCAGCGTGCTGCCCGCGCCGGCCATGGCACCGCCGGCGAGATCGAGCCCGGCGAGCGCCAGCGTTGCGCCGCTTCCGATGGTCAGGTTCGCCGTGCCGCCGCGCGCGCCGCCGCCATCGCCAAGTGCGGTCGCACGCGTCACCATGGTCGTGGTGCCAGCGATGCTGGCGTTGGCGCTGGCGGAGCCGCCGGCGATCGACGCCGTGCCGCCGATCGCCGTCTGGCCCGGCCCGGCGCCGAAACCGGTCGCTTCGGCATCGAGCAGCAGCGGCCCGGCAATGACCGTCAGGCCCTGGTCGAAGGCCAGTATGGCGGTACCGCCGATGGCGTTGCCATTGCCCGTCGCCGCCGCATGCAGCGCGGCGGTGCCTTGCAGCATCAGCGTGCCGCCAACCGCGGTGATAAGGGCATCGCCGCCCTGGGCGTTGCCGCCGCTGGCCCGGGCGAAAAGATCCACCGGCCCGGCGATGGTCAGGGCTCCGGTCGTGGTCGCCGCGGCGGCGCCGGCATCTTCGTGGAAATCGAGCGTGATCCGCGCCAATCCGGCGGTGCTGTTGCCGCCATTGCCCGCGCCATCAGCGGGGCCGGCATCGGCAAAGGCCGCCAGGCTGGACAGCGTTACCGCACCGGTGGTGCCGGTGACATAGTGCGGCGTGACGACCACCCCGGCTTCGCCACCAGCGGCTGTCCCGTCGGTGCCATCGACGCCCCCGTTGCGCCCGCTGCCGCCGCCGCCATAAAGGCCGCTGGCCTGCACATCGGCGGCCCCGATGCTGACGACACCGCCACGGCCTTCGATCTTGGCAATCCCACCGGTGCCGTTGCCGCCAGCGCCGCCATCGGCGGCCACGAACGGCCCATAGCCAGTGCCCGGATCGCCACTGCCACCGAATCCGCCAAAGGCCGAGGCATTGGCGAACAGATCGCCATGGGTTGCCGATCCGGTCAGTGGCCCTGCGCCGGTGCCATTGCTTTGCGTGCCGAAATAGCCTTCGCCGCCAATGGCGTTGCCGCCGGCGCCGCCCGGCCCGCCCGCGCTGCCGGTGCCGCCATCGCCGCCGCGCGCCGACATGTCGGCGCTCAGCACGCCGGTGCTGAACACGCCGTCATAGGCATGGGCATAGGCTTCGATATCACCGCCGCTGGCGTTGCCGCCGGCGCCGCCCTGCGCGCCATTGCCGCCGATCGCCCGGCTTGACAGCGTCATGTCGCCGGTGGCGACGCGGGAACCGCCCACGGCGGTGCTGCGCGCCTTGACTTCGACAAAGCCGCCGGTCGCATCGCCGCCGCGCCCGGCCGTCGCATTGCCGCCCTGCGCGTCGGCAATAGCCGAAACCGCGCCGGCGATATCAAGCGTCGCTTCGCTTGCCGTGATGCTGAGATTATTGCCCAGCGCGGTGCCGCCGGTCACCCCGGTGCCTCCGGTGGCCGTGGCATCGAGCGCCACCGCCGCACCAATCTGCATCGTGCCCGACCGCGCCTCGACGGTGATGTCGGATGCCGTGGCGGTGCCGCCGACGCCGCCCGCCGACGCGCCGCCGATCGCGCGGGCATCGACCATCAGCCCGCCACCGATCGCCAGGGCCGATGCCGTGCCGGCCAGCGTCGCGATATCGGCATTGCCATCGATGGCGTCGCCGCCCGCCGCCACGCTGCTGTCGCCGCCGCGGGTCACCAGGGTCACGTCGATCGTGCCGGTGATGGCAAGGCTGCCGCCGGCGCGCGCATCGATGGCGATATCGCCGGCAAAACTGTCGCCGCCGCTCGCCGCGCTGCCGCCGCGCGCCGCGATCGTCGCCGATGCATCGCCAAGGATCGTGGTGTTGCCGGCATCGGCGCGCAGGGTCAGGCCATTGCCATAGGCTTCGCCGCCAAGCCCGACGCCGTCGCCACCGGTGGCGCGGCCATCGAGGCTGACCGACCCGCCGATCAACGCCGTGCCGCCGGTGGCCGACGACACGCGCAGGAATCCGCCATCGCCAAAGCCGCCATCACCGGTCAGCCCGGTGCCGCCACTGCCCAGCCCGGTGACCGTCACGCCGCCAGCGGTTTCGAGACGGGCGCCACCCGTGGCGCGCAAATTGATGCTGCCGGCATCGCCGAAGCCGCCGTTGCTGCCCGTCCCGCCGAACCCGCTGGCGTCGACGAGGATGCCGACGCCGGTCTGCCGCAACAAGCCGGCCTGGGCGAAAATGCCGAGGCCGCCGCCGGCGCCGTCACCGCCATTGGCCGTGGTCGCATTGCCGCCGGTGGCGACCGCATCGAAAGTGATCGCGCCGCCCAGCGTCAGCAGCGAAGCCGCGCCGGCCGAGACGAGCACGCTGGCGCTGCCGCCCGCGGCATCGCCGCCGCCGCCCGCGCCAAGCGCTTGCGCCCCGGTCGCGCCAAGATCGATCGCCAGCGTCGAGGCGATCGTCGTCGTGCCGTTGCCGAGCACATTGACCGTGGCCGACCCGCCCGTCGCGTCGCCGCCCGCCGCGCCCACGCCGCCGACGGCGGTGCTGGTCAGCGACAGCGTGCCCGCGCCGGCGAATGACAGCGCGCCACCGTCATTATAGACCAGCAGGCTGCCGCCGGTCGCTTCACCGCCGATGGTGCCGTTACTGCCCGCCGCGCCGCCGGTGGCGCTGCCGACCACGGCAACAGGGCCCGCCAGCGTCAGGCCGCCGCTGCCGATCACATAGATTTGGGCAGTGCCGCCGGTGCCGGCACCGCCATCGAAACCGTCGCTGCGCGCGTCGCCGCCCGCCGCCGCCGCCGAAACGCGGACCGCGCCGCCAACGCTGACCGTGCCGCTGAACGCCGCGAGCAGCGCCGTACCGCCGACCCCGGCGCTGCCATCGCCGCCAAGGCCTTCGGCGGCGATATCGGCCCCGCCGGTGATCGCCAGCGTGCCCGACCCGGCATTGACATCGATACGCCCGCCGGTGCCGACCGCGCGGCCGGCACCGAAGCTGCCGCCATCGCCGCCGCGCCCCGTGCTGCTGACCATCAGGTTACCGCCGATGCTCAAATTGCCGGTGCTGTTGGCCAGCACGCCGGCATTTCCACCGGTGCCGTTACCGCCGAAATTGAAGAAATCCACCCCGACGCGGCCATCACCGCCGCTGGCATCCGAGCCGAGGCTGGCATTGCCGGTGATGGCGATGCTGCCGCTGCTGGTGGTCTGGACCAGCGTCTGCACGCCGAGCGCTGCGCCGCCGTTCACACCATTGCCGCCGATCGCATTGCTGCGCGTCGCCAGGCTGGCGAGGGTGATGCTGCCCGCCTGTGCTTCGATCCGGGTTTGCGCTGCCGTTGCCGCGCCGCCGTCACCGGTCGTGCCGGCGCCGCCGGTGCTGGTGCCATCGAGCAGGGTTGCGCCCAGCGTCAACGTATCGCTGACCGATGTCAGCAGCCGGGCGCTGCCGCCGCTGGCCGATCCGCCGGCACCGGCTGTGCCCGCACCACCCGTTGCCAGCGCTCGCAATGCCACGGCGCCGGTCGTTGAAACCGTGCCGCTGGCCAAACCCGTGATGGCGGCGCTGCCCGACAGCGCGTTGCCGCCACTGGCCCCGATACCGCCGACGGCATTGCTGGCCAGGTTTATGGCACCCGCCGAAACCGTGCCGCCAAAGGACAAGACCGTGCTGTTGCCGCCGGTGGCCCCGCCGCCGATCGTGGCACCGGCACCACCGCGCCCCGTGCTGTCAAGCGTCAGGGTGCTGCCGATGGCGATGGTGGCGATGGCCGAACCGGTGCCGACGGTCGCGTTGCCGCCGCTGCCCTGGCCGCCGGCGCCGCCGAGCGCTGCGCCGCCGGTTCCCAGCACGCTGAGCGTCGCCACGCCGGAGATGCTGGCATCGGCACTGGCCAGCCCGAGCTGGACATCGCCGCCGACAGCATTGCCGCCGGCCCCCGTGGCGGAGCCGCCGCCGGTGGCATCGGCCGAAAACACAAGATTGCCGGTTACCGTCAGGGTGCCGGCGGCCCCGTCGATCAATTCGGCGATGCCACCCTGAGCGAACCCGCCGTCGAATGTCGCGCCGCTGCTGTTGCCGGCGAAAGCATTGCTGCTGGCAATCACCCCGGTGCCCAGCGTGATGTCGCCATCTTCGAGCAGCAGGCGCACCAGGCCACCGCGGGCGTTGCCGCCGGCGGCGCCATCGCCGCCAAGCGCATCGGCAACCAGCAGGGTCGGCGCACCGCTGGCGACATGGGTGATGGTGCCGCCGGTGCGCGCCGTCAGTTCGATGGTGCCGCCTTGCGCCGCGCCGCCGGCATCGACGCCATTGCCGCCAAGCCCGCTGGCATCGACCGTCAGGCCCTCGCTTTGCAGGCTCGCACCGACACCCTGCGCCGTGATCGCAACGCTGCCGCCGGTGCCGACGCCGCCGGCATTGGCGCCGGTCGCCGCGCCGCCGACGCCGCGCACCGATACCTGCACCGGCTGGCTGACACTCGATCCGGCACCCACGGTCAGCGTGTAGCTGCCGCCGGTGCCAGCGCCGCCACCGGCAACACCATCGGCACCCAGGCCATCGATATTGATATTCGCTGCCGACGCGTCGGCAAGCACGCTGCCCCCGGCGATGGCGATGGCGATCGTGCCGCCGGTGCCGGCGCCACCGATATTGCCGCTGCCCGCCGTGGCACCGGCCTGCAGCCCCAGGCCCGCTGCATTGAACTGCGCACCATCGAGCGCGACGCCGACCGTGCCGCCGATGCCGGCGCCGCCGGCGCCCGCCCCCGATGCTGCCGAACCGGTGCCGCGTGCCGACAGGGTGACTGCCCCGGCATTGACGATTTCGTCGTTGAGCAGCGATATCCGCGCCGTGCCGCCCTGGCCGTTGCCGCCATTGCCGGCGACGGCAAAGCCGCCGCTGCCATCCGCGGACAATTGCACGGTACCGCCGATGCTCACATCCGAAATTGCCGCCTGCGGTCCGCCGATGATTTCCGCCGTGCCGCCGATCCCATTGCCGCCCGCGCCGATGAAGCTGCCGCCGCCGCTGCCGCCGGCCGACAGGCCCAGATTGCCGCCCAGCGACAGGGAACCGCCGAGCAGCGCCACCCGCGCGGTGCCGCCGACGCCGCTGCCGCCGCCGTCGATGTCGCCGGTGCCATCGGCCACGAAGGTCGCGTCGCCAGCGATCGTTACATCAAGGCCGTTGGCCGTGGTCAGGCTGGCGGTGCCGCCGGTGCGCGTATCGCTGCTGCTCTGCGTGGTAAACAACGCTTCGGCCGAGACCAGCAAATTGCCGGCAACACTCAGGTCGACGCCATAGCCGCTGCCCTGGTCGCTGCCGCTGATCACCGCCTCGGTGCCGCCGCGCAGGCTCAGGTCAGACGCGAAAGCGGCCGAGACACCCGACCCTTCGATCGTCAACTGCGCCGAGTTCGATGCCCGCGCGGTCAGCGCCGAGGTGTAATTACCGTGGTTGATAATGATATTGGCTTCGGTCGCATTTACCGGCGTGTCGGCGAAGGGAGCGCCTGTCCCCGTGGCAACAACATTGTGCCCCGCCGACAGCACCACCGTGTTGCCTTCGATATTACCCGCCCCGGCAATATCGAAACCCAATTGCGAGCCGCCCGACACCAGCAGCGTCACCGCATCGTTCTTCGGCACCGCCACCATGTAGACGCGATTGTTGGCGCCGGTCTGCGCCTGCGGGCCACCGGTCGAGCCACTGTGGGTGACGACCGTGCCGGCAGCGCTCGTTCCGTCGGTGACGGTAATGTCGAACAGGCCGCTGTTGAGGGTGAAGTCCACCGCATCGGCCGCCACCAGCGCCGCCGAGCCATCGACCCGGATGGCGCCGGCCTGGGTGACCTTCGGCGCCACCGCGATGACATAGCTGCCGGCCGCTTGATCCGCGCTGATCTGCGCGCCGCTTGCGATATCGATCGCCGCGCCTGATTGCGTGGCGGCACCCAGGCTGAAACTGCGGTCTGCGCCGAGAAAATCGCCATTGCCATCGGCAAACGGGTCGCTGGCGGTCAGCAACAGGCTGCCGACGTTGATCTGCGCCGAACTGCCGATCAACAGCCCGCCCGGCGCATAGAACCAGACGCCGACGTTCGATTGCGCGTTGACCGTGCCATACAGCCCGATCTGCCGCGACGCATCCGCCGCAATGATGCGGTTGAGGACGGTGACCGGCCCACCAAGCCCGGTGACATAGTTGACGGTATTGCCGGCCGGCAGGAAATTGATTGCGCCGCCGCCGAAGCCGGTATCGGTCGGCGTCCAGTTGATCGTCGACTGCGCCGCCAGCGCCTCGATGGTCGAGACACCCTGCGAATTGGTGGTGATGATGATCTTGCCGGGGTCGAAAATCGCCGAGCCGTCATAGGCGCCCGTCGGGCCACCCAAATCGATGCCGTCGTTGCCCGGTTTGCCGTCGAGGCCATTATTGCCGTCCACGCCAGTGTTGCCCGGCGCAAACGTGGCGGCCGCACTGAAGATACCCACCTGGATGATGCTGCCGGGGACGGTCAGGTCGGTCTGGTTCGTGCCGGGCGTCGCCGTGCCGCCGGCACCACCTGGCCCGCCCAGCCCACCGGGCCCGCCGGCGCCGCCAAGGCCGAAGCTGCCGAAGCCGTCGCTGCCATTGCCGCCGTCACCGCCGTTGCCGCCAATGCCGCCATTGCCGCCGTTGCCGCCGGTCGCCGCGTTCGACTGGAGCAGGGTGATGCCTGCCTGCGGGTCGCGCGCCAGAATATCGCCGCCCGGACCGCCGATGGGGTCGATGCCGAACCGGTTCGTGCCGCCGGTGGCATCGCCGCCGGCACCGCCGGCCTCGCCATCGCGGCCCGCGCCACCGGGCCCGCCGTTGCTGCCTTCGATGCCATCGGCGCCCCGGCTGCCGTCCGCGCCATTTTCGCCAACGCCGCCATCGCCGCCGGTGGCGTCGACGGTCTGCTCCACCCGGTCGACGGTCATTGTGCCGCCGGCCTGGGTGGTGAAGGTCGAACTGCCGCCCGTCGCGGCACCACCGCCGTAGGTCTGTCCTTCAACGGTGCCGGCGCCCGACCCGCCCTGCGCGCGGGCAAAGAGAAACACCTCGGACGCGTTGGCGGAGAAGACGCCGTTGGAGCCGGCCGAAATCCGCACGTCGCCGCCGAAAGCCGCACCGCCATCGCCGAAATTGCCGTTGCCGCCGACGCCGTCTGCGGTCAGCCTGACGCCGGCAGTGCCGATATTCCCGTTATCGCTCAGTATCAGCACCTGCCCGCCGCGACCTGTGCCGCCGAAGCCGAAGTTGGCCGAGCCACCAATGCCCGATGCGACGACCTCGACTTCGCCGAGCGTCATGACGCCGCCGAGGTTGGTCTGGAAACGCGCCATGCCGCCGGTGCCGCTGGAGCCGCCGAAGTCACCGAAGATGTCGTTGCCGCCGCCGACGCCCGAGACGTCGACGAAGGTGCGGCCAGTTACCTGGATGCGGGTTTCGCTGTCCGCCGCGGTAACCGTGACCGTGCCGCCCTGCCCCGATCCATCCAGGCCACCGACCTGGGTGTCCGTCGCCCCGGTGCCGACCGCCGACAAGGTCAGGCCACCGCCGATGATCAGGTTCTGCAGATCCTGGGTGATCGAGACCGTGCCGCCTACGCCGCTCCCGCCGACGCCGATGTCGGCGGTGCCGTCGGCAGTTAGCGTCGCATTGCCGCCGACCAGCACGCTGAGGCCGTTTTCGACGGCCAGGCTCGCGGTGCCGCCGGTGCGGGTGTCGGACGTCTGCAGCGTCGCGAAGCGGGCGTCGGCCGATACCAGCAGATTGCCCGTAACATTGAGCAGCACCCCATAGCCGCCATTCTGATCATTGCCGCTGATGATGGCTTCGGTGCCGCCGCGCAGCGTGAGGTTGGAGGCGAAGTCGGCCGAAATCCCCGGATCGCTGCCTTCGATCGTCAAGCGCGCCGATGTCGCCGCCCGCGCCGTCAGGGCCGAGGTGTAACTGCCATGGCCGATGACGATATTCGCCGCTGTGGCGTTGACCGGCGTGTCGGCAAAGGGGTCGCCCGCAACCTTGCCGATGACATTGTGCCCGGCCGAGAGCACCACGCCGTTGCCTTCGACATCGGCCGCCCCGGTGATGGCAAAGCCCAATTGCGAACCGCTCGACACCAGCAGCGTAACGGCATCGTTGCGCGGCACCGCCACCATGTAGACACGGTTGTTGAGCGCGGCACCGGCTGCCGGGCCACGGGTCTGGCCGCTGTGGGTGATGACCGTGCCCGAGGCGCTGGTGCCTTCGGTGACAGTGATGTCGAACAACCCGGCGTTGAGCGTGAAATCAACCGCATCGGCCGCCACCAGCGCCGCCGAGCCATCCACCTGAACAAGCCCGGCCTGGGTGACGCGCGGCGCCACGGCGATGACATAACTGCTGGCGCCCTGCAGCGCGTTGATCTCCGCCCCGGCGGCAATGTCGATTCTGGCCCCGGCTTCGATTGCGGTGCCGAGGCTGAAGTTGTTGCCCACGCCCAGAAAATCGCCATTGCCATCGGCAATCGGATCACTGGCGGTAAGCAACAGGCTGCCGACGTTGAACTTGGCACCGCTGCCGACGAGGAAACCGCCCGGTGCAAAGAACCACACGCCGACATTTGCCTGCGAATTGATGTTGCCGAACAGCCCGATCTGCCGCGACGGATCCGCCGCAATGATGCGGTTGAGCACGGTGACCGGACCACCGAGCGCGGTAGTGTAACTGACGGTGTTGCC
Organism: Polymorphobacter sp.; assembly: GCA_044373875.1. Taxonomy (GTDB): domain Bacteria; phylum Pseudomonadota; class Alphaproteobacteria; order Sphingomonadales; family Sphingomonadaceae; genus Sandarakinorhabdus. The sequence continues at coordinate 10,853 of JBILPK010000112.1, forward strand.
GCCCGGCAGGAAATTGATTGCGCCGCCGCCAAAGCCGGTATCGGTCGGCGTCCAGTTGATCGTCGACTGGGCCGCCAGCGCCTCGATGGTGGTGACGCCCGGTGACAGGTCGGTGATGATGATCTTGCCGGGATCGAAGATCGCCGTGCCGTCATAGGCCCCGGTCACAGGCGGATTGAGATCGATGCCGTCGAAACCCGGGGCACCATCGCTGCCGATGCTGCCGCCATAGCCTTCGTTGCCATTGAAGGCGCCGGCAGATTTGTCGGGCGAGCCGGGCCCGAGCTCGATGATGCTGCCGGCGATGGCCTCGTCGGTCAGGATGGTGCCTGCCGTCGCAATGCCGCCGCTGCCGCCGGAACCGCCTTGGCCACCGCTGCCGCCTTGCCCGCCAAAACCGAAACTGCCGAAACCATCGGCGCCGTTGCCGCCATCGCCGCCATTGCCGCCGTTGCCGCCGTTGCCGGCCGCGGCCGAGGCAAACTGGAAGAGGGCTATGCCGG
>JBILPK010000113.1:0-11315 GCA_044373875.1 Polymorphobacter sp.
GCTGCTTCCTGCCCCTCCATGTCTACGACACCGCGACCGGTCGGCCGGTGGCGATGCTGCTGCGCACCGGCAAGACGCCGTCCGGTGCCGAGATCGCCGGCCATCTCCGCCGGCTGCACCGGCGCATCAAGGCGCACTGGCCCGACACCGCGATCACCCTGCGCGGTGATGGTCATTATGGTCGGCCCGAGATAATGGCGTGGTGCAAGGCCAACAAGGTCGATTATGTGTTCGGCCTTCCCGGCAACCGGACGCTGCATGCCGACCCCGTCATCGTCGCTGCCGCCGACGCTGTCTGCGTCGACCGCGCCACCCGCGCGTTGCCGGTGCTGCGCCGCTATGCCGAGACCCGCTATGCGGCAAAGAGCTGGCACGACGCCGACAGGCGAGTTGTCGCGCGCATTGAAGCAACTTCGCTCGGCCTCGATACCCGATTCGTCGTTACCTCGCTCAAGGCTGGCAGCGCCGAACACATCTACGACACGCTCTACTGCGCCCGTGGCCAGGCCGAGAACCTCATCAAGCTGCACAAGGCTTAGCTGAAGAGCGATCGCACTTCGTGCCGCTCGGCCAATGCCAACCAGATGCAGCTGTTCCTCCACACTGCCGCCTACTGGCTGATGTGGAGCCTGCGCCAGGCGCTGCCGCAAACCGCAGCCCTGAGGACCGCCGAGCTCGCCACCATCCGCCTGCGGCTGATCAAGGTCGCCGCCCGCGTCATTGAAACCGCGACCCGTATCCGCATCGCGCTCGCCAGCGCGTGCCCCGATGCGGCGCTGTTCCGCCACGTCGCCGTCAGCTTGCGCGCCGCCAGCCCATAGCCAACGCGGCCGTGCCGCCGATCGAGCCCATCCCCCCAATCATGCAAGCACCCGAAATCACGCCGTTCACCGCGCCACCGGAAACTGCGCCCAGCGGCGGCCGAAAAGTCTCAAACCACCCAGTGAGAAACCGAGCCGGGCGCCTCATGAATAAGACGGGCTAACAACGATATCCTCGATCATTGCTGCTTCGCGTGGGACCGCCTCACCGACCCGCCAGCGCGCACCATGCTCATCGGTCTCGGAACATGGGCGCGTCGGTTTTGACCAGATCGTCCTTGTATAAGACCCAGGTTTACAGATTTATTACAGGCAAGACCCTTTCGGGCGCCCGGCGAATGAATCCACAGAACCAAAATATTCCCAAATAACTGCCAGCGGATACCTTTAAATAAAATTATTTTAATTTTCTCAAACTTCTAGCAGAAATATTAAAACTGCCCTCGGCGTGCCGAAGATTTATTTGCGGGTAATTCGCACGATTATACGCCTGCGATTTTGCAGCCGGTTCTTCGGATGCAGGTGGTGCGTGCGAATAAGCGGCGACCGCTATCCATAGGAACGTAAGCAAACTAAAGGGACTAAGCAGGCCGCTTTCAGCATAGCTGCGGGCATAAATTACCAAAATCAACGATAGTAAAAATGCAGCATGGATTGATGGTCTCAAAAATTGGCGGAGCATGGCCACGGCTGCCACCCAAATGCTGATTACTATTAGAATAGCTTGACCAACCCAACCAAGATCGACTTGTATTTCGATAAATGCGTTATGAAAATTGAAGCCGTGGCGCCCGGTTATTCCACCCCAACGCCACAATCCTTCGGCATCCAGATTGCCTTCGCGCCAAAAGGCGTAATAGCCGCGGCCGAGAAAAGGCTTCTCAGCGTTCAAGCGAGCGGCGACTTCCCAGAGATAGGTGCGACCCGTAAGCGTCGCGTCTTTTTTTAGCACACTCTGTCGAAAATCCGTCCAAGCCGCCAAAAAATCTGGCAACAGGATCATTACTATCGTAATCATCACAAACATTACGAGCAAAAGTCCAATACGGAAGGAGATATTTACCCTCCCAAACACAAGAAAAACCGGAAATGTAATTAGCGTTATAGCAGCTGTCGTTTGAGCGCCTGAGGACTGCGCGAGAAATAGCAACAAAAAAGAAATCGGAATCGCGACCACTCCAGAAATTCTCGCGATTGCGAACTGGCGTGGATCTACAGTCACTGCAAGCGCCGATGCCATCAAAAATTGCGCGGTGAATCCCATTTGATTTTTCGACTCGTAAGGCCCGGATAGCGCCGAGCCTGTCTGCAAACTGGCGGGGATATCGGGAATCGCCAGCAGACAAGATGCGAGAAACCCACAATAAAGGACAAGGACCATGGATCGCGGGCTCAAGCCGCGGCTGACACTTATTGCGGCAACGATCGTGATCAGCAGCTGCAACCCTGCGCGCAACGTCCTTTCCGGCGCGTCTGACCATATGGTGGACAGGATCGCTAACAACGGCAGGATGAGCAAAGGCGCGAAGCGGATCAAGTCCCGCACGGTTTCGCCAATCCGCAAGGTCGCCAGAATGAGAGCGAGCAAGATGAACGCTGCTGCGCCGATTGTGCCTATTATACCTGTCGCAACCAGCGCGAGTACAGCAACGGCGGCAAGCACGACATCACGCTTATGCGCAGCAGTTTCTTTATCCGAACGTTGGTAATAGGCGTCTTCGGCAAATAGCCCTGCACTCCGCGCAAAGCGTGATTTTCTCACGTCCTCAAGCCCTTCAGATCCAAACCCTCAAGATAGGGGAAATCCTTTATCTTGATTGTTCGTGGGAGGCAAACCACTCGAAGGCTCATCCCATTCGAGTACAACGGCAAAACGGGACGATCTAGGCGGCGTGGACAAATTGGTTGACGCGAGACTCGGCGATTAATTCAAGGCTTCCTTTTGGAGGCAAGGTTGAGCCGGGGCGATCTGACTGAAGCCGAGTGGCGCGTTTTGAGGGGTTTGCTGCCGATTGATCCGGCGAACCGTGGGCCTGGCCGGTCGCCAGAAGAGAACCGTTCGATCATCAACGGGATACTCTGGCGGCTTCGTTGCGGCACGCCATGGCGCGACGTTCCGCCCAAATACGGCAACTGGAACACGATCTACCGGCGGTTTCGGCGCTGGAGCGAAGCCGGGGTCTGAGATGCCGCATCGGTCACGTTGGCTGAGATCATGGTGGACAGCGGCCACTATAGCATCGACAGCACCACCGTTCGCGCCCACGTCTCGGCTGCGGGCGGAAAAGGGGGCTCATCGACGCGCTCTTGGCCGCTCGCGGGGCGGGTTCACCAGTAAGCTTTACTGTCTGGCTGATGCCAGAGAACGACCGCTCGCCTTCCACCTGACGGTTGGCGAAGCGGCCGATTGCAAGGCCTATAACACGCTGATCGCCTTGCCATAGCAGGCGCCAAAGGCACTACTGGCCGACAAGGGATATGACGCCGACGCCATCCGTACCGACCTTGCGCGACGCAACATCCAAACCGTCATCCGGGCCGTTCGAACCGCCACATCAAGATCGAACATGACCGGGCGCTCTACAAGGAACGCAATCACATCGAGCACTTCTTCGGCCGTTTGAAAATCAACGGCGCCATCGCCACTCGATATGATCAACTCGCCGAAAGCTTCCTCAGCATGGTTCAAATCGTTGCCGCCAGATACTGGCTCAAATTTGCCCACGCCGCCTAGCGCCCCATTTTCATCTAGCGACCCGAAGAGCGGCACACTCGGCGTACATCTCACAAGCCGACTACGTGCCGTACTCCTGATAAGGCGCAATACCGAATGTTGACGCAACCACGCCTGCGTGCAGCATGCCACGCAGAGCGCTCCGCGTAGCCCGCGCTCTCCACGGCAGCATGGCAGCCGCCTGAACAAAACAGATCAATGCCTTTGGCAATGCTCGGAGTCCTGCATAGCGCCCTGCCCCCTGGCGCAGCAAAAGCATGTGGTGGACTTGGCCCGACCTGAAACGACGCAACGCGAGCCAGCGGAAACCCGCACGTGCTATCACAGTTTCTTCGTACACGATTGAATCGGGAGCATATCCGAACCTGGCACCGGCATGGTGCGCCTCGAAGAAGAACAGCGTATCCTCGCCTCCGATTTTTCCAAGTTCTGGCGCAAAACGCAGGCCCTTGATGGCAGTGAACCGCCGATCGATCAGCACATTGGCGGTATATCCGTTCCAAAGGCCATCGTTGCCTTCAATCCGATTAGAATGAAAATCACCTTCGACGACCCATTGAGGGGTTCGGGGGTCAGGATACAGGGCCTGTGAAACGCCAAAAACGATATCGTGTCCCGATCTTTCCCGGACCAGTGAGGCGATCCAGTCCGGCGCGGCGATCTCGTCGTCATCCACGAAAGCGATCCAGTCGCTCGCCGCGACGTCAAGGCAGGCGTTGCGGGCGACCGAGATATTCCGTTCGGGGGCGTGAACATAGGTAAGATCGAGCCCAAGTGCTTGGCCATCGGCTTCGACGGCGCTTCGCTTTGTATCCGCACTGTCGTTGTCGGCGACAACGACGCGCAACCCAATACCGACAGGCAATTGCTGGGCGGCGATCGACGCAAGCGCCTGCTTCAAGGCAGGCCGCCGGTAGGTGCAGATGCAGACGCAGATGATTTCCATCGTCATTCGGAAGGCTGCGTAACAGTCAGCAGGCGAGCCAGAGATGCCGCGGCCGCGGAATCGACCGGCTTGGGTGCTGGAGGCAGCCAACGTGAGCGCAGCCGACCAAGCGCTGCGCCCGCAGGCATGTGCAACAGTCCGATCAACCCCGGCGACTGTATCGCAATGCCCGCTGCTTGAAACGGATTGCGGGCTTTCAAAGCGTCTATGAAGCAGGAGAACGCCTGCGCCCTTTCGATCGCGGCGTGCCTATCTCCAAAGGCGCCAAGCACGTCAGCAGACAGATTTGTGGAAACCTCGGCCATGAGTTGCTCCGACGAATGCTTCATCACCGTGGCATCGGAAACCGAAAGCCGATGCGAGATCGATGCCGCATGCCGGCGATAGGCATAACCCGGCGTAGGTTCCAGCCAGTAGCGCATACCGCTGAGAAGTATTCGGACGATGAAATCGTCATCTTCCGCGATTCGGAGCTTTTCATTGTAGCTTATGCCGGCCGCGCGCAGGGGCTCGAGCCGGACAACGGGCTTCAGATAACCCAGATTGGCGCTCTTGCCGTACATGATCGTGCTGCGAAGATAGTCGACCAGAGATCGCCAGCCGGCCAGAGTTTCCCGACCGAGGAACAAGGCCGCAGACATCGGTTCTTCGTCGTCGAATAAAATGAGTTCGTCGACGATGACGTCTGCCCCCTCTCGATTGGCCACGGCGATCAGGTGCTCGAGCCTGTCGGGCTTGAACATGTCGTCGCTGTCGAGCACGGCGATCCACTGTCCACGCGCCATCGCGATGGCGCGATTGCGGGCGCCAGCCGGACCCTGGTTGCTGGGCAAGCGATCGATCAGGATGCGCTTGTTGTGTGCCGCCAATCGCTTGAGGATGGCCATCGTCTCGTCGCTCGAGCAGTCATCGACTATGATGACTTCGATTTCTTCAAGGCTCTGATGGAGTGCCGAACGCACTGCAGCTTCGACATAACGCGCCGAGTTATAAGTCGCTATTATAACCGACACGATTGGCGTCCCCGGCACCTGGTTGTGCACCCTAGGAAGCTGAAGATCAGGGGAAGAAATAGCCAATCTCCGTCGGTTGGGCTGTCTGATCCCTGAGGCACCCAAATTTGTCGCGCGGAATCGCGCGTTTCCACAATAACATCATCTTCGGTGCGCCCGATGCCTAAGGCACAGCAGCGGCAAACTCGAAAGACCGACGGACTTCGTGAAACTTTCGATGGCAAAGTTTGCAGGCAGATAGCAGCATTTTGCATGTATAGCCGAGAGATGATCGCCAGCAAGCCGTGCGGTCAATTATCGGATTTTTGTCGAGGACGCCGAGATCGGTGGTTTGCGGGTCGCGGCAGGGAACCGAGCCATTTCCCTCGCGCAGGCCGAAGTGTGGCAGGCAACGACGCGAACGACTAGAGCCGCCGTCCCAACGGGCTCGCGTCGCCCTACGATGCACGTTCGAAAGTCGAAGAGGTTTCTGTCACGATGTCGACACGCCACGTTAATATCCTCCGGTAGTGGGCACGGGACCGATTCTGGGGCTTGGTTATGATCCAATTATATCCTAGATGAGACCGACCGCCCGCAGTTTTCCTAGCTGAGCTCTTCTGGCGATTTCAGACTCGCCGGGACTTAATGCAACAGTTTACCGCGCTCCAAGTGATATCGGTTGCCAGGAATGATAGTGAAAAAGTTCTTTCTTTTGAGTTTTCTCCTGGCAGTGAGCATAGTGCAGACTGCCTGCAGCACCGCCGCTCCTTCGCAATCAGTGCAAACGGCGCCAGCAGCCCCGACCCAGGACCTGGAATACACCTTGGCACCGGGGGACAAGATCCGAGTGGTTGTCTTTGGTGAAGAGACGTTGACCGGGGAGTATGTGATCACCAGCGGCGGGAATTTGTCATTCCCGCTCGTCGGCAACCTCAAAGCGACTGACAGCACTGTGGAGGCGCTTCAGGCTTTGCTCGCGGCCGCGCTCAGTAACGGCTACATCAACAATCCTCGCGTCAACATTCAGGTCGTTTCCTTCCGCCCGTTCTACATCCTGGGTGAAGTGAACCGGCCGGGTGAATATCCCGTATCCACGGGATTGACGCTGCAGCAGGCCGTTGCCTCGGCCGGCGGTTACACGTATCGCGCTAATACACGAAAAGTGTTCATCAAGCACGCTATCGAGACCAAAGAGCGGCTGATAGACTTGCGTGATCCGGTAACCGTTATAGTCCGGGCCGGGGATACGATCCGCATCGGCGAACGCCACTTCTAGAAGAAGCGCAATTCCTGAACGTCGTTAGCCAGGCGGCAGAACGCCCGAGACAATAGCGTCGGCCAACTGATCGCATTCGGTTTGCCGGGTTTCCAGGACTGACCGCGGCAGCGCGTTCACAGACGCCCGATAACCCGCGAACGGCTCTTCACGGAGCTTGGCCAGAATGCCCGGCAACGCTTCAGGGGCGTCGTCAACAACGATTCCGACACCGTTGCGCGCCAGCCAATTGCCCGTTTCGACGCTGGAAAGCGCGATCGGCACTGCGCCATTGGCCATGGCCTCATAGAGTCGATTCGGGAGGAGCCACGTCGAATTCAGACCCTCCTCAAAATAGTCGATTGCCCAGGCAAAATGGACCTTGGCGTACAATTGCGGCAAATCCCGTGGACTGTAAGTGCCGAGAAAGCGCATTCCCGGCTCAGCGTCGACCTGGGCATCGAAATCGCTGAACTCCTTGTCCGATGGAATCCCGGCCAGAACAACCTGGATGCCGCCACCGCTACCGCGAACCAGCGCTATCAATTGCTCAAGACTGCGTCGACAGCGTAACATGCCGAACCAGCCGATCACCCACGGTGGCCCAGCGATGATCGGGTTAGATCGTTCCGGAAGGCTCCCGCCGTCGATGGCCAGCACCTTGTTCTCGATCAGCAGCATTGGTGTGTTTGAGCCGTGACGCGGTCTGAAATAATCCTCTGCGAAACGTTGTGAGCTCGTAAGGATCAAATCAACGCGTTTCAGCAGAGCGCGCTCGATCCGCTGGATGAACTGCGATGTGACACTCGTGCCCAGAAGCAGGCGGTGGATATCGAGGCATTCGTAAACAAGCCGGCGCCGACCCCGCGCGCGCGCTGCAAGCGCGAGCATTTCGAGATTGCGAGCCATGAGAACGTCAGCATCAAGAATGCGCGCGCGCACTTGCCCAAAGCCGACCATCGTGCGCGCTATGGCCCAGGCGCGGTGGAGCAAGCGTCCGTCGCCGGTCAGACCGAGATCAACAACTTCGGCACCGTCGATCGTGGCGATTATGCCACCTCGGCGCCTGAAACCCAGAACCGTTACCTTCATACCGCCTGCGTGAAGCATCTGCACACGCCGGACGACGGCCGCATCCGTCACATCATGGACGAAATAGGCGAGATGCGGATTAGGAACCATTGTCGTCCTCAAATCACAAGAGTCGCTGTGATCGGGAAAAAATCTACAAATCACCGGGTTGCTTTGATTTCGTAGCTAATATTATTTCGGCGATTTGGGTTTGAACGCCGGATCATAATTGATCTGTGCATTCTTCCTCAGATTTGCGATGTCCGACGCCAGAGACTTCTCCACTCGAATACGTCGAACCGCTGCTGCAGCTGGCTCTGTCCAGGTTGCCGGCGGTGTCGCTGCATTGGCGCGGTTGGTGATCTTGCTGATGAAGGTCATGCCGCTCGTCGAAAGATCGAATATCTCTCCATTCGGCAATACGACGATCTGCTTGGCGATGCCCGGATCGAGATCGCCCGTGTCCACGACCACCGAACTGCGTTCAAACGCAACGCCATCGCCAGTCAGCTTCAAGGCAATGGCGTCGATCGATGGCAGCCTGGTCAGTGCCTTTATCTGATTGACATTCGCCGGGGTGACGATGCGGATCTGATCGAGTGTCAAACGTTCACGTTGGGCAAACAATGTCGGTTGCAACTGGATATACTGCCGAATCTCGGCAGGGGTCGGGGCGACGTCGGGGCCGGTGATCTTCTGGATCGCTAGGCTGGCGAGCAATGATTGGTCCAGCTGCCTGCGCCGGATGACATAGTCGGGTCCACGATCCAGCCCTTCGGAACGCGCGTAAGCCGCCAGCAGATTCCGATTGATGACATTGTCCAGCAATCCCGCTGTTGCAGCCTTGGCATTCTGTCCTGCAATCGCTGGCGACACCTGGCCTTCGGCGCGGAGTTCCTGCTGCGTGATCTCTTCATTATCAACCACCGCGATGACCTGTCCTCCCGGCTGTTTCTGGCATCCGCCAAGGGCAGTCAGTGTGAAAATCATGACGATCGACGCGCAGGCCCGCTTATGTTGCATGATTTGGAAAGCCCGCCATTTATCCTGATAATTCATATAATAACACATCTTCGTTGCGTGTCTGTTAGCGTGTTTCATGATGCGCTCCTGCTCAAGCAGCCGTGGCGGTGCGAAGGCTGGAACCGGCGTGGCGGAAGCGAGCACCTGGTTGCAGAAACGCGCCTTCCGGGTCTGATGGAAGACGTCTCAAAAGCGTAACGGCCACAGCGCTCTGGCAGCGGTCGGATCACGGAAGAGCCTTCTGTGCTACGGGGCGCCGCGTGAAGGTACGGCTCCAGTAACCTGCAGACCAGGCAAGATGCATGATTGCCGCGGCTCCGCCCGCAGCGACTGTGCACCAGGACCGCGCGCGCAATGCAAGCGCGAAGCCATACCCCACGCACAAGACAGCCCACGCCAGGACAGGGATCGCAAGCACGATGAAATTGCCATTGAACATTGTTCCTGCGACCCCGATGCTCGCGAGGCAGGCCATCGGCAAGATCATCAGCGGAAGCCGTTGTCGCATCTTGAGCTTGAGATGGTGCTTCAAGACCGTCCGCGCACGGCCTCCGCCATGATTGAAATACTGTCGGTAAAGCCGCTGTGGTGTCTCGCGCGGCGAATAGATGACGGCGCCCCGCGGCTCGAGCCACAGCCTTGCACCAAGCTTCAAAAGGCGTTGGTCGAGCTCGGCGTCCTCATTGTGTGAGAAGTCTTCATCATAACCGCCCGCGCGGTAAAAGCGGTCGAGGCGGATAAGCGCGTGATGTCCGTGGTCGACATAGCGACCTTTCCCGACGTGTCGGTGCGCCGCGCCACCCGTCCCCAGTACCGAACTCTGGGCAGCTGCAACCGCAATCTGGAAGCAGGCCATGCCTTGCGTGATCATCGGCACCACCACGCTGTCAGCACGATATTCGCGGGCTGCATCGATCAGGGTCGCGACAAAATTATCGGAGTAGATGCAATGCGCATCGACTCTGACGAGCCATTCCCGTTGCTGTCCGAAGCTACGAACTGCCAGGTTGATCCCGGCACTCTGGATTCGCTTCGGATTGTCCAGCAGGCGCACCGAGTCGTACCGATCGGAAAAATCCTGGACGATGGCTCTGCTCCCGTCGGAACTTCCGCCGTCGACGACAACGATCAAGGCACCCGGACTGTTGCTGCAAAATTTCGTCAGGAGTGCAGGCAGATTCGCAGCTTCGTTCAAACACGGCACAACGATCAGCACATGAGAGAAGCCGGCCAATGTCATGAGAGGCTCACTTTGATCGAAAGTTGTAAATGTTTATTGAGAAATTTCGTACAGGATATTCACCGCTCTAATCGGCTCAGATTTTCATGCGCCTTTCGATCGATTTGATTGAAATGATTTGTGCAGATTTTGCAGCTCGCACGCAGCGCGACTTTGAGATTATTGCGTCACGACCTCGTCGAAGGACAAGTCAGGAAGCATGCTATATTTCTGGTTCGGTCAACCATGCGATCCATGGATCAACATCCAGGCCACCTGCCTGAAGAAACCAAGACCGTAAGCAGGAAGGAACCGCGACCTCTTCGCAACAAAATAGGCGACCCGCCAGGCCGCCCTGTCATCATCCCATGACACTTTGGACGGGTCAGGCTTCCGCTGGCACGCCAGACCGGCGACGCAAGGCTGCACCGGCCATCCCGAACCCGACGATCAACAGGCCCCAGGCGGCAGGCTCGGGGGCAGCACTCGCCAAGCTGTCGATGTTGTAAGAGACATTTGAATTCAGCGAGCTGAATATGACACTCGTGATGCTCGGGTTGGTGCCACCGTTCCGGTGAAAGGTAAGACGCCCCGAGGTCTGGTTCCCGGCGGCAGTGTAAAGATTGACTGTTTCAGAGGTACCGCCGACAAAATTCAATTTGAGCGAAGCGCCTGTCGCGGGCAGCCCGCTGAAAAGGAATGAAAAAGCTTGTGCCGGGGTCGCAAGGGTCTGTTCGAAAGATCCAGGATTGGTGCCGTTCAAGCCCTTGACCTGCAAATAGGCACCGTCAAAACCCGTGACCAGGGGGGTGGTCTTGCGAGCTGTTTGGCCCGTCGGGGTCCCACCGGTCACAGTGGTGAAATTGTTGAAGACCGCCAGCGTGGGATTCAAGGCGGTGCTGATGGAAGCGACAACGATGGTCGACGCTGCCTGCGCCGGCACTGCAGCCGACGCCACCAGGATCGCACCAGAAATAAATGAAAAATTCTTGTGCATGCGGCCGCCTCCGAAAAATTTCACAGTGATTGAAAACTGTTAAATAAATTAAATCTATTAAACTAGATATTACTAGTTATATCTATCCAGAATACACAGGATATGTCAAACGGTCGTTTCGGAATTATATTCCAGATTATTCGCTGGTCGAGTGATTTAGCCCGGATTATTCATCAGACGGGCCATTCTGGGTTGGCGAGCGTAGCTTAACCTACTGATTTGGTGTAGAGAAAGGTTGTTGACGCCACTCTCGA
>JBILPK010000114.1:0-11190 GCA_044373875.1 Polymorphobacter sp.
ATTGTCCCAATTCTCGAAGGGCGGCACGTCGTAATCGGGTTCGCCGCCTTCGGCATCGTGCCAGGCCCAGATGCAGCCGGCGCGTTCCTTGATCTGCCAGGTCTTCAGGCAGGCGGCCTTGGGAATCGGCGCCGGCGAATAGGGAATGTCGTTGCAGCGGCCATCGGGGCCAAAGCGCCAGCCGTGATAGGGGCAGCGGATATTGTCCCCCTCGATATGTTCCTTGTCGCGAACGATGTACGAGGTGGTGTTCTTGGCCAGATGCGTGCCCATGTGCGGGCAATAGGCCTCGACGAGGAAAACGCGCCCGCTCTGGCCGCGATAGAGCACCATGTCCTGGCCGAAATAGCGGACCGACAGCGCCGTGTCGGTCACTTCATCGGAGGAAGCGACCATGAACCAGCCGCGCGGAAAGGCGAATTCCCCCAATCCATAGTCTGCCGACGTCGCCATGGCGTGATTCCTGCTTGTCCCAAGTAATGGTAAGATAACGCCGCTGCCGCATCTTTGGCAAGGCGAAAGCGTTGATAACCGCTATCATCGTGGTGTTTTGCGTCGAAATGCGTAAAACTGGATTGGAGAATCTACGCGAACCGCCAATAAATATCCGATGGAGCCGCCATGGACCCCCGCCCCGACAGGCTTGTCGACATGCGTATCGCCACGCTGATCGCCAAGGATGCCATCCGCGATCTCGTCATGGCCTATGCCCGCGCCGCCGACCGCAAGGACAGCGCGCTGATGCGCAGCCTCTACCACCCCGATGCGGTGGAGGATCATGGCGCCTTCTTCCAGGGACTGGCGCTGGATTTCATCGACCGGCTGCCCGAAATCCAGGCGCCGATCGACATTCTCCAGCACCATGTCACCAGCCACAGCATCGTTGTCGATGGCGACCGGGCGGAAGGCGAAGTCTATGTGCTCGCCATGCACCGGGTGCAGCGCGAGGGGGAAGCGGCCTTCGACGTGCTGGTCGGCGGCCGCTATCTCGATGGCTATGAATGCCGCGGTGGCGAATGGAAATTCAGCCGCCGCGCAATCGTCGCCGATTGGGCGCATGTCTGGGACCCGTCGATCATCGCGCTCGATCACGCCATGGTGACGGGCTCGCTGATCGGCCGCGCCGGGCCTGACGATCCGTCGTACCGGCTGCTCGGGTTGCTGCCACGGGGCGGCCGAACCCCCGCCCCACAGCCGTAGGCGACGCCTGCGCGTTAACGGGAAGGGCGGCAGAAAACAGCGCTAATCGAGATCGAGGCTATGGTCCGCGTCGGTGATCCGCACGATGCGCGGATTGTATTTCAGCGTCTTGACCGCGATCGAGGTCTCGATGTGATGCACCCCCGGAATGGCGAGGATCTGGTTCGACGCGACTTCGTGAAGCTGGTCGAGATCGCCGAACAGCACCACCGCGAGGATGGTAAAGCGCCCCATGGTGATGATCACGGCGTTGACCGTCGGCAGATCGGCGATCTGCCGCGCGATCGCCTGGACATTCTGGATATCGGCCTGGATGCCGATGAAGGCGAGCTTGGCCGGATCTTCGAACTCGATGCTGGTGATCGCGGTAAAGGCGATCAGCCGTTCCTGCTGCAACCGCTTGATGCGGCCGCGCACCGTGCCTTCGGTGACCCCCAGGTCGGCGGCGATCTTGCGGTTGCTGACCCTTGCGTCGCGCGCCAGGATGTCGATCAGCTGGCGGTCGACGGCGTCGAGCTGCGGCGCGCTCATGCTGCCCCCCGCGCTTCGATGGGGGCGACATCGAACTTGTATTTGACGACATCGACGGCAATCGCCGGGGTCATCGAGCGGATGCCGTCGATCCGCGCCAGCCGTTCGAGCAGCAGCGTCTGGATTTCATCGAAATCATGCAGCACGACGAGGATATCGATGTCGTAGCGCCCGGTGACGAGGTGCGCCGCAAAGACTTCGGGCAGTTCGCACAATTCGGCGGCGACATCGGAGGCCGGGCGGCCATCGACCTCGATGGCGATCTCGATCAGCACGTTGTAACCGTGCGCCGCAAAGTCCGACACCGCGACGACGCGCAGCTTGTCGGCATCCTCGAGCCGGCGGATGCGCGCCGAGACGGTGGCGCCGGTCAGGCCGAGCCGGTCGGCGATCTGCTGGTTGGTGGCGCGGCCGTTGGCGCGCAGTTGCGCCACGATGCTGCGATCGACATCATCGAGAACAAAATCAGCGGCCATGCGTGCCCGTTACCCGTTTCAAACCGGGATCAACTGCGCGGCGCTAAAGCCGCCGTCAACCGCTATGTTGGCGCCTGTGACAAAGGACGCGGCATCCGACAACAGGAACAGGATGACCGCCGCGACTTCCTCGGGCCGGCCGGGGCGGCGCAGCAGATGCATGTTGGCAAAGGCGCTGGTGACCGCATCGGGGATCATCGCGGTCATCGGCGTGGCGATATAGCCGGGGCTGACGGCGTTGACCCGCACCCCGGCGGCACCATAATCGGCCGCGAGCGAGCGGGTCAGCTGCAACACCCCGCCCTTGCTGACATTATAGGGTGTATTGCCCTGGCCGCCGGTCATGCCGAAGATGCTCGCGACCGTCACGATGGCGCCGCCGCCCGCCGCGACCATGCCGGGCAGCACGGCGCGGGCGCACAGCATCGTGCCGGTCAGGTTGACGGCAAGCGCCTGGTCCCAATCGGCAAGGTCCATTTCGGTGACGGCGCCGGGCACCGAGATGCCGGCGGAGGCGACAAGCCCGTCGATGCGGCCGAACGCCGTTACCGCATCGGCGACGGCGTGTGCGACGGCACCGGCATCGCGCACGTCGAGCCTGATCGCGCGGTCGTCATTGCCCAGCCCGGCGGCATGCGCGGTTTTTGCCGGGTCGCCGATATCGGCGGCAATCACCCGCCCGCCGGCGGCACGCACGCCGCGCGCGGTGGCGAGGCCGATGCCCGAGGCGCCACCGGTGATGAAGATCGTCCTGCCGGTAAAATCGATCATGCTGGCGGTACCCCCTGCATCAGGCCATCGAGCAGCCGCCGCTTCATCGGCGCCACCCAGTCGCGCGCCAGTGCCGGGTGCAACAGCCCGGCGGCCGCAAGCTCGTCGCACAGCTTCATCTGGTGGGTGATGTCGAACAGGTCGATCTGGTCCGAAAACTTGCCGTCGCCGCCATAGGTGATGAAGCTGACGCCATGGGTTTCGAAAAAACTGCCATCGGGCCGCAACCCCGGCCCGCGGTTGACCCAGCGGCTGAAGATACGATTGCCGTTGATCGCCCAATCGAGAATCGGGAAGCGCCACCCCGCCCAGCCGGCGCCGACATCCATGTCGCGGCCATAGTGCGTGGCGCGAATGGCGGCGCGGCTGGCGGCATGGACCGGCATCACGCCGCCATAGGGGCAGAAATAGGTGGCATCCTCGTGGTAGAAAGCATCGGCGATCCAGGCCCAGCTGCCGCGGCGCTCGGCCTCCTCAAAGGCATCGCGCAACCCGATGATGGCGGCTTCGACTTCAGCGTGCGGGTAATTCATGGCGCGATCGCCGCAAAGACGCTGCGGTCGAACGGCTGGACGGGCCGGATTTCGACCCATTCGGTTTCCAACCGCCGCGACGCGAATTTCCAGGCGCCGTCCTCGATGCGGTATTGATCGTGATAGCGGATTTCCATGTCGAGGCACTGCCAGCCGCCAGCCGCCGCCGACATGATATGGCTGGCGGTGCAATAGGTATGGCCGTGCGCGGTCGCGGCGCCGGGCAGATGCTCGATCAGCTGGTTGTGGACCTTGTGCAGCGTCTTGATGAACATTGCATCGACCTGGCCGACCATCAGGCGTAGCGCGTCATGGCCGATGAAATCCGGGTCGGCGGCATCGGTGTTGCCGATGCTGCCATCGTGGGTGAAGATTGCCAGCAGCGCTTCGGCGTCACAGGCGTCGATCGCGGCGGCATAACGCAGCCCGAGCCGGCGCAGCGTTTCGGCCTCGCTCATGCCGCGAACGCTGCGGCGAGGTTGCCGCCGCCATGGTCGATCCAGCCCTGCGCCGCCGGCACCATTTCGAACATGCCGAAAAAGCCGTGGATCATCCCCGGTGCCATCGGCGCATCGACCGCCACCCCTGCCGCCGTCAGCCGCATCGCATAAGCCTGGCCTTCATCGCGCAACGGATCATATTCGGCGGTGATCAGCGTGGCGGGTGGCAGCCCCGACAGGTCGGGCGTGTGCAGGATCGCGGCGAGCGGCGCCTCGCTGGCCGGCAGGTCGCCGAGATAGGCGCTCCAGAAGCGTTCCATGCCGGCGGTCGACAGGAAATAATTGCCGCCGCCATTGGCGCGATACGATGCCGTGTCGAAGCGCGCATCGGTGACGGGATAGATCAGCAGCTGGTGCGCCAGCGCCGGGCCACCCGAATCGCGCAGCTTGATCGCCACCGCCGCCGCCAGATTGCCGCCGGCGCTGTCCCCCGCCACCGCCAACCGGCTGGCATCGACCTTGAGCGTTGCGGCATTGGCGGCGGCCCAGACCGTGGCGTCATGGCAATCGTCGATCGCCGCAGGGTAGCGATGTTCCGGCGCCAGCCGATAGCCGATCGACAGCACCGCCGCGCCGCTCGCCCGCGCCAGGGCGCGACAGGTCGAATCATGAGTGTCGAGCGTGCCGATCACCCAGCCGCCGCCATGGAAGAACAGGGTGAGCCCGCGCGTCGCGCCGTCGGGCACGTAGAGCCGTGCGGTGAGGCTGCGTCCCGGCAGGTCGATGACCAGGCTCTCGACTCGCGCCATCGCGATCGGCGGGCCGAGTGCCATGGGGTTGTCGAGCATGGCGCGCATCGCTTCGGTGGAGACGGTCTTCCAGTCGACCGACAGCAGCGGCGCCATCATGTCCAGAATCGGCTGGATCGCGGGGTTGAGTGTCATTGCTTGCTCCCTAGAGTCCGAAGCCGCCGGCGACGTTGATCTGTTCGCCGGTCACATAGGTGGCGCGGCGCGAGGCGAGGTACGACACGGCATAGCCGATCTCCTCGGGCTGGCCCCAGCGACGCAGCGCCAACATCTTTTGCGTCTCGTCGATCCAGCTTTGCGGAAAGGCGCCCTGCGCGGTCAATTCGTGGAACATGCCGGCATCGATGACGCCGACGAGCACCGAATTGGCGCGGATATTGTGGCGGCCCTCTTCCCGCGCGATGCCCTTGATCAGGCTTTCGTTGGCGGCCTTGGGGGCGACCGACATGCCGTCCTTTTCGGGCCAGCGGCGGTGCCCGGCCGAGCCGAGATGGACGACGCTGCCGCCGCCATTGGCGCGCCAGTGCGGCAGGATCGCCTGGACCGCGGTGAACAGGCCATGGACTTCGACATCGAAGGCGCGGCGCCATTTGTCGACCGGGGTTTCGCCGAGCATCAGCTGTTCGACGAGCGGCCCCGCTGCCCAGACGAGGGTGTGGACAGCCCCATGCGCCGCGACGGCTGCATCGACCAGCGCCGCCACCGCCGCCGGGTCGGTGACATCGCAGGCGTGCGTCGTGGCGTTACGGCCGAGTCCCTTGGCCGTCGCCGCGACGGCAGCAGCGGCATCGGGCTTGCGGTTGTAGACCAGCGCCAGGTCGCTGCCATCGGCGGCCAGTACTTCGGCGACCTTGCCGCCGATGCCGCCGCTGGCGCCGAACACCAGCGCCGCGCCTGCCGGAAACAATGCGTTCATCCCCATCGTCTTTCTTTCGCGTTTGCGCATTGAATTGCGCTTGGGTTGCATGATTGCGCATTGTTGGCGGCGAATCCAGCCGCTATCGTCGAAGTGTGAAGCTGGCAGCAAGCACAGCGGGGAGACGATCATGCAGAGACTGGCAGGCAAGGTGGCACTGGTCACCGGCGGCGCGCGCGGCATTGGCGAAGGCATCGTCCGCCGCTTCATCGCCGAGGGCGCGCAGGTGATGATCAGCGACGTGCTGGTCACCGAAGGCGAGGCGCTGGCGCATGAACTGGGCAGCAATGCCGCCTTCATCAAGCAGGATGTTGCCGATCGCGTCGGCTGGGACGCCGCCATCGCGACGGTCGAAGAAGAATTCGGCAAGCTCGACATTCTGGTCAACAACGCCGGAGTCATCGTCTTCAAGAAGCTCGACGACCTGTCGGAAGCCGAGATGCGCCGGATCATCGACATCAATTTGATGGGCACGATGTTTGGCACCCAGGCCGCCATCCCGGCGCTCGAACGCGCCGGCGGCGGCAGCATCATCAACATGAGCAGCGCCGACGGCATTTCGGGCGCCAATTCGCTGACCGCTTATTGCGCCAGCAAGTTCGCGGTGCGCGGCTTCACCAAGGCGGCGGCGCTCGAACTCGGCCCGCGCGGCATCAGGGTCAATTCGATCCACCCCGGCGGCATCGTCACGCCCCTGTCCAACCCGACCAACGTGCCGCGCGACCTGTATGACAAGGGTTTCCGCATCTATCCGGCCCAGCGCGCCGGCGATCCGTCGGATATCGGCGCGGCGGCGGCCTATCTGGCATCGGACGATGCGCGCTACTGCATGGGGACCGAACTGTCGGTCGATGGCGGGCTCAACGCCGGCCATTATTACATGACGATGCCGGGCGCGCCGAAACAGGGGTAAGGCCCAGACAGCTCAGCCAGCGCCGGCCGCCGCCTTGATATCGGCGGTGGTCTGGCGCGATCCGTCATGGCTCCACCCCGGCGGCGCAAAGACATAGAGGAAACGCTGTAGCGGGCTCAGCCCGCGCTGTACCACGTCGCGCGCGATGCCGACATATTCATGGGTCAGCACGGTGAACAGGTTGAAGGTGCCCAGGTTCTTGACCAGGCCATAGACCGGCGGATGGCTGCGGTCCTCGGGCACGAAACTGCCGAACAGCCGGTCCCAGATGATCAGCGTGCCGGCATAATTAGCATCGAGATAGCGCGGGTTGCTGGCGTGGTGGACACGGTGATGCGACGGCGTGTTGAACACCGCCTCTACCCAGCGCGGCAGCCGGTCGATGGTTTCGGTGTGCAGCAGGAACTGGAAACTGGCGTTGAGCACGCCGCAAAAGGTCACGAGCACAGGGTCGAAACCGACCAGCACCAGCGGGATCTTGAACAGCATCGTCCCGGTGAAATGCTTGGTCCAGCCCTGCCGCAGCGCCACGGCGAGGTTATATTCCTGGCTCGAATGATGGACGCTGTGCATCGCCCAGACCCAGCGGCAGCGATGCGCGACGCGGTGATGGCAATAAAAGCGCAGGTCATCGAGGATGAAGCAGAGAATGAAGGTCGTCAGCGTCACCGGCAGCGCGACGATCTGAAAGGGTTCGACCAAGGCGAGGATGCCGAGCGTGATGAACGCCGACAGGCCGTTGATCGGATCGCTGAGCACGCCGGTGAGCACGCCGAGCGAGGCGTCCTTGGCCGGGATGCGGCCGCGGGCGTGGAAGCGCTTGATGGCGATGATCTCGATGGCCAGCAGCGCAAAGAAGAAGATCGCCGAATAAAGCCCGATATTGCTGCGGATCAGCGCGCTGATGGTCATGGTCGTCCCCCGGATGCCCGCAGGGTAAACAGCCGGTTTGCAGCCAACAATTGAATAATCGGCGCTGATTGTGCATGGTACGGAACATGTCGGTCGACCTGGTCCTGTTGCGGCGTTTCGAGGCGGTGCACCGCCTCGGCAGCTTCTCGCGCGCCGCCGAGGAGCTGGGGCTCACCCATTCGGCGCTGACCAAGAGCATCGCGGTGCTCGAGGAAAGCTGGAATGTCCGGCTGTTCGACCGCACGACGCGGCGGGTGGCGGCGACCGAGGCGGGGCGGCGGCTGGCGCTGGCGGTGCCCGGTCTGCTCGCCCAAGCCGAAGCGGTGCGCGCCGATGTGCAGGCCGGGGATCGTCAGCTCCGCGTCATCTGCGGCCCGGCGGTGATCGACAGCATCATTCCGGCGGCACTGGTCGGCTTTCGCGCCCGCCATCCCGGGGTGCGCGTCCATGTCGAAACCCTGCCGCCCGATATCGCCGCCGACCTGCTGCGCCGCCGCCGCTGTCAGCTGCTGCTGTTCCACGCCACCACCGTCGCCGGGCTGCCACGCGCCGAGCCGTTGCATGTCGAACCGCTGGTGTCGGAACCCTATGCCATCGTCCACCGCCCCGGGCACCCGGTGGCGCAGAGCGACGGCACGCTGGAGAACTTGCTCGGCTTTGATTGGGCGGTGGCGGGCTTCGATCCGGTTTTTCAGGCCGGGCTGCCGGCCGGGCAACGCGAGGCGCTGCGCCGCCAGGGCTTTCCGCAGTACCGATTGCTCAACCAAGCGGCATGCATCGCGCTGGCGCTCGGTGCCGATGTGCTGACGCTGCTGCCCGCAAGTATCGCCGTGCCGTTCGTCGCCGATGGCCGTTTTGCCGCCTTGCCCTTCCCGGGTGGCGCGCGCTTTGCGATCGCGGCGGTCACCTTGCCGGCGATGGCGGCGAACCCGGTGGTGGCCAGCTTTCTCGACGCGATCCGGCGATCGGCCTGATCAGGCTAGCCCGAGCGCGATCACCAGCCGGCAATCGATGATCAGTCCGCGTGCCCGCTGTGCGGCAAGGAAGGCCGGCAGGGCGGCGAGCGCCACGACATGGACGCTGATGTCCTCGCCATCGACGCCGCCGCCGGGGCCGGTGCGGGCAAGGCCGGTGGCGCGGAACAGCGTGAACATTTCCGACGACATGCCGGGCGAGGTGGCGAACGTGCCGAGATTTTCCCAGTGCGCGGCGGCAAAGCCGGTTTCCTCGTGCAGCTCGCGCGCGGCGGCGGCGGGCGCGGTATCGGCGGCATCGGTATCGCCGATCAGCCCGGCGGGAAGTTCGATGCTGCGCGCGCCGTGCGGCACGCGATATTGTTCGACCAGCACGATCTCGCGCGCGTCGGTGAGCGCGAGGATGACCGCGGCGCCGGTATCACCGACGCGCGCGGCATATTCCCAGGTGCCGGTCTGGCGGACTTCGAGGTATTTGCCGCGCCATTGGGTGGTCATGTCGTGTGATTTCCCGGGTTCGTGTTCGGCGGCAAGACCCACCTCCGACCCCTCCCGTTCCGGGAGGGGAGAAGGAAGGGAGGGGTCAGGTCGGGTTCGCAAACGCCGTGCCGGTCCGCATCAGCTGGGTCGCGATGGCGAATTTATGGACTTCGGTGGGGCCGTCGTAGAGGCGGAAGCCGCGCATGTCGCGGAAGATCATTTCCACCACCGTCTCGCCGGTCACGCCGATGCCGCCCAGAATCTGGACGCAGCGATCGGCGACCTTGAACAATTCTTCCGACACGAACGCCTTGACGATGCTCGATTCGTGGCGGGCGCGGACGCCTTGGTCGAGCAGCCAGGCGGTGTGGCGGATGGCGAGCCGGCACTGGTGCATGGCGATTTCATTGTCGGCGAGCATGAAGTTGACGCCCTGGTGCTCGACCAGCGCCTTGCCGAAGGCGGTGCGGACGCGGGCGTGTTCGAGCGCGATATGCTGCGCCCGCGCCGCGGCGCCGAGCCAGCGCATGCAGTGCGTCAACCGCGCCGGTGCCAGCCGCATCTGGGCATAGCGCAGCGCGCTGCCGACTTCGCCGAGCACCTGCGATGGCCCCAGCCGCAGCCCTTCGAAGCGCACCACGGCATGGCCTTCGACATAGTTGCGGTCCATCGAATCCATGACGCGCTCGATATGGATGCCCGGCGTGTCGCCTTCGCACAGGAACAGCGTGGGGCCGGAGGAGCCATGCGGATTTTCGGGCACCCGCGCCATGATGATCCAGCTTTTGGCGCCATTGGCACCGGTGATCAGCCATTTGAGGCCGGAGATTTCATAGTCGTTGCCGTTGAACACCGCGGTGGTCTTCAACTGGCCGGGGTCGCTGCCGGCGCCGCCCGGCTCGGTCATCGCGAAGACGCTGCGGCGGTGGCCGGCGATGACCGGGCGGAGAAACTGGTCGATCTGGTCGGGGCGGGCGATGCGGCCGAGCAGGTACATGTTGCCCTCGTCGGGCGCTGCGCAGTTCATCGCAACCGGGCCGAGCGTCGACCAGCCGGCGGCTTCGAATACCGCCGCCTGTGTCGCATGATCGAAACCCATGCCGCCGAGTTCGACCGGCGCCTGCGGGGTGAGCAACCCTTCGGCGCGGGCCAGCGCGACGAGTTCGTTGCGCAGATCGTCGGTCGGACCGTGCTGGGTGAGGCGCGGGTCCTTTTCGAACGGAATGATCTTGTCAATGACAAAGGCACGGACGCGCTGCGCCAGTTCGACGGTGGCGGGCGGGAAAGTGTAGTCGGTCATGTCGTGTCCTTGCTGAAAGCGGTGAGCGCCTGAGCGAGAATCGCCCGCGCCAAGGTTTCGAACCCCGCATAGCGGTCGCCGGCCATCTCGCCGCGCTGCCATTTTCGATAAAGCTGCATCCAGGCGACCGCCAGCCGTAACCGGGCGAGGGCGAGCGGCCAGCCGGGCGCGCCGGGATCGCCGCCGCCGAGGGTGCGGTAGCGCGCGGCCAGCGCGGCGCGGCCGGGCATGCCGGGGGCGAGCGAGGGTACCGCCTGCAAATTGTGCACCGCTACCGGGTCGCCGGGCTCGATCCAGTAGGACAGCAGCACGGCGAGATCGAAACCCCTTGGCCCGCGCGTCGCCATGTCCCAATCGATCATCGCCTGCGGCACCATGGTGAGGGGATCGACGAGCAGATTGTCGGGCTTCAGATCCATGTGGAGCAGCACCGGGCGGTCATCGGAGGGTGACGGGGTTTCGCCCAGCGCGGCGATCAGTGCAACAGCTACAGGTGGCAGGCCTTCAGGCCAGACGGCAGCAGCGCGGGCGGTCCAGCCCTTCAGCTGGCGCGGGTAAAAGCCTTCGGGCTTGCCGAGATCGCCAAGGCCGACCGCTTCGGGCGAGAGCGCGTGCAGCGCCACCATCTGCGCCAGCGTCGCATCGAGCAGCACGGCGCCATCCGCGCCGGGGGGCAGTGTGCCGGCAATCGCGATGCCGGGGCGGTGCGCGAGGATGAGAAAGGGCGTGCCGAGCACGGCCGCATCGTCACAGAACGCCAGCCCCTGCGGCACGACAGGAAAATGCGGCGCCAGTGCCGAAATCACCCGCCATTCGCGCGCCATGTCGTTGGCCCCGGCGGCGAGCACCCCCGGCGGCGGGCGGCGCAGCACGGCGGGGCCACTAGCCAGTTCGATGCGATCATTGCGGTTGGCGATGCCCCCCGACAGGCGGGT
>JBILPK010000265.1:0-3938 GCA_044373875.1 Polymorphobacter sp.
GGCGGCGGGCGCATTGGGCTTTGTCGGCGTGCTCGTGACCGCGCAAGGCGCGCCCGTTTTCGCGGGTGACCGGCTGCTGGCGCTCGCCGCGGTGTTGGTCTCCGCTGTTGCCTATGCCGCGTCGGCGATATTGCTGCGCGCCCGCGCCGCCAGCGATGGCGCGACGCTGGTCACGCTGATGGGCGCGCTGGTGCCGATGCTGCTGCTCTCCCCCATCGCCATCGGCGCGGCGGCGCCCGACCTGCCGACCATCGGCTGGTTCGTCGTCATGGGGCTGGTCGGCAATATCGGCTTGCAACTCCTCACCCGCGCCTATGCCCGCCTCGAAGCGCAACTGCTCGCGGTGATGGAATTCAGCGCCCTGCCCTGGGCGGCGCTGTTCGGCTGGATCTTCTTTGCCGAGCCGGTGCGCTTGCAAGTCTGGGCCGGGGCGGCGATCATCCTGGCGGCCTGCCTGTGGGCGGGGCGGACGGCAACGGCGGAGACGGCATGATGGCGAGGGTAACCGGGATCGGCGGAATCTTCTTTCGCTGCGCCGATCCGGCAGCGACGCGGGCCTGGTATGCCGAACATCTCGGGCTCGCGGTCGATGATTATGGCTGCACCTTCGCCCCTGATGCCGACCCCAGGGCGCAGACGATCTGGAGCCCGTTCAAGGCCGATACCGATTATTTCGGGCGGGGCGGGCAAGATTTCATGGTCAATTTCCGCGTCGATGATCTCGATGCGCTGCTCGCGGCATTGGCCGAAAAGGGCATAAGCTGCATCGGCGCGCCGATGGACGAAAGCTATGGCAAGTTCGGCTGGATCAGCGATTGCGACGGCCGCAAGATAGAGCTGTGGGAGCCCAAGACGCCGTTCTGAGGCTTAAACGCTCGCCGGCGGATCGGCGATCATCGCGGTGAAGCTGCATTCGGCCGCCAGCTTGCCATTGATTTCGGCGCGGCCGTTGAACTTGCTGATACGGCCGCGATTCTGGGTGAATTCGACCTTGAGGTCGAGCAGGCAGCCGGGTTCGACCGGAATGCGAAACTTGGCACCATCGATCGCCATGAAATAGACGAGCTTGCCCTTGCCGGCATCGCCCAGTGTCTTGAGCGCCAGCACCCCGGCGGTCTGCGCCAGCGCCTCGATAATGAGGACGCCGGGCATGATCGGCCGGCCGGGGAAATGACCGGCAAAGAAAGGCTCGTTGATGCTCACCGCCTTGATGCCGCGCGCCGACTGTCCGAGGACAATGTCCTCGACGCGATCGACGAGCAGCATCGGGAAGCGGTGCGGCAACAGCGCCATCACCGCCGATATATCGGCGGGGCCGACAGAAGCGTCCGCCAGGATGTCGGCCGCCGCGACCATAGTCACGGCGGCGTCGGGGCTGGCGGCGTCGCTCACTTGGTCGCGGGCGCGGCAGGTGCGGCCGGGGCGGTCGTCGCCACGCGCGGCAGCGACTTGTCGAGACGCGCGATGACATCGGTGGTCACGTCGATGCTGGCGGCATGCTGCAGCGTCGCGCCTTCGGGAATGGCGATCGAGGCACCACGCTCCTTCATGATCTGCGTGATGATCGGCTGGGCGCCGTCATTGATCTGCTTCAGCACATACTGGCGGCTGGCCTGGAAATCCTGGTCGCGCTTCTGCAGTTCCTGTTCGGCCTGGGTCTTGCGGGTGGTGAAATCCTTCACCTTGGCCTGCCAGGCCTGGATCGCGGCGGGGGCGGCGGCCTGGGCCGGCTGCGCCTTGGCGAGCGTCTGTTCTTCGGCACCGAACGACGTGCGCAGCGAGGCGAGACGCGCCTGGATGCCATCGAGACGCGCCTTGAGTTCAGTCTGCGCGATCTTGCCGGCGGCCGAATCCTGGAACACCTGGTCGAGGTTGACGACCACGATCACCGCCGGCGGCAGCGTCTGGGCGGCGACCGGTGCGGCAACAACGGCGGCGCTGGCGAACGCCAGCGTGAGTGCAAGCTTCTTCATCATCAAAATTGAGTCCCTACGTTGAATTGGAAAAGTTGCGTGTCATCGCCCGGCTGGGTGAGCAGGGCTTTGGCAAGGTCAAAGCGGAACGGCCCGAATGGTGAGTTCCACGAAACGCCGACCCCGACCGACAGGCGGGGGCTTGGCGAATTCCCGAGATAGACTTCCTGGAAGCCCGACGACGAACCGTTGAACGGGGCGCAATCGGGGCGGTTGGTGGTGGGGCCGTTGAGGCATTGCAGGATCGGCGTCTTGACGTTCCACACGGCACCGATATCGGCGAACACGGATGGCCGCAGCCCCAATTCCTCGCCGCTCGACCCCAGCGGCACCTGGATTTCGGCACGTGCCAGGTAATAGGCCTTGCCGCCGAGCGCATCATCCGAAACCTGGTTGCGATCGGTGATCGCCACGCCATTCTGGTCGAAGGGCTGGCGCAGCACGCGCGGGCCGACGCCGCGGATGTTGAAACCGCGCATCTGCGGCTGCCCGAGGAAGAAACGATCGGTAAGCAGCACGTCCTGGCCGCCATAGCCGGTGATGAAGCCGGCTTCGCCGCCAAGGTTCAGCACGAAGCCCGAACCGAACAGCGCGTAATACCAATCATAATTGGCGCGGGTGCGGACGTATTTCACGCCGATCGGAACACCGGCGAGATCCTGGCTGAGGGAGAAGCGCTGCCCCGCGGACGGCCGGCGCGGGTTGTTCACATTGTTGAAGATGATGCTGTAGCCGATCGACGAGATCGTCCGCTTGCCGATGGCTTCGCACAGATAGCGCCCGGCGAGGAGCGGATCGCAGGCGCCATTGGTAAAGAAGGTATTTTCATCGAGGGTGATGTTTTCGAACGACAGGCCATAGCGCAGCGACGCCGCCCAGAATTCGGTGATCGGAAAGCCGGTGCGCACCTGGAAACCCGTCGACACCTGGTTGTAGGTGGTGTTGCGGGTGTTGTTGCTGGTGAAGTTGAACGACCGGAAATCGCGGCGGAAGACATCGAAGCCCAGCGCGAGGTTGCGGCCGAACAGATAAGGCTCGGTAAAGCCCGCCTCGATCGATTTCGAAAAGCTGGAGACATTGGCCGAGGCGCGCAGTTCCTGGCCACGGCCGCGGAAATTGCGCTGCCGGATCGACAGCGACAGGATGAAGCGTTCGAGCGAGGAGAAGCCCGCCGAGACCTGCAATTCGCCGGTCGGCTTTTCCTGGACATTGGCTTCGAGGATGACCTTGTCAGGGGCGCTGCCCGGTTTTTGTTCGATTTCCAGCTTGTCCTGGAAGAACCCGAGGCCCAGCAGGCGATCGCGCGAGCGCTTGACCTTGATGCTGTTGAAGGCATCGCCTTCGGCGAGGCGGAATTCGCGGCGGATGACGGTATCGAGCGTTGTCGTGTTGCCGTTGATCTGGACACGTTCGACATAGACGCGCGGTGCCTCCCCGATCTGGAAGGTCACGTTCATCTGGCGCTTTTCCTTGTCGCGCTCGAACTGCGGGCGGACATCGGCAAAGGCATAGCCGAGCAGGCCGGCGGTTTCGGTCAGCCCTTCGACAGTGTCTTCGATCTGTTGTGCATTGTACCAGTCGCCGTCCTTGATGCGGATCAGCGCCTTGAATTCCGCCGGCTTGATGTCGCGGATCTGGCTTTCGAGATCGACCTTGCCGAACTTGTAGCGCTCGCCCTCCTCGATGACATAGGTGACGATGAAGTCACGGCCATCGGGAGTCAATTCCGCCACCGAAGAGGCAACGCGGAAATCGGCATAGCCTTCGGTCAGGTAGTACTGACGCAGCTTTTGCTGGTCATAGGCCAGGCGATCGGGATCATAGGTGTCGTTCGAGCTGAAGAACCGCCAGAAACGTGACTGGCGTGTCGCCATCTGGCTGCGGATCTTCTTTTCCGAAAATTTCTCGTTGCCCAGGATGTTGATCTGGCGAACCTTGGACTTGGGGCCTTCGGTCATCTCGAAA
>JBILPK010000017.1:0-34426 GCA_044373875.1 Polymorphobacter sp.
GGTCGAGAGACGGCGAAGCCGGCCCGGGAGAGGGGCCCTCGCGTACCCCTCTCCCGGCTCGGACTGCGTCCGAGTCCGACCTCTCCCCCAAGGGGAGAGGTGTGTTGGCCCCCGGCATGCTGGCCTCGCATTACGCCCCGCGCCAGCCGGTGCGACGGGAGGCTACCACCGCCGCCGCCCATGAATTCCACATCGGCTTCGGTGCCATTCCCGGCGACGCCAGCCTGTCCCCCAGCGGCGACCTCACCCAGGCTGCCGCGCGGTTGTTCGACCTGCTCCACATTGCCGAAGCCAGCGGCCGCGCCGCCATCGCCGTGGCGCCGGTGCCCGCAACCGGGCTGGGGCTGGCGATCAATGACCGGCTCAAACGCGCCGCGGCGCCGCGCGACTGAGACACCGTGCTTCCCTCGCCGCGTCTCGCGTGTTTAGCTGCTGACACATTCTCGACCGGAGTCTTCCCATGCGCCCTGCCTTGCTGATTGCCCTCGCCCTCCTCGCCACCCCGGCGCTCGCCCAGACGCCGGGCACGAGAAACCCGGCGGCAGTCACCGGCGGCAGCTACACCGCCGACCCGGGCCATACGCTGGTGGTGTGGACGCTCGATCACCTCGGTTTTTCGCCCTATTCGGGGATTTTCGGCGATGTCACCGGCACGCTGGTCATCGATCCGAAGAACCTTGCCGCCGCCAGGGTCGATGTGACGATCCCGGTTGCCAAGGTCACCACCGCCAGCGCCGGGCTCAACCAGCATCTGCTGCGCCCCGGCAAGGACGGCGGCAAGCCCGACTTTTTCGGACCGACGCCGGCCGATGCGCGCTTCGTGTCGACCAAGGTTGTCGCCAAGGGCCAGACCGCCAAGGTGACGGGTGATTTCACCTTCAACGGCGTCACCCGGCCGGTAACGCTCGACGTGCAATTCTACGGCGCCGGCAAGCTGCCGGCGGCGATGGGCGGCAAGGACAATGTCGGCTTCCACGCCACCGGCACGATCAAGCGCAGCGACTTCGGCCTCGGTTTCTTCGTGCCGATGCTCGGCGACATGGTGAAGCTCGACATTTCGGCGGCGTTCCAGAAGTAACGCCTCTCCGCAGAATTGTTATTGCTAACGACTCTCAATATCATAAAATGGCGCTTTCCCGAGGGTGGAGAGCGGCAATGTACGGACGATTCGACAATGGCGGCAGCAACTGGTCGGGGCCGCTGCGTCCCGCCAATGACGTCGATGCGCGGCTGCTCTGGGCGCTGCGCCGGCTGGCGCTGATGCAGCCGATCGGCGCGGCGCGTTGTCCCGCCGTGCACATCGCCCTGCAACGCGATTTCGGCGATGCGGGGCTCGGCATCGAGCATCTGCTGCGCTGCCTGCTCGTCGGCCTCGATCGCCGCGCCGACCGGCCGCTGCGCTTCGGCACGCCGGTGTGTGCGGCGCCGCTCCCCGATGAAGCGCTGCTGCTGCGCATCCTGGCGGCGCCCGAGCCGCAAGCCGCTGTTCTGCTCACCCGTCTTGCCGGGCCGTGCGCCGCGTCGTTGCTGCCGCTTGTGCGGGCGGTGCGGTCACTCACTCAAAATATATCTTGAAACGCTCTTGCAGAAACCATTCCAAGATATATCTTCGAAGGCATGGAATATCTTGAAAGGAACGCCATGCATTTTCGCAGACATCGTCACGGCCCCCGTTGGGAGGCCTTTGCCGAAAAAATCCGTGAACAGATCAACGAAGGCGGTTGGGGCGGCTTCGGCCACTCGGATGGCCAAGGCCATGGCGGTGGTCGCCGCGGCCCGCGCGGCCGGGTGCTCGACAGCGCCGAATTGCGGCTGGTGCTGCTCAAGCTGATCTGGGAACAGCCGCGCCATGGCTATGAACTGATCAAGGCGATCGAAGCACTGTCGGGCGGCGTCTATGCCCCCAGCCCGGGGATGGTCTATCCGACGCTGACGCTGCTCGCCGACCAGGGCCTTGTCGATGAAAGCGCCGATGGCAGCCGCAAGCGCTTCGCGATTTCGGAAGCCGGGGCGCAACTGCTCGGTGACGAAGCCGCGGCGGTCACCGCTGCCATTGCCCGGCTCGAGGATCTCGCCAAGCTCAACACCCGTCCCGAAACCGGACCGGTGCGGCGGGCGATGCGCAACCTGCACACCGTGCTGCAGACGCGCATGGCCGGGCAGGACGGCGACGAGGCGGTGCAAAAGGCGCTGCAACTCGATGTCGCGGCGATCCTCGATGAAGCGGCGAGCCGGATCGAGCGGCTCTGATCTTCCCTTGCTTCTCCCCTCCCGTTCCGGGAGGGGAGTTCGTGAGCGCTTGCGGCGCTGTTCGCCGCGACCTACGCTTTTGCCCCTGACCAAAGGGGCAAATTCATGCGCAAACTCGCCATCCTGCTGCTGGGCGCTACCCTCACCACCCCGGCCGCCGCGGCAAAACCCGATCTCGATGTCGTCATCACCAATGGTGTGATTTACGATGGTTCGGGCGGCGCGCCCTACAAGGGCTGGGTGGCCTTTCTCGGCGATCGCATCGCCGCCATCGGGCCGGGGGAATTGGCGCCCGATGCCAAGCGCACGCTCGATGCTGGCGGCCAGGCGATCGCGCCGGGCTTCGTCAACATGCTGTCCTGGGCGACCGAATCGCTGATCGCCGATGGCCGCGCGCAGAGCGACCTGCGGCAAGGGATCACCCTTGAAGTCATGGGCGAGGGCAATTCGATGGGGCCGCTCAACCCGCAGATGAAGGTGCTCGCCGCCGCGCGGCAGGACGATATCAAATTCCCGGTCAGCTGGACGACGCTGGGCGAATATCTGACGATGCTGGAGAAAAAGGGCATCGCCCCGAATGTCGCCAGCTTTGTCGGCGCCACCACCGTGCGCGTCCATGAACTCGGCGAAAAGGATATCGACCCGACGCCCGAACTGCTGGCCCGTATGCAGGGGCTGGTCCGCGCCGCGATGCACGAAGGCGCGATGGGGGTCGGATCGTCGCTGATCTATGCGCCGGCGGCCTATGCCGAAACCCCCGAGCTGATCGCGCTCGCCACCGAAAGCGCGCGCTGTGGCGGCATGTATATCAGCCACATGCGCTCCGAAGGCGACCGCATCGAAATGGCCGTCGACGAGCTGATCGAGATCGCCCGCGCCTCGGGCGGACCGGCCGAAATCTATCACATGAAGATGTCGGGCCAGCCCAATTGGGGCAAGATGGACGTCATTATCGGCAAGATCGAGGCGGCGCGCGCCGCCGGCATCCGCATCACCGCCGACATGTATAACTACACCGCCGGGGCGACCGGGCTCGATGCCGCCATGCCGCTCTGGGTGCAGGATGGCGGGCTCGAGGCCTGGATCGAACGCTTGAAGGACCCTGCAATCCGCGCCCGCGTCCTCGCCGAAATGCGCTCGGACAACGTGCCATGGGAAAATCTCATGAAGCGCACCGGCTCGCCTGAAAAGGTGCTGCTGCTCGGCTTCAAGAACCCCAAATTGAAGCCGCTGACCGGCAAGACGCTCGGCGAAGTCGCGCGGATGCGCGGCACCAGCCCCGAAGATACCGCGATCGACCTCGTCATCGAGGATGGCAGCCGCGTCGGCACCGCCTATTTCCTGATGGACGAGGCCAATGTGAAGCGCCAGACGGCGCTGCCGTGGATGAGCTTTGCGTCGGATGCCGGCGCGCCTTCGGCCGAAGGCGTGTTCCTGCTGTCGAACGACCATCCGCGTGCCTATGGCAATTTTGTGCGGCTGCTCGGCCATTATGTCCGCGATGATAAGACCACGACCCTGACCGAGGCGATCCGCCGGCTGACCTCGCTGCCGACCTCGAATCTCGGCATCAAGGACCGCGGCATGCTCAAGCCGGGGCAGTTCGCCGATGTCGTGGTCTTCGATCCTGCGACGGTGGGCGACCGGGCCACCTATGACAAGCCGGCGCAATATGCCGTCGGGGTCAACCAGGTATTCGTCAATGGCGTGCAGGTGCTCAAGGACGGCGTGCCGACCGGGCAGCCGGCGGGGCGCTTCGTCAAGGGGCCGGGCACGGGAAAGTGCCCGGCCTGACCGTCACCTCTCCCGCAGCCGTAGGCGACGCCTTCGCGTCAACGCGAGAGGTGGAAGCGCGCCCGTGAGACTTACGCTTTCACCGCCGCGATCATGCGATCGACCACCCCCGGCAGCGCCGACAGCGGCACGCCGCCGGTCGCCACCAGCGCATCGTTGAAATCGCGCACATCGAATTTGGCCCCCAGCATTGCCTTGGCCCGTGCCCGCTGCGCCAGTATCTCGTTATGGCCGATCTTGTATCCGCAGGCCTGGCCCGGGCTGGCGCAATAGCGGTCGATCTCGCTGGTGACGCTGCCGACCGAGCGGCCGGTTTCGGCGACCATCGTGGCGATCGCCTTGTCGCGGCTCCACTTCATCGCGTGCAGGCCGGTATCGACGATCAGCCGCACGGCGCGGAAGCGCGCGGCGTTGAGATAGCCGAGTCGCCCGAACGGATCATCGGCATAGAAACCGTCTTCATCGACCAGCTGTTCGGCATAAAGCGCCCAGCCCTCGGTGAAGGCGTTGAAGCCGATCAGCTGCGCCATCGGAGAGACGATATCGGGGTGTTCGGCAAGGTACGCCCCCTGCCAGGCATGGCCGGGAATGCCTTCGTGCGCCGTCAGCGAGGCCAGCGTCCAGCTCGGCCAGAAATCCATCTTCTTGAGATTGATGTAATAGATCGCCGGGCGCTTGCCGTCGGTGCTGGCGAAATTCATGTAACCGAGCGCGGCGCCATCCTGGATATCGACCGGCACGCGCTTGACCTGGACTTCGGCCTTGAGCCCCAATTTCGACATGCGGCCAAGGCGCGGGCGGATGGCGTCGATTGCTTTCTGGCAATCGGCGATCACCGCGGCGCGACCGGCATCACTGTCGGGCTGGAGGAAGCGCTTGTCGGCGGTGAGTGCCGCGGCGCGCTCCCCCACCGTGCCCTGCGTCAGGCCCTGGGCGCGCAGGATCTTGTCCATTTCGGCTTCGATGGCGCGATTCTGTTCCCATCCGGTCTTGTGGATTTCGTCGGCCGACATGCTCGTCGTCGTCTGGCTTTTGAGTAGATACTGGTAATAGGCGTCGCCCTGCGGCAGCTTCCACACCCCGGCGTCGCCGTTGGTCTTCAAGGCCTTCAGCGCCGCGATCTGGCCATCGAGCGCCGGATAGATGGATTTTTCGACGATCGCCGTGGCGCGCGCCGACGGGTCGGGCAGCCCGAGCTTTTTGGCGCGGTTGGCGATCGAGGTGACGAACTTGCTGTCCGCCGCCGCAACGCCGCGCAGTTGCGCCTGCTGGCCGAGCGTGTTGGCGACGATGAAATCGGGCGGGATGACGCCCTTGCCGGCATCGGCGCCGATCCGGCGGGTTTCCTCCGCCAGTGTCGGGCCGACCTGTTCGAGCCGGCTGAAGTAGTTTTCGAGGCCCGCCGCATCCTCGACGCGGTGATAGGTATCGAGGAATTCGGCGGCCTGCTGGTAGGTGCCGCCCTGCTGGCTGACGACATAGGGGGTGCCACCGCTGGTGCCCGAAAAGCCGAAATCGAACTTGGCGCCTTCGGCCGCGATGCCCAGCGCCCATTGCGCCGAATCATAATTGTTGATGTCGGCACCCTGCAAGCGGTCGCGCGGGATCGAATCGAGCAGGCGCTTGGCGGTGGCCTGGACCCGGCGGTCCTCGGCTTCGCCGGCGGCGCTGATGTCCGACAATTTGCCCGCCAGCGCGGCGTTGCGGCCGACATCGGTGCCGAGCAGCGTCGCGGTTTCGGGGCTGCGCTGGAGCAACCGATCGGCAATGGTCGACAGCGCGGCGGCGAGGGTCGGATCACCGCCGGTCGCGGCCCGCGCGGCGGTCGGTGCGACGGCCAGCGCCGACAGGGCGGCGGCATTGCCGAGCAGGGCGCGGCGCGTCGTGGCAAGCTGAAACATGGGTCAAAGACTCCCGAAGGGGGCAACAGGGGGGGAAACAGGGGGAACAACGGGATCGAGTGGCACCGTCTTGCCGCGCAAGCCGCGCGCGAACAACAGGCGATCGGCGCCCTTGAAGCCGAGGCGCCAGATGATCGCGCCATACAGCGCCAGCACGATGAACTGGCCGAGCGCCAGCTGGAACCATTCGGCTGCCTGCATGAACACCAGCCCGAGCGCGAAGGCCGGCACTGCCGCCGCCAGCATGACCAGCCGCCAGCCCGCCACCGGCGCGCCCAGCAGCCGCGCCAGCAACCGCGATTTGGCGACCGACAGGAATAGCGCCGAAATCGCGAGGGCGCCCGCGGCGCCGACGCCGCCATACAGCGGCACCAGCACCAGGCTGGCGCCGATCTGGAGCAGGATGCCGGCGAGCGACCACATCAGATTGACGTTGCGCGCCACATAGATCAGCGCCGATTCGGCCACCGCCGCCTGCGCCGCGAGCAGTTCCACCACCAGCAGCACGGCGAGGATGGTGGCGCCGCTGGCGAACACCGGCCCGAACAGCCCCATGCTCGCCTTGCCGGTCAGCCCCAGCGCCAGCACCACGCCGAGTTGCACGGCGCCGACCCAGAAGCTAATCTGGCGGACATGCGCCGCCACCTTGTCGATGCGCTTGGCGGCAAGATTGGTGGCCAGCACCGGCGCCAGGATCGGATCGAAGCTCGATTTCAGCCGCTGCGGCAGCGATGCGATCTGTTGCGCGACATAATAGATGCCGACGATATCGGCACCGACGAAGCGCCCCAGGATGAAGACATCGAGGCGTCTTGCGCCCCATTCGGCGATATCGGCCCCGGCCAGCGGCACATTGCGGCGCAGCAGCCGCCACAGCGCGCCCGGATCGGGCCGCCAGTGCGCGGCCCAGCCGAAAGCGCGCGCCGCCGGCCATAGCGAGGCCAGCGCCGCCGCCACCATCGAGGCGAGATAGGCGATGATCAGCCCCTCGGGCTGGAACAGGCTGTAAGCGAGCGCCAGCGCGGCGATGCTGAGCACCCAGGGTTCGACGAGCGAGCGCGCCCGCACCGTGGCGGCGATATCGAGGCGAAAGGCCAGCGCGGCAAGGCTGATGTCCGACACCACGATGGGGATGATGATCAACGGGAACAGCCGGTCGATGAGGCTGAACTGCGTGTTGGGAAAGACGATCTGCGGCACCGCCATCAGCAGCGCGGCGCCGAGCAGCGCAGCGAGGATGGTGACGAGCAGCGCGTCGTAAAGCGCATGGGCTTCGCTGGCGGGGCGATCATCCGCGGCAGCGCCGCGAACCGCCATATCCTCCGCCAGGCCGCGTTTCAGCCCGAGCGTCGCCAGCATCGCGACAAGCTCGACGACCATCGTCGCATAGGCGAAGCGGCCGAGCGCTTCGGCGCCATACAGCCGCCCGGCGATGAACAGGAAGGGAAAGCGTGCCGCCAGCCGCAGCACATAGCCGAGGAAGCTGGCGCGCCCGCCACGCGCCAGCGCGGCGGTTTCGGCAGCGCCGGCATGTGCCGCGGAGCTCGCCGCCGCCCCTGCAACAGCGTCAGTCGGCGACATGCACGAGCCGGTAGCGGCCATGGAGGTAAAGCAGCGCCTCGCGCGCCGGGGCAAAGCCCAGGCGGGTGATTTCACCGACGATGATGCGATGGTCGCCGCCGTCGTGATCGGCATAAAGGTTGCACGCAAACGCCGCCTTGGCATCGGCGAGGACCGGCAGGCCCTCCCATTCCAGCCAATCGGCTTCGGCGAACCGGTCGATGCCTTTTTTGGCGAAGCGATCCGAGACATGCGCTGCATCGGCGGCGAGGATGTTGACGGCAAAACGCCCCGTCGCGCGCAGCGCCGGCAGCGCCGACGCGCCATTGGCCGGGCAGAACAGCAGCAGCGGCGGATCGAGCGAGACGCTGGTGAAGCTGTTGGCGGTCAGCCCGATGCGGTTGCCATCCTGGTCACGCCCGGTGACGATCGTCACCCCGGTGGCAAAGCTGCCGAAGGCGTCGCGCAGCAGGCGGGCATCGAAGGGTGGTGTAGCAATATCCATGATGCTCCTCCCCCTACGCCATCGCCGCGCGCGGTCAATCACCGGCGGCAAGATTGCGGCATTCTGTGCGGCCCTTGTGGTGTTCGGGTGCCAGTCGCGGGCAGGACTGGCCAAAGGCCGCTGGGGCTGCGATATGTTCAGCCAGACATATCGCATGGTACGGCTTTTCCTCCTCCTCGCCTTGATGGTCGCCGCACCGCTGCGCGCCGAACCGGTGCGCGTCTATGCCGCCGCCAGCCTGACCGAGGCGATCGGCGCGGTTGCCGATGGCTATGCCACCAGCGGCCGGCCGCGCCCGGTGCTGGTGCTGGCGAGCACCCCGGCGCTGGCGCGCCAGATTCTTGCCGGCGCCCCGGCGTCGCTGTTCATCGCCGCCGACGATGCCTGGATGGATGCGGTCGCCAGCCGCATCGTGCCCGCCAGCCGCCGTGTCATCGCCGGCAACCGGCTGGTGCTGGTGGTGCCCGCCACCGCGCCGCGCCGCGCCCGGCTGGTCAAGGGTTTCGATCTTTCGGCCTTTGTCGGCGCCGGGCGCTGGACGACGGGGGATCCCGATTCGGTGCCGGTCGGCCGCTATGCCCGCGCCGCGCTCACCGCGCTCGGCGCCTGGGACAAGGCGGCGCCGAGGCTGGCGCGCGCCGACAATGTCCGCGCCGCGCTCGCCTATGTCGAACGCGGCGATGCGGCGGCCGGCGTCGTCTATGCCAGCGATGCCCGCGCGTCGCGCCGCGTGCTCGTCGCCGGTACCTTCCCGGCCGCCAGCCACCCGCCGATCACCTATCCCGCGGCGCTCGTCGCCGGGCATGACGATACCGCGGCGCGCGCCTTTTACGCCTTTCTGACCGGGCCGCAGGGCCGCGCCATTCTCGCTGCCCAGGGGTTCGGACCGCCATGAAGCTGCTGATCACCGCGCTGCTGCTTGCCGCCACGCCGGTCGCGGCGGCCGAAATTCCGCTCGATTTCACTGGGCTGCCGCGCCATCCCACATTGCTCACCGCGCATGGCAAGACCATCACCTGCGAAGGTGTTGCGCTCGCCGATCTGCTGGCGCGCGCCGGCGTGCCGGCGGGCGAGGCACTGCGCGGCCCGGCGCTGGGGACAGTCCTCGTCGCCACCGCCAAGGACGGCTATCGTGTCGTTTTCAGCCTCGCCGAGATCGACGCGAAACTCGGCAATCATGCAGTGTTCGTGGTCGACCGCTGCGTTGGCGCACCGCTGGCGGCCGAAGACGGCCCGTTGCGGCTTGTCGTCCCCGGCGAAGCCCGCGCGGCGCGATCGGTGCGGCAACTGACCGGTCTGCGCGTCGCGGCCGTGCCCGAATGACCGCGTGACCCCGCTTTCCGAACCCGAGATTTCGGCAATCGTCGTCAGCCTGAAGGTAGCGGGCGTGGCGACGCTGTGCACCCTGCCGCTGGCCTTTGGCCTCGCCTTCGTGCTGGCGCGGCGGCGCTTTGCGGGCAAGCCGCTCGTCGATGCGCTGGTCAATCTGCCGCTGGTGCTGCCCCCCGTCGTCACCGGCTATCTGCTGCTGATCGCCTTCGGGCGTGATGGCTGGGCCGGGCAGGCGCTTGGGCTGCTGGGGATCAGCGTGCTGTTCCGCTGGACCGGCGCCGCCATCGCCGCCGGGGTGATGGCGCTGCCGCTGATGGTCGGCCCGATGCGCCTGGCGCTCGAAGCCATGGACCGGCGGCTCGAGGCGGCGGCGGCGACGCTGGGCGCCTCGCGCGCCCGGGTCTTCGTCACCATCACCTTGCCGCTGATCGCGCCCGGCATCATTGCCGCCACCGTGCTCGGCTTTGCCAAGGCGCTGGGCGAATTCGGCGCGACGGCGATCTTCGTGTCGGTGATCCCGGGCGAAACTGAA
Organism: Polymorphobacter sp.; assembly: GCA_044373875.1. GTDB lineage: Bacteria > Pseudomonadota > Alphaproteobacteria > Sphingomonadales > Sphingomonadaceae > Sandarakinorhabdus. The sequence continues at coordinate 9,875 of JBILPK010000017.1, forward strand.
ACCCTGCCGCTCGCCATCAACGCGCTGTTGCAGGTGCCCGGCGGCGAGGCGGCGGCGCTGCGGCTGGCGCTGCTGGCGGTCGTCATTGCCGTGCTGGCGCTGGTTGTGGCGCAATATTGGCAGCGCCGCGCCGGGGCGCATCGGCGATGACCGCGGTCTTCGATGTCGATGTCACACTGCAACGCGGTGATTTCAGCGGGCGCTTCGCCTTTGTCGCCAATGGTGCCGCCACGGCGCTGGTCGGGCCGTCGGGGCAGGGCAAGACCAGCCTGTTGCTCGCCATCGCCGGGCTGGTGCGGCCGCTGGCGGGCCATGTCCGGGTCGCGGGTCGCACCTTGTTCGATGCGGCGGCCGGCATCGACCTGTCGCCACGCGAGCGCAATCTCGGGCTGGCCTTCCAGGATGGGCGATTGTTCCCGCATCTGACGGTGCGCGCCAACCTGGGCTATGCCGGGCGCGCTTCGGCGACCGAGATTGCCGCGATGGCGGAACGGTTGGGGCTGGCGCCGTTGCTGGCGCGCTGGCCGCGCCACCTGTCGGGGGGCGAGGCACGGCGCGTGGCGCTGGGCCGGGCGTTGCTGGCGCGGCCGGCGGCGCTGTTGCTCGATGAACCCTTTGCCCATCTCGATGCGGCGCGCGCTGCCGATCTGATGGCGCTGGTTGCCGGGATCAGCCGGGCGACGCCGGTGCTGCTGGTCACCCATGATCGCGCCGAAGCGACGGCGATAGCTGCAGATTCGGTAAATTTAGCCTGAAGAAAACCCGGTTCTGAGCCATTCGATTGTAAATTCGGCTATAAATGTCAGATTTGCGGCTATCGCCGCGAGCGCGATGACTTAACGTTTGCATACGCTGTGGGTCGACAGTGGAGGGACAGGTCATCATGCGTCTGGCTGTAGTCGAGGACGATCGTGCGCTTTGTGCCCGCGTTGCGGGAGCAATCCGTTCGGCGGGGCATAATTGCACCGAATTCCATTCGGGCGATGCGTTGCAACGGTCATTGCGGCGCGAAAGCTATGATCTGGTGGTGGTCGACGAACGCATCGCCGACATGCCATCGGCCGAATTGCTCGGCTGGATGCGCAACACCATGCAGTCGTCGCCGTCGATCATCCTGCTGACGCGGAACGAATGCCAGCGCAACCACGGCAGCGATTTCAACCCCGCCGATGATTGTATCCAGGCGCCCGACGCGGTGGACCACATCAACGATCATGTCGATGCCGTGCTGCGCAAGCGCTTCGCCCATGTCGATGCTTCGGGCAGCTGCGAAACCTTTGGTGCCTATGCCTTCGACACGGCAAAGCGCAGCGTCACGATGAACGGCGCGGCGATTTCGGTCACCGCCAAGGAATTCGCCCTGGCGCTGCTGTTCTTCCGCAATCTCGGTCGCCCGCTGTCACGCGCGCACCTGATGGAGGCGGTGTGGGGCCGCCTGCTCGATCAGGGCAGCCGCACGCTCGATGCGCATGTCTCGCAAATCCGCAATCACCTGCGGCTGGGGCCGGAAAACGGCCTGCGTCTCGGGTCGATCTATGGCTTCGGCTACAAGCTGGAACGCAGCTAGAAACCCTGGGCTTTCAGCCATTCGCGGACCGCCGGCCCGACATCGTCGCGTTCCAGCGCCAGCGCGATATTGGCGGTGATATGCCCGGCCTTGTCGCCGCAATCGAAGCGCGTGCCGGTGAAGGTGAGCGCGTGGAAGGGCTGCACGCCGATCATTTCGGCCATGGCGTCGGTCAGCTGGATTTCGTTGCCGGCGCCGCGCTTGCCGCGCGCCAGCACGTCCATCACCTCGGGTTGCAGGATATAGCGGCCGATCGCGGCCAGCCGTGACGGCGCGGTGCCGGGGGCGGGCTTTTCGACAAGGCCGAGCACTTGCGTGATCTTGCCGTCGACCGCGCCCGGCGTGACGATGCCGTAGCGCGACGTATGCGCCTCGGGCACTTCGAGCACCGAGATGATGTTGCCGCCGAGGTTTTTGTAGGCGTCATGCATTTCGGCGAGCGCCGGCGCTGCCGGGTTCCACAACAGTTCGTCGGGCAACAACACGGCAAAGGCATCATTGCCGGTGATATGGCGCGCGCACCAGACGGCATGGCCGAGCCCGGCGGGTTCCTGCTGGCGGACATAGGCGATCTGGCCAGGGCTGAGCTGGGTTTCATCGAGGACGGCAAGTTCGGCGGTCTTGCCCTTGGCCTTGAGGCTGGCGACAAGCTCGCCGGCCACGTCGAAATAATCCTCGAGCGCATTCTTGCCGCGCGCCGTGACGAAGACCATGCGCTCGATGCCCGCCGCCAGCGCTTCATCGACGGCATATTGCAGCAGCGGCCGATCGACGACGGGCAGCAATTCCTTGGGCACCGCCTTGGTCGCGGGCAGGAAGCGCGTGCCCTGGCCACCGACCGGAAACACCGCTGTCGTCACCGGTTTGATTGCCATGCCGTGCCCTTTTCGTGTCGCCTGCGTCGGTTAGGCCGACATTGTTACGGTTTATCCGGGCCTTGGCACAAGGACTGTCTTGCGAAGCTGCGGGTTGCGCGCCGATTACCCCAGGATACCGCTCTGCCTCCCCTGCCGGGAAGGCGAGGATCGCCTACAGCCAGGGCGCCAGCGCATCGAGTGCCAGCATCGCCGCCGGCTGGTTGCGTTCCGAAACGACCGACCATTGCCCGCCCTTGACCATCACCTCGGGCACCAGCGGCCGCGAGTTGTAGGTGCTCGCCATCGTCGCGCCATAGGCGCCGGCGGTCATGAAGGCGACGAGATCGCCGCTCGTCACCACCTCGACATCGCGGTCTTCGGCAAAGGTATCGCCGGTTTCGCAGATCGGCCCGACGATAGTGGCGATGCAGCGTTCGGCACGCGGCCGGATGGCGCGAAAATCATGCCAGGCGTTGTACAGTGACGGGCGCAGCAGATCGTTCATCGCGGCATCGACGACGATGAAATGCTTCGATGCGCCTTCCTTGGTGAGGATCACGCTCGACACCAGCACGCCGGCGTTGCCGACGATCATCCGCCCGGGTTCGAACATCAGCCGCCATGGCCAGCCTTTGGTGACCCGCGCTACCATGTCGGCATAGGCGGCGGGGCTCGGCGGCAGCGGCTGGTCGGGGCGATAGGGCACGCCGAGGCCGCCGCCGCAATCGATGCGCTTGATATCATGGCCCGCGGCGGTCATCGCGCGGGCGAGTTCGCCCAGCCGGCGGATGGTATCCTCCACAGGCCCCAGATCGAACAACTGGCTGCCGATGTGCGCGGCCAGCCCGATCGGGCGCAGCCATTCATGGCTTGCCGCCTGGGCAAAGGCGGCGGGCACCCGGTCCCAGGGGATACCGAACTTGGCATCGGCGCCGCCGGTGCTGATCTTGCCATGGGTGCGCGGGTCGACGGCGGGGTTGATGCGGATGCTGATCTCGACCGGCCGGGCATAATGCGCCGCGACCTTGCCGAGCATGTCGATTTCGGCTTCGGATTCGACGTTGAATTGCAGGATACCGGCTTCGATGCCCGCCGCGAGCTCGTGATTCTGCTTGCCGACGCCCGAAAAGACGATGCGGTCGGCGGGGATGCCGGCGGCGAGTGCGCGCGCCAGTTCGCCCCCCGAAACGACATCGGCGCCGGCGCCGAGCCGCGCCAGTGTCGCCAATACCGACAGATTGGGGTTGGCCTTGACCGCAAAGGCAACCAGCGGCGCGCCATTGCCCAGCCCGGAAACCGCATCGGCGAACACCGTGTAATGGCGCTCGATGGTGGCCGCCGAATAGCAATAGAAAGGTGTGCCGACTTTCGCCGCCAGCGTTTCCAGGCTGACGTCCTCGGCGTGCATGACGCCGTCGCGGATTTCGAAATGGTCCATGGCGTTGCTTCAGTTCCGGCTACTGGGCGGCAGGTTGAACGGATCGTCGGGGCGTTCCTGCGATTTTTCGACCGGATCATCGACGCGGTTGGGCTGCGATTGCGGCGACAGCTTCAGCATGTCTTCGGGCACCGGCGCGACCGACGTGGCGACGGGCTTGGGCGGCGCGGTGTTCGGCGCGACGGGCGTCAGCTTGCCGACCTTGCCGCACGCGGCGAGAGCGAGGAGGAGGAGCAGGGCCGGCCGGGCGTTCACACCCGGGCCTTTGCCGCGACAATCGCCGCGCGCACATTCGCCGGCGCCGTCCCGCCGAAACTCGTCCGGCTGGCAACCGACGCTTCGACAGACAGCACACTGCGCACCGCCGGGGTGATGCGCGCGTCGATCGCGGCGAGTTCGGCATCGCTCAGCCCGTTGAGGTCGCCGCCCTTGGCCTCGGCCGCCTTGACGCAGCGGCCGGTGATTTCATGCGCCTCGCGGAACGGCACCCCGCCGGCGCGGACCAGCCAGTCGGCAAGATCGGTCGCGGTCGAAAACCCGCTGTTGGCGGCGGCGCGCATCTTGGCCGGGTTGAAGGTGATGCTGGCGACCATGCCGTTCATCGCGGCGAGGCACAGGCCGAGATCGTCGTGCGCGGCGAACACCGTCACCTTGTCGTCCTGCATGTCCTTGGAATAGGCCAGCGGCAGGCCCTTCATCACCACCGACAGGCGGGTGAAGGCGCCAAGGAAATGCGCCGCCTTGGCGCGCACCAGCTCGGCGGCATCGGGGTTGCGCTTTTGCGGCATGATGCTGCTGCCGGTGCTCCAGGCATCGGGCAGCGTCACGAAACCATAGGGCTGCGACGCCCAGATGATCATTTCTTCGGCGAGCCGCGACAGGTGCAGCCCGGTCATGTGGGTCGCGCTGAGATATTCGAGCGCGAAATCGCGGTCGGACACCGAATCGAGGCTGTTGCGCGTCGGCCCGGCAAAGCCCAGCGCCTTGGCCGTCATGGCGCGATCGATGGGAAAACTCGTGCCGGCCAGCGCCGCGGCCCCCAGCGGGCATTCGTCCATGCGCCGCATCGCATCGGCAAAGCGGCTGCGATCCCGCCCGAACATTTCGACATAGGCCATCAGATGATGCCCCAGCGTCACCGGCTGCGCGACCTGGAGATGCGTGAAGCCCGGCATGATCGTGTCGGCGTGTTGCTCCGCCCGCACCAGCAGCGCGCCGATCAGCCCGGCGAGCGCCGCATCGGCCTCGGCACAGGCAGCCTTCACCCACAGCCGGAAATCCACCGCGACCTGGTCGTTGCGGCTGCGCGCCGTGTGGAGCCGGCCAGCGGCGGGGCCGATGATCTCCTTGAGGCGGGTTTCGACGTGGAGATGAATATCCTCCAGCGCCAGATTTTCGACGAGCTTGCCGGCTTCATATTCGGCCGCGATCGCCTGCAGCCCCTTGTCGATCGCCGCGACATCGGCGGGCGACACGATGCCCCTGGCGCCCAGCATCGCGACATGGGCGCGGCTGCCGGCGATATCCTGCCGCCACAGCCGCTTGTCGACCCCGATCGAGGCGTTGATCTCGCGCATCACCGCCGACGGCCCGGCGCCGAAGCGCCCGCCCCACAGGCTGTTGGCGACAGTTTCGCCGCTTTTGGTTGCTGCTGCTGGTCCGGCCGTATCCATGGCCCCGGGCGATACGGGAATCGCGTCCGCCCCGCAAGCAGCGGTGGCCGGTGCCGCCGCTGCCGCCGCACCGAGTGCCGCCATCTGGATCGCTTCGCGCCGCGATACTGTCATGCCCCGGTTCCCCCGTATCGCCGCCGATTGCCACAGCGGCTTGCTGCGATCCCTTGCGACGGTTATTTGCGACGTGACACGAATGCGGTCGGCCGGGCAACGGCCTGCCATGCTACCGATGGGAATTTCTGGATGCGCGATACCCTTGCCCGGCTGTTGCTGGCCCCCGTCGCGGCGCTGGCGCTCGTCGCCGCGGCACCGCCGGCGATCAACAGCATCGACCGCAGCCAGGCCGGCACCCCGGCACCCAAGCTGATGTTCGAGGTGACCCCGGGCAAGAAGACGAGTCTCGCCGCCTTCAAGGGCCGCCGCGTGCTGGTCAACCTCTGGGCGACCTGGTGCGCGCCGTGCATCGCCGAAATGCCCGATCTCGACCGGCTGGCAGCGGCCAAGGGCGCGAAGCTGCTCGTTATCCCGCTCAGCCAGGACATGGAAGGCTGGCAGGCGGTCAACAAGTTCTTCAAGCCCGGCAAGTTCAAGACATTGAAGCCGATGCTCGACCAGCCGGGGTCGTTTGCTGAAAAGATCGGCGCGCGCGGGCTGCCGATGTCGGTGCTCTATGATGAAAAGGGCCGCGAGGTGTGGCGCGTGGCGGGGACGCTGAAATGGGGGTCGGCGGAGGTAAGCGCGGCGCTTTAACCTCTCCCCTGAGGGAGAGGTCGGACTCGGCGCAGCCGAGCCGGGAGAGGGGTGCTTCACCCTGCCGTCACGGGCTTGACCCGGGATGACAGAAAGAACGGCAGGAAGGCAGGAAGGGCTTGGGCAAAGCCCAAGCTTACGTCAGACGAGTTCGGTCAGCGAAGCTGACCGCCTCGCTGGCCGACCGCGGCGCGAGTCCGCGCACTTCCCGTCTTTTCTGCGCAAAGCCGGGAAGCGCGCGGCCGCGCCCGCTAGTGATTCATCGCGTCGAAGAAATCCTTGTTCGTCACCGAATCCTTCATCTTGTCGATAAGGAACTCGACTGCATCCACCGTCCCCATCTGCATGAGGATCCGGCGCAGCACCCACATCTTGGCGAGGGTGTTCTTGTCGACGAGCAGTTCTTCCTTGCGGGTGCCCGACTTGCCGATGTCGATCGCCGGGAAGACGCGCTTGTCGGCGATCTTGCGGTCCAGCACGATTTCCGAGTTACCCGTGCCCTTGAACTCTTCGAAGATCACTTCGTCCATGCGGCTGCCGGTATCGATCAGCGCCGTCGAGATGATGGTCAGCGAGCCGCCTTCCTCGATGTTGCGCGCCGCACCGAAAAAGCGCTTCGGGCGTTGCAGGGCGTTGGCATCGACACCGCCGGTCAGCACCTTGCCGCTGCTCGGGACGACGGTGTTGTACGCGCGGCCGAGGCGGGTGATGTTGTCGAGCAGGATGACGACATCGCGCTTGTGCTCGACCAGCCGCTTGGCCTTCTCGATCACCATTTCGGCGATCTGGACGTGGCGCGTCGCGGGCTCGTCGAAGGTCGACGAAATCACTTCGCCCTTCACCGTGCGCTGCATGTCGGTGACTTCTTCGGGGCGTTCGTCGATGAGCAGGACGATGAGGAAAATCTCGGGATGGTTCGCCGAAATCGCCCGGGCGATATTCTGCATCATCTTCGTCTGGCCGCCGCGCGGCGGCGCCACGATCAGGCAGCGCTGACCCTTGCCGAGCGGCGCGACGATATCGATGATCCGGCCCGTCTTGTCCTTGATCGTCGGGTCGTTGTTGTCGAGGTTGAGCTTTTCATCGGGATAGAGCGGCGTCAGATTGTCGAAATTGACGCGGTGGCGGACGACATCGGGGTCGTCGAAATTGATGGCAATCACGCGCACCAGGCCGAAATAGCGTTCGCCATCCTTGGGCCCGCGGATTTCGCCTTCGACCGTGTCGCCGGTGCGCAGGCCGAATTTGCGGACGATCTGCGGCGTCACATACACATCGTCGGGGCCGGCGAGATAGTTGCTGTCGGCGGAACGCAGGAAGCCGAAGCCATCGGGCATCACCTCGATGGTGCCGGTGCCAGTGATTTCGTTGCCGGCCTCGGCGGTGGCCTTGAGGATGGCGAAGATGATGTCCTGCTTGCGCAGCGTCGAGGCATTCTCGATGCCGAGTTCTTCGGCCATGATGACCAGTTCGGCCGGGGTTTTGCGCTTGAGGTCGTGAAGATGCATGAGGGTCTTTTCAGGTAGGGAGTCCGGGCGCTGTCGGGGGTATATAACCGGCGATGGCGGGACTGGAGGACCGCGCACGAGGACCGGCGCGGTGATGCGGAGATAGGCGCGGCGGGCGGCAGGGTCAAGAACGATCGGCGCGTTTACCCCAGCACCCGGAAGCGTTGCAGGAATTCCGAACCGCTGCAGCCGATGCTGTTTCCCGGCCGCAGCACGGGTTGATAGCGAAACTTCGCAATGGCCTTTTCGGTGCCGGGGCCGAAGATGAACGGCGGCGAGGCGGTGATGGTGCGCACATTGGTCGTCGCGCCATCGGCGGTGATATCATAGCCGACCCGAGCAAAGCCGCCGGTGTGCCAGCCGATCGCCAGCGCGGGAAAGGCCTTTTCGGTGATCGACTTGTTGATCGCTTGCGGCCGCACGTCGACCAGCGCGCATTGTTCGGGCGACAGGCCGGTGGCGGCGAGCGCCGTTGCCGCCGAGGCGGTATCACGCGCTGCCGCCGCCAGGTTCGAGACACGCAGCAGGGCGGCTATGCGAATGGGATCATTCGCCGGCAAAAGCGCTTCGGGCGCCGAAACGATCGGGTCGAGCATGGCCTGCTCGGCCGCAGTCGCCTTCAGTTCGTCGAGGACCTCGGCCAGTTGCAGCCGGATATACATGGCGATACGCGTCGCGCCGCGGCCAGCCGCTTCCTGCTCGGCAAGCAGCGCGGCATAACCATCACGTACCCGGCGGTACATTTCGGCGGACCGCTTCGCGTCCGATGCCTGCCAGTAGAGTTCCTGCATACGCGCGATCAGGATGACCGATTCGGGCGCCTTGTTCGCGATGGCCAAGTCGCGGAAGCGGGCGCGTGCAGCCGACCGTTCGGCCATCGGCGCCGCGCCGTTCGTGCTCAACGCCGAAACAGCGCGCAGCAATTGCGGCGATTGCGCAGCATATTTCGCCTCGCGGCGCTGGATTTCCGCCCGGATCTGCGGCAACCGCACCGCACTGCTGCCGGTGAATTCGGGCAGCGGTTCAAGGCCCTGTGCGTCGATCCAGTCCTTGTTGTCGGCCGCAAAAGATCCGACGACCACCGAATTGTCGGCGCGGGTGGTGAAGCAACGCAGTTCCACCCGGATCGCCTGCCGCCAGAACGGGTCGAGCTTGGCCAGCCGTTCCGACGCCCATGACCAGTCGCGCACCGCTTGGGCAAACAGCACTTCGGGGCCTTCATCGGCGTCACCCGTCGCCGCACCCGTACCCCGGCTGGCATAGACCGGGGTGACCCCGGTGGTGCGGCCATCGTCGGCAATGCTGAATTCGACGACGGCAACGGCATCGGGGGCCAGCCCGGTAAGCGGTGCGCACCCCGGCAGCGGCATTTCGGAGGCAGTGGCCAGCCCTTCCGACAGCAATTGCCCGGCGCCCGACAGCGCGACGAATTTCTGCACTTCGTCCATTTTGCCGAGCTTGAAATTGGCCAGTGCCAAGTCGCCGCGAATCCGCACATCGGCTACGCTGACGCTCGTCGTCGTGGCGCCGCCGGCGGTGCGCGCCGCGATGGTGAACCAGCGCTTGGCCTCGGCGGGCTGGTTGTCGTTGAGCTCGACCCGGCCGCGCAGCGTTTCGAGCAGGGCGCGCTGGTCCTTGTTCTTGCCGAAGGTTTCGGGCGGCAGCGTCAGCAGCGCATCGAGCAGCGTGCGCGCTTCAGCCGGCTTCGACCAGATCGATGCGCGCGCGAGCGCGACCCGGGCGGCAATGTCTTCGGCGCTGCCCGGTGCAAAGGCCCTGCTTGCCAGCGCCGCCCGATAGCTGTTGGTCGCCGAATCGAGCCGGCCGGTAATTTCGCGCGCCCGGCCAAGATCAAAGGCGGTGACGCCGCGTTCCGCCACGTCACTTTCGGCGGTGCCGGTCAGGCCGGGCAGCGCTGCAACAAGCATCGGTTCGGCTGCGTCCGCGTCCCCGGTTGCCAGCATCACATTGCCCAACCGCGCCCTGACGAGGCTCGCGGCCTTGCCCCGGGACGTCGGCGAGAAGCGGGTGAGCAGCGTGGCAAAGGCGGTCCGCGCCTCGGCAGCCTTGCCGGCATCGAGCAGCGCTTGCGCCGCGTCGAAATCCTGCTGGATGGTGGTCGCCGCTGCGGCCGGGGCGGCGATCGACAGGGCAATGATGGTCAGGGCGCGAAACATCGGCAAATTCTCCTGACCCGTCACGACGCTAGGCGAGGTGGCCGGCCCCGGCAAGGGGTTGCGACACCCCTCCCGCCCCGGCGGCAGGGATGCTATCGAACCCTTGAATTCGGGAGATGATGCGATGGCAGTGGCGGCAACTGGCGATTACGATGACAATAACATCTTTGCCCGCATCCTGCGCGGGGAAATTCCCTCCAAGCGCGTGTTCGAGAATGAATGGGCGATCGCTTTTCATGATATCGCCCCGCAGGCGCCGCTGCATGTGCTGGTGATTCCGCGCGGGGCGTGGCGGTCGTGGGCGGATTTTTCGGTCGGTGCCAGCGAGGCGGAGATTGCCGGGTTCGTGCGCGCGGTCGGCACCGTGGCGCGTGACCTCGGGCTGGAGGAGCCGGGCTATCGGCTGCTCGCCAATGCCGGGATTGATGCCCACCAGGAAGTGCCGCACCTGCATGTACACCTGTTTGGCGGGAAGCCGCTCGGGCCGATGCTGGTGCGGTGACTCGGCAACGCTCCCCCTTCTTCCGCAAGCGGGAGGGGGGTCAGCTTGCCATCGCTTCGCCCATCTGCCTGATCGCGGCGATCTTGGCATGCAGCGGCGCCCAGTCGTCGCGTTCGGCGATCGGTGCCCACAGCGCTTCGATTTCGTCGATGAGCATCGTGCACGGCGCTGTATCGGCCCAATAGGCATGGGTCGGCGGTGCTGCGGCATAGGGGGCGACGGCTTCGCGGAAGGCAGCGAAATCGGCGCCGTCATACAGCGCATCGGCAGGTGACGCAGCGCGGCGCAGGCCACCGCGCCAATCGAACCAGAAGCGATCGGGGTTCATCCGGGTGCCCACCAGTGCGGTTTCGATCGCTTTCACCAGCGCGGTGTCGGCGTCTTCCCCCCGCGATGCCACCCCGAGCCGGGCGAGCAGCGCCGTCGCCAGCGCCGCCTTGTAGCGATCGGCGAAGGCGGCGAGTGGCGGCTTGATCGCTTCGAGCGGCGCGATCAGCCGCAGCGCGCCGGCGAGCTGGAAGACGTTCCACTGCAACGCCTCGGCCTGGCGGCCGAAGCTGTAGAGCCCCTGGTGGTCGAAATAGGCGGCGGTGAAATCGGGGTCCCACGCCGGGGTGAAACGCCACGGGCCGTAATCGAAACATTCGCCGGTGAGGTTGATATTATCGGTGTTGAGGACGCCATGGACAAAGCCCGCCGCCATGAACTGCGCGGCCAGCCGCGCCGCGGTGGTGACGGCATGGTCGAGCAGGCTGACGGCATCGCCCGCTTCGGTACCAAGCAGATTGGCGTGGCAATAATCGACCAGCCGCTGCATCGCTTCGGCGTTTTGGGTGTAGGCGAGCCGCTGGAAGCTGCCATAACGGACATGGCTGTGGTTGAGGCGCACGAGCACCGCGCTGCGCGTCGGGCTGGGTTCGTCGCCGCGTTGCAGCCTTTCGCCGGTTTCGATGACCGACAGGGTGCGCGAGGTGTGCAGCCCCAGCGCTTCGAGCATTTCGGTGGCGAGGATTTCGCGCACGGCGCCCTTCAGCGTCAGCCGGCCGTCGCCGGCGCGGCTCCACGGCGTCGTGCCGCTGCCCTTGGTACCGAGGTCCATGAGGCGATCCCGACCGTCCCGGCCCAGAATCTCGCGACATTGCGCGAACAAAAAGCCGCGGCCATCGCCGAGATCGGGGTTGTAGGTGCGGAACTGGTGGCCGTGATAGCGCAGCGCCAGCGGCGTATCGATACTTCCCGGAAGCGGCGCAAATCGCCCGAAATGGCGCAGCCAATTATCGTCGGACAGCACATCGAGCCCGATCGATGCCGCCGCCCGATCATTGCGCCAGCGCAGGATCGTCGCCGGGAAATCGGCCGGGGCGACGGGATCGTAGAAATCGGCGCCGAGCGCCAGGATGGCCCGTTCGGGGCGGAAGGCCGGCAGGGTAATGCTCAGGAGGTCGGGTAGTTGCAGGCGGCGCGCACGAAGCGAACAGTTTCGCGTTCCACCCGTTCCGATTCCTCAGGCGTCGTTGCGGTCAGGATCCGCTCGATCGCGTCACCGACGATATGGTGGGTGAACGATGCCGCCAGCTCGATATCGACATTGGTGATGCCGCGCTTGGCCATCGCCACGGTCATCTGGCGGTGGATCCATTCGGTCGTCGTTGCCTTGGCGGCATGATAAAAGGGTTCGGCTTCGGGGTTCTTGACCATTGCCGGCTTGCCGACTTCGCATTCGCTGCCGGTAATGCCTTCCCAGAGCATATTGGTGCGGCAGAATTCGAAGACGCGCGGCAGGATGATGCCGGGTTCGAGATCCTCGAGCGCGTCGTCGCCCTCCATCGCCTCGATCATCATGCGGCCGTGGCGGGCTCCAAGCTCGGCGAGCAGCGCCTTCTTGGAGCCGAAGTGATAGAAGATCGAACCTTCCGACACATCGGCTTCACGCGCGATATCGGCGGTGCCGGTGCTCGCGAAACCCTTGGTCGAAAACAGCATGTGCGCGGCGGCGAGCACGCGCTGCTTGGTTTCGGCCGGATCATAGCGGCGGGCACGGCTGTCGGTCCGGGCTTCGGGAGTCCGGGCTTCGGTTGTCTTTGAATCGGCTGAACGGGAATCGATTGCGCGCGTTGCCACTGGCCTTGATCTTCCTTATCCCCCCCGGGAAGCTCGCTTCATAGCGCATCAGCTGAGTCGGAGTCAAAATATTGCGATATCCGAACCACGGGAATTGCGGCCGATGAACGGCGCGATGATCGACGGCTGGTATTGGTCGGGCGATGGCCTGCGCCTGCATTGGCGCGAGGGGCCGATGGTCGCCGGGGTGCCCGCCGCCATCGCCAATGATCGCCCGGTGCTGCTCTGTTTGCCGGGCCTGACCCGCACGGCGCGTGATTTCGACGCACTGGCGCAGCGGCTGGCCGGGTGCTGGCGTGTAGTGGCGGTCGATCTGCGCGGCCGCGGCGATTCGGCTTGGCCCAAGGATTCGCTCAGCTATGTGTCGCTGACCTATCTCGGCGACCTGCGCCTGCTCATCGAAACCGCCGGCATAGGGCGCTTCGTCGTACTGGGCTCGTCGCTCGGCGGTGCGCTGGCGCTGCAGCTGACCACGGCGTATCGCGACGCGATGGCCGGCGTCATCCTCAATGATTTCGGACCCATGATCGAACCCGAAGGGCTGGCGCGGCTGCGCGGCAATGTCGGGCGCCAGGCCAATTGGCCGACCTTTGTGCATGCGGCGCGCGACCTCGGCCAGCGTCACCAGGCGATCTACCCCGGCTGGGGCCTCGCCGACTGGCTGGGCTTTGCGCATAATCTCTGCCGGGTCGGGCCATCGGGGCGGATCATCTTCGATTATGACGCGCGCATCGCCGAACCCTTTCGCCTGCCCAATGGCGATGCCGGGGTCGATCTGTGGCAGGCGTTCGGCTCGCTCGCCGGGCTGCCGGTGCTCAGCCTGCGCGCCGAACGCTCGGACGTGCTGACCAGCGCCACCCAGGCGCGGATGCAGGCGGCACTGCCCGAAATGACGGTGGTGCAAGTGCCCGGCGTCGGCCATGCTCCGACACTGGCGGAACCGGTGGCGATGGCCGCGATCGACCGGTTCCTGGAAAAACTGAGCGGGGGAGAATGACGATGACGACACGCAATGTCTGGCGGCTGGCGAAGCGCCCGGTGGGCGATATCGCCGATGGCGACCTTGTTTATGGCAGCGAAACCCTGCCGGCGCTCAAGGACGGCGAGTTCAGCCTGCGCGTCACCTATCTGTCGCTCGATCCGACCAACCGCATCTGGATGAGCGACCAGGAGCAGTACATGCCCCCTGTCGTCGTCGGCGCGCCGATGCGCGGCGGCGTCGCCGGGCGGGTGGTCGAAAGCCGCAAGGACGGGGTCAACCCGGGCGACCTGTTCGCCGGCCTCGGCGAATGGGCCGATATCATGATCACCGATGGCACCGGCCTCAGTCGCCTGCCCGAAATCCCGGGCGTGCCGCTGGCGGCGTCGTTCGGCACGTTGGGGCTGGTCGGGCCGACCGCCTATTTCGGGCTGCTCGACATCGGCAAGCCGCAGCCGGGCGAAGTGCTCGTCGTCGGCGCGGCGGCCGGCGGGGTCGGCCAGATCGTCGGGCAGATCGGCAAGATCATGGGCTGCAAGGTCATCGGCATCGCCGGCGGCAAGGCCAAGTGCGACTATGTCGTCGACGAACTCGGCTTCGATGCCTGTATCGACTACAAGTCGCAGGATGTCGGCACCGAGCTCGACCGGCTGGCGCCAGAAGGCGTCGACATCAATTTCGAACAGGTCGGCGGCGACATCATGGTCGCGGTGCTCAAGCGCATGAAGCTGTTCGGGCGGATGCCGCTGTGCGGGATGATCAGCAGCTACAACGCCACCGAAGCCGATGAACCGCCTGGGTTCTGGACGATGATGCTGATGCGCCGGCTGACGGTGCGCGGCTTCATCGTGACCGATTTCGCGCCGCGATTTGCCGAAAGCGGCCAGGCGATGCTCGGCTGGATGATGGAGGGCAAGCTCAAGACCCGGCAGGATATCCGCCCGGGGCTGGAAAATGCCGCGACGGCGGTGAAGGACCTGTATTCGGGCGGGAATTTCGGGAAATTGCTGGTCGAAGTGACCCCGCCGTAAGGCCGGATGACCAACAAGAACATGTCACCCCCGCGCAGGCGGGGGTGACGACAAAGCGCCGCGCTCCCGCGTCGGCTTCAGGCCCGCCAGACCTGCAACCCGTCATCCCCCACGCGCACCGTCCCCGCATCGCCCACCGGCGAGCGATCGAGCGACAACAGCTGGTCGAGCGTCGCAGCATCATCGCCCATCACCTTGGCGAACACCCGCGTGCCCGCCGGCGTGCGGCCGATGACCCCGCCAAAGGCCGCGGCGCCATCGCGATCATAGACCACGCTGAAGGTCTCGATCGTCGCCGCGCCGGCATAGCCGAGATCGAGCGCCGGCACCGGGTCGCGGCGGGTTTCGGCATCGTCCTGGACATCCTTGGGCAGCATCAGGCTGGCGGGCTCGGCGGCCTCGCTGCCGATGACGAGGGCGTGGTGCTTGGTGACATAGCCGCCCTGGCCATAGAGCAGCGCCCGCGCCGCCGGAGCCGCGCGCAAGCTGCGCACCATCGCGCACGTCGCCTGCAGCATGTAGCAATTCAATCCGGCGCCGGCGAAGCTCAAACCGCCGGTCACGCTTAGCGCCGCATCGGCGGACAGGCCGAGCGTGCGCCGCGCCATCTTGGGCACGGTCGGGAAGCAGGAATACAGCTCGACCCGATCGAAACCGTCGGGCGCCATGCGCATCGCTTGCGCCAGAACGGCGTTCTGCGCCACCGAATGGGTGAACTGGTCGCGCGCCAGATAATCCATCGGCTCGGCCGCCGCCGCCCCGCCATGGACATGGATGATGCGGTCCTCGGCAATGCCGGCGGCGCGGGCGATGGCGAGGCTGGTCAGCAGCGCCGCGCCGGCCTGGTTGACGGTGTTGTTGGCGACCATGCGCTTGGTATAGGGCCAGGCGATCATGCGATTGTCGGGCGCCGGGGTGATGATCTCGTCCGCCGTGAAGGCCTTGCGCCCCCAGGCATGCGGGTTGGCGGCGGCGACCTGCGAAATCGCCGCATAGGTCGCGCCGCTTTCGGCTAGCGCCTGCGCCGGAGTTAGCCCCCAGGCCGCGGTGGTGGCGTTTTCGTACAGCGGGTAGATGTGCACCGGCTGCATGATGCCGCTGCGCACCGCGATCGGGGTGACATGATCGCTGGCGACGATGGGGTTTTCAGGGCTGGCGGCGGGCGGCGTCCACGGCAGCTCGATGCCGGCGGCACGCGCCTTGCCGACGGCGTTCATCGCTTCGCCGCCGGTGATGACGGCGACCATCGAATTGCCGTTCATGATGCGCAGCGCCGCTTCGTGAATCCGCGTCGTGGCGGTTTCGCCGCCGACGATGCCATAGACGGCGCGCGCCGGGTTGATGCCGAGCCGCTCGGTCAGCCGCGCCGCGACGCGATCGTAGCGCCACGACACGAGGTGGATGACATCGACCGAATCGATGCGATCGAGGAAACCGCCGCCGGCATCGGCATCGGCCGCCCGCACAGCGGCGTCCATCAGCGCCAGCGGTTCGAGCGCCTGGCCCGGATCGGCGGGGCGATCGACGATCTCGCCGATGCCGATGATGACGGGGGTGCGGTCGGCGGGCAGGGGCATGGCGGTCCTCGAAAAGCGGTAGCGATGCTTCTAGGCAAGATCGCGGCCATGGGGAACCTGCCAAGATTGGCGTGGCCGGTTGACGCCAGGCCCGCCAGCCCTTCGCCTGCTGCGCCGCTGTTGTCCCCCTCGTCTTTTCCAGCGCCAGCCAAGCGGCGAGGATGATTGCGCCGCCAGGCTGCGCGCCGGGCAAGCTGGCTGGCAAAGTCGAACATCCCCCGCAACGGGCGGGCACGGCTATTGTTGCTGCGGGCGCCGGGCGGTAGGAGTGACGAAACCCTTGCCAGTCCGGACCCTGCCTTGAACCTCTATCCGCGTTTCACCGCCCACGTTGCCGATGCCCTTGCCGCGTTGATGGCGGATGGCGACCTGCCCGCCGGGCTCGACACGCGCGCCGTGGCAGTCGAACCACCGCGGGATGCGTCGCATGGCGATCTGGCGACCAACGCCGCCATGGTGCTCGCCAAGCCGGCGGGGATGCGCCCGCGCGATATCGCCGTCATGCTGGCCTTGAAACTCAACCGCCTCGATGATGTTGCCGAAACCGAAGTCGCCGGGCCGGGCTTCCTCAACCTGAAGCTGCACAGCGCTGTCTGGCGCGCCGAAATCGCCGCGATTGCCGCCGCTGGCGCCGATTATGGCCGCAGCACGCTCGGCGCCGGCCAGGCGGTCAATGTCGAATATGTCAGCGCTAACCCGACGGGGCCGATGCACATGGGGCATTGCCGCGGCGCGGTCGTCGGCGATGCGCTGGCCAGCACATTGGAATATGCCGGCTTTGCCGTGACGCGCGAATATTACATCAACGATGCAGGCGGCCAGGTCGATACGCTCGCGCGCTCGGCGCACCTGCGCTATCGGGAAGCATTGGGCGAGACGATCGAGATCCCCGAGGGCTTCTACCCCGGCGATTATCTCGTGCCGGTCGGGCAGGCGCTTGCCGCCGAATTCGGCGACACCATGGTCGGCAAGCCCGAGGCCGAATGGCTGGCGGCGTTCCGCACCCGCACCGTCGCGCTGATGATGGAGCGCATCCGCGCCGATCTGAAGCTGCTCGGCATCGAACAGGATGTATTCTTTTCCGAAGCCTCGCTCGGCAACCGCGTGCAGGAAGCGCTCGACACGCTGGCCGCCAAGGGCCTGATCTACGAAGGCGTGCTCGAAGCGCCGAAGGGCGAAGCGGCGGAAGATTGGGAGCCGCGCCCGCAGACGCTGTTCCGCGCCAGCCAGTTCGGTGACGACAGCGACCGCGCGCTGAAGAAATCCGATGGCAGCTGGACCTATTTCGCCGGCGATGTCGCCTATCACTGGGACAAGCTGACCCGGGGTTACACCGCGCTCGTCGACATGTTCGGGGCGGACCATGGCGGTTACGTCAAGCGCATGACCGCAGCGGTGCGCGCCCTGTCGGGCGATACCGTGCCGCTCGACATCAAGATCGTCCAGATGGTCAAGTTGCTGCGCGCCGGGGAACCGGTGAAGATGTCGAAGCGCTCGGGCAATTTCGTCACGCTCGCCGATGTCGTCGACGAAGTCGGCAAGGATGTCGTGCGCTTCATCATGCTGACCAAGCGCGCCGATTCGCAGCTCGATTTCGATTTCGCCAAGGTCGTCGAACAGTCGCGCGACAATCCGGTCTTCTATGTCCAATATGCCCATGCCCGCATCGCCTCGCTGAAGCGCAAGGCCGCCGAAGCCGGCATCGTGCTGCCGGCTCCAGACTATGCCTTGCTCGACGATACCGACCTCGCGCTGGTCAAGACCGCGGCGCTGTGGCCGCGCATCGTCGAACAGGCCGCCGAAGCCCGCGAACCGCACCGGATCGCCTTCTATTTGGGCGACCTGGCGGGGGCGTTCCACACGCAATGGAATCTGGGCAATGACGATGCCCGCCGGCGTTTCGTCCTCGCCGATGATCCGGCGCTGACCGCGGCGCGGCTCGCGCTCGCCGATGCCGTCGGCCAGGTGCTGCGCAACGGTCTGGCGGTGATGGGCGTCGAAGCCGCCGAGGAACTCCACTGATGGCGCGCCGCGACGAGGATGAGGATGCGCCCTGGCTCGCCGAAGCGGTGGCGCGGCCCCGCACCGATGTCAGCAAGCGCTCGCTGTTCTGGACGGTGCTGGTGTTGCTCAGCCTCGCCACCGTCGCGGCGGTCGGCCTCATCCTGCTGCTGTCGAAAAAGGACAGTGGCTCGACGCAAGGCTATATGAACGCCGAGCAGGCACCGCTGATCACCGCCGAGCCCGGGCCGTACAAGGTGCCGCCGCTCGACCCCAAGGGGATGACGGTCGAAGGCCAGGACCAGACCATCTATGCCGCCGGCGAAGGCATCGACCAGGGCAGTGTGATCGACCCCAATGCCGGCCCCGAAGCACCGCTACCGCGCCCCGGCAGCGAGCCGCCGGGCCTGCCGCAGGATCTGTTGCCCGAGATGGCGCCGGCGCCCGCTGTCATCCCCGCGCCCGCGGCCCCGGCCGTGGCCAAGGCGCCGCCGCCGCCCGCCGCTGCCCTGCCGAAAACCGCCCTGCCCGTGGCCAAGTCCCCGCCGCCAGCGGCGGCTGCAAAAGCGCCGCCAGTGGCCGCAAAAACGCCGCCAATCGTCACAAAACCCGCCGCCACGGCGCCCGCACCGGCCAAAAAGGCCGGCACGGTGCAACTCGGCGCCTTCTCGAGCCTTGAAAAGGCCAATGCCGCCTGGGCCGGCTTGGCGTCGAAACCTGTGCTGGCGGGCTATGCCAAGCGCATTCTCGTCGTCGAAAGCGATGGCAAGACGCTCTATCGCCTGCGCGCCAGTGGCGGCGATGCCGCGCAAACCTGCCGTAACCTGAAGGCAGCGGGCCTGCCGTGCACGGTGATCGAATGATGCAAGCCAGCTTTCTCGGCCTCTCCGGCCTCGCCATCACTGTCGATGAACGCGCGCTGTTCACCGCGGCGAACCCCGCCGGCTACATCCTGTTCAAGCGCAATGTCGATAATCCCGACCAGGTTCGCGCCCTGACCGCCAGTCTACGTGACCTTGCCGGGCGCGATGTCCCCATCCTCATCGACCAGGAAGGCGGCCGCGTTGCCCGGCTGCGCCCGCCACACTGGCCCGAATTCCCCACCGGGGAGACCTTTGCCGCGCTCTACGACAAGGCGCCGGTCACCGCGATCGAGGCCTGCCGGCTCAATGCGCTGGCGCTGGCGGCGCTGTTGCGCGATCTCGGCATCAACGTCGATTGCCTGCCGCTGCTCGATGTCCGCGACCCGCACGGCCATGACATCATCGGCGACCGCGCGCTCGGCGCCGAACCGATGCAGGTGGCGGCGCTCGGCCGCGCCACGCTCGATGGCTTGCGGCAGGGCGGCGTCATCGGCGTTGCCAAGCATATCCCCGGCCATGGCCGCGCCGCGGCCGACAGCCATCTCGAACTGCCGATCGTCACCGCCAGCCGCGCCGAGCTGGAGCGCGATTTCGAGCCCTTCCGCACCCTCGCCGCGCTGTCGCCGATGGCGATGACCGCGCATGTCACCTACACCGCGCTCGATCCCGACCGCTGTGCGACGCTGTCGCCGGTGGTGATCGACTTCATCCGCAACGACATCGGCTTCCAGGGGCTGCTCATGTCGGACGATCTCGGCATGCACGCGCTCGGCAATCCGCAATCGGGCGGCCACCCGCCGGGCAGCAATGCCTTACAGGATTTCGGCGCCCGCGCGCTGGCCAGCCTTGCCGCCGGCTGCGATGTCGCGCTGCATTGTTCGGGCGATTTCGCCGAGATGCGCACGATCTGCGAGGCACTGCCGACAATTTCCGCCGCCGCGGCGGCGCGGCTGGCCGCGGCAATGGCGTGGCCGGGGGCAGGGGATGCCACCCCGGTGGCGCAATGGGCGGACGCGCGTGACCAGCTGCTCGCATTTGCATGACACCCCTGTCCCGCTTGCGGGAGAGACGAGACGCACGCCAGTGCGCCGGGTGAGGGTGTACCCGCGCTCCGGGACAATAGCACCCTCACCCGGGCCGCCTTCGGCGTATCTCGCCTCTCACGCGAGGGGAGAGGGCAGGTGACCACCGACCCCTTCGACACCCCCGCGCATGCCACCCCGCACACCCTCGTCCTGCAACTCGGCAGCTGGGAAGGCCCGCTCGACCTGCTGCTGACCCTGGCGCGCAGCCAGCGTGTCGACCTCGCGCAGATCTCGATCCTTGCGCTCGTCGATCAGTATCTCGCCTTCATCCGCGATGCGAAAGCGCTCAGCCTCGAACTCGCCGCCGATTATCTCGTCATGGCAGCGTGGCTCGCCTATCTCAAATCGGCGCTGCTGCTGCCCCCCGACCCGCAGGCCGAGCCCGACCCGCACGACATGGCACTGAAACTGCAATTCCAGCTGCAACGCCTTGCCGCGATGCGCGATGCCGGCGCCAAGCTGCTGGCCCGGCCGCAGCAAGGCTGGGACACCTTCGTGCGTGCCGAACCCGAAGGCCTGATGTTCGAAACGACGGCGCGCTACGATGCCAGCCTGTTCGAATTGCTCTCGGCCTATGGGGCCATCAAGGCGCGCAACAGCAAATCCATCCATGTCGTGCGCCGCCGCGCCGTGATGGCGCTCGACGAAGCCATCGAACGCCTCGAACGCCTGCTCGGCGCCAGCATCGATTGGACCGAACTGTCGCGCTTCCTGCCGCGCGACCTTGCCGATGAAGGCTATGCGCGCTCGGTGCTCGCCTCGACCTTCGTCGCCGCGCTCGAACTGACCAAGCTCGGCAAGGCGAGCCTGTCGCAAGGCGCGGCCTTTGCCCCCATCCTGGTGAGGGCCCGCGAATGACGCCTGGAGACGCCACCATCGACGACGCCCGGCCCGCCCTGCTGCGCGCGCTGGAGGCGGTGATCTTCGCCGCCGCCGCCCCGCTCACCCTCGCCGATATCGCCAAGCATGTCGGCGAACGCGGCGATCTGATCACCCTGCTCGGCGAACTGGCCGAAAGCTATGCGCCGCGCGGCATCAACCTTGTCGAACGCGGCGGCCGCTGGCAGTTCCAGACGGCGCCCGATCTTGCCCATCACCTGCGCCCGGCGCGCGAAGCGGTGCGCAAACTGTCGCGCGCCGCGGTCGAAACCCTGTCGGTCATCGCCTATCACGAACCCGTTACCCGCCCCGAAATCGAGGAGATTCGCGGTGTTGCCGTCTCGGGCGGCACCATCGACGTGCTGATGGAGGCGGGCTGGGTGCGCCCCGCCGGCCGGCGGGAGACGCCGGGGCGGCCATTGCAATATGCCACGACGCCGGGTTTCCTAGCGCATTTCAACCTGACGAGCCGCCGCGACTTGCCCGGGCTCGCCGATTTGAAGGCCGCCGGGCTGCTGGAGCGCGAGCCACCGCGCGAACTGGCGCTGCCCTTTTCGGGGGAAAACGAGTGATGCAGCCCAGCCGCCGCGCGGTTCTCGCCGCCCCGCTGGCCCTGTCCGCCTGCGCCACCGCTCCGCGCGCCGCGCCCAATATCGGCAACGCCTTCGCTACCGCCCCCCTCGCACCGCTGCGCATGGACATCGGGCGGATGACCCACATCACCGTCTGCCTGCGTCCGTTCCGTGCCGAAGGGCCGCGATTGGATGTCGAAACCATCGGCGCCAAGCGCGTTGTCCATAATTACGGCCATGGCGGCAGCGGCTGGTCGCTGTCCTGGGGCTCGGCAGCGCTGGCAACGCGCCACGCCATGGCCGATGGCGCGCGCGATATCGCCGTCATCGGCTGCGGTGCCATCGGCATCACCACGGCGCTCACCCTGCAACGCGCTGGCGCCCGGGTGACGATCTATGCCACCGAGCGCCTGCCGCAGACGCGTTCGGCGCGCGCCACCGGCACCTGGTCGCCCGATTCGCGCATCGCCGATGAAAGCAAGGTGACCCCGCAATTCCCCGCGCTCTGGGAAGCCATGGCGCGCACCAGCTATGCGATGCATCGCAGCTATGTCGGCCTGCCCGGCGAACCGGTCAGCTGGTCCGACCGCTACACCTTGCTCGAAAACCCCGGCCCGCGCCCGCCGCGCGCCGAAGGGGCGATCCATTTCGCCGAATATGGCGATCGGCTCCACGACATCGTGCCGCGATCACGTCCGCTGAGCCGGAGCGAGCACCCGTTTCCGGCCGACAATGTCCGCCTCGGCACCTCAATGCAGTTCAATGTCGCGGCGCTCGGCGTCCGGTTGACCGAGGATTTTCTGCGCGAAGGCGGCACGATCGTGCCGATGCACTTCGCCAGCCCCGCCGATTTCGCGCGCTTGGCGCAGCCGGTCATCGTCAACTGCACCGGCTATGGCGCGCGGGCGCTATTCGTCGACAACAGCATCGTCCCGGTGCGTGGCCAGATCGCCTGGCTCGCGCCGCAGCCCGAGGTGCATTACGGGCTCTACTATCGCTCGGTTTCGATCCTGCCGCGCCCCGATGGGCTGGTGGTACAATATGTTGGTGACAGCGACATGTTCGGCGTCGGCATCGCCGACGAAACCCCCGATCGCGGCGAGGCGGAACGCGCCATCGCCACGATCGCGCCGCTGTTCACGCCTCAGTCCTTGGCGCGCTCCACATAACCATTGTCTTCGGTGTTGATGACAATGCGGGTGCCGACGTCGATGTGCGGCGGCACCATGACGCGGGCGCCGTTTTCCATCGTCGCCGGCTTGTACGACGATGATGCGGTCTGGCCCTTGACCACCGGCTCGGTGGCGGTGATCGTCATGGTGACGCGCGGCGGCAGGGTGATCGACACCGGCTTGCCATCGAACATCAGCAGCTTGCATTCGGCATTTTCCTGCAACCACACGGCATCGTCGCCGAGCATGGCCGCCGTCACCGGCACCTGGTCGAAGTTTTCATTGTTGATGAAGATGTAGTTGTCGCCATCATTGTACAAGTAATTGTGGCTGACTTCCTCGACGAACGCCCGTTCCAGGCCTTCGCCGGTCTTGACGGTGATGACCGTCTTCACCCCATCCGAGATGCGGCGCATTTCCACCGTCGTCGTCGGCGTGCCCTTGCCGGGGCGGAAGCTGTCGGCCTTGAGCACGACATACAGCCCGCCTTCATGTTCCAGAACATTGCCCTTGCGGACGTTGCTGGCGATAACCTTGACCATCTTGAAAGCCCCTTGCGTCGCGTTTCGCGAGCCCGCATGGCCCGACAGCGCTTGATTGCGTTGCTCGCTACGCCGACAGCGGCCCTGCAATCAAGCCTTGAGTATCGAGAAAGCCCGACCATGACGTTGCCATATTGGCGCCGCGACCTGCACGACGATCGCCGCCCGCGCCTGCTGGCGCGCAATAGCATCAAGCGCGCGCTCGCCGACTGGTTCGACGAACAGGGTTTTGTCGCGGTCGAATGCGGCATGGTGCAGCGCTCGCCGGGCAATGAAACCCACCTCCACGCCTTTGCCACCGAATGGCGGCCCGAAGGCGGCGCGGCGGAACCGCGCTACCTCCACACCTCCCCCGAATTCGCCGCCAAGAAACTGCTCGCCGCCGGCGAAACCCGCATCGTCGATTTCGCCCGCGTCTGGCGCAACGGCGAGACGGGGCCGCTGCACGCCCCCGAATTCACCATGATCGAATGGTATCGTACCGGGGCACCCTATGCCGATGTCATGGCCGACAGCGTCGCCCTGTGCCGCACCGCGCTCACCGCGGCCGGCACCGACACGCTGCACTGGCGCGGCGCGACGTGCGATCCCTTTGCCGAAGCCGAGATACTGACGCTGGTGGAGGCCTTCGATCGCCACGCCGGCATCGCCCTCGCTGCGCTGCTCGATGATCGCAATGGCCTCGCCGCCGCCGTCGCCGGGCTCGGCATCACCGTTGCTGCCGACGACACTTGGTCCGACCTGTTCAGCAAGGTCATCGTCACCCGCATCGAGCCGCACCTCGGCCATGGCCGGCTGACGCTGCTCGCCCGCTATCCGCTCGCCGAAGCGGCGCTCGCCCGGCCCTGCGGCGATGATCCGCGCTTTGCCGAACGCTTCGAAATGTATGCCTGCGGGGTCGAACTCGCCAATGGCTTCGGCGAACTGACCGATGCCGATGAACAGCGCCGGCGCTTTGTCGCGGAAATGGATGCCAAGGAGCGGTTGTACGGCGTGCGCTACCCCCTCGACGAGGACTTCCTCACTGCCCTCGCCGCCATGCCCGAGGCGAGCGGCGTCGCGCTCGGCTTCGACCGGTTGGCGATGCTGGCGCTGGGCGCGCGGCATATCAACGAGGTGATCTGGACGCCATTTCCGGTCTAGCAGTCTGTCGGGCTGACGTATCCAGCGAAATCTGGTGCGGCAATAATGCGTGACGAGCGGTGTGGTCGGCTGGTGGGCTGCTTTCGCCGCGATTGACTCCGGTGGCACCGAT
>JBILPK010000115.1:0-11108 GCA_044373875.1 Polymorphobacter sp.
GAATGCCGTCATCGCGCCTGCAGCGGCGCGAATGAAACACGGCCACGACATCACTGTGAACCGCAAGCGGGCAAAAGCTGACGCGGGTGGTGCGATGGCCAAGCGCGATCTAGTCGCGCAGGGACGGGTAACCCTCCTCGATAGCGGCCCGGGCGATGCCGTGCAGGCAATCGCAGCGCTCGACGAACTGGTCCGTCTGTCGCGACTCGATCCGGACTGGTCGTGGCGGCGATGCGCTGTCATCGCACGCAACTGGCAGCAGCTTGAACCTGTGCGGGCCTATGCCGAAGCGCTCGACCTGCCAGTGGATCTGGCGAACGAGAGCATTCCGAGCCTCTGGCGCTTGCGCGAAATGCAGGCGTTCATCAGTGACCTATTGGTTGACCGAAAACGACTTTTCGCAATTCCTGATCTATCGATGATCTTAAGCGCGCAGCCGCAGAATCGCTGGACCAACTTGATCGGGGAGGGCCTCGCCACGCTGGCGCGCGAGCTGGCGGACAAGGCCGCCCCCGTGCCCGATCTCGTCCAATGGTTCGGCGAATGGGCGCGCGACGCGCGCGCCGCACAACGCGGGCTGCTCTTGTTGACCGCGCATCGAGCCAAGGGGCTGGAGTTTGACCATGTGGTCATTCTCAACGGCGGCTGGGAGCGCCCGTCCCGGATTGAGGATTTGGATGCGCCACGCCGCCTGTTCTACGTCGCAATGACGCGCGCGCGGGCCACCCTGACAATAATGACCGACGGTCAGCATCCGTTCGCGCATCACGGTGATGAAGCGATCCTGGCTCGCCGCGTGATGGCGGATACCGCCATCCTGCAGCGCGCACAGCTGCGCTATGTGTCCCCCGATCCCAAGCTGGTCGACCTGTCCTTTCCTGGCCGCCTGGCTGACGGCCATCCTTCGCTTGCCGGCATCGATGCGGCCGGCACTGGCAATGCCGTGCAGCTGGTCCGTGATGGCAACCGCTGGCACATCGAGGATAACCAGGGCCGCATTCTCTCGCGCCTCTCGCGCGCCTTTGCGCCGCCGGCCGACACGATTTTCCTGCGCGGTCAGGTCGCGGCGGTGCTGAACTGGCGCAGAGAGGATGGCAACGAAGAATATGCGCATCTTCTCCGCCGCGATGCCTGGGGTGTTGTTCTGCCCGAGCTGGTTTTCGAGCGAGCAGGGTGAATACCACCGACTTCCCGCGGGGATGATGAGGCACCGGCGAGTCCCTGCAGTGGGCGCCAGCCAACGCCGTATCAGCGTCCGCGACGACCCCGCGATACACAGGCGCATCTGAAAGGCGGCTTGGAATCAGAAATCTACTGGATTGAGTCCGACTTTCTTCAAGTCGACCCAAGTGACAAGGTTCGTCGTCGCAACAGCGTTTGTGCCGGCCACGTTTCGAGTTCCCAAAAATTATAAGAAGATCGGCATAAGCTAACGATTATAATACTGTAGCGCGCTCAGGAAAGCGAGGCTGGTACCGCTCTGAAGGGGTTTGCCAGCTTCGAAAATGGTTGAGCGGGTCTTGGTTTTCTAGAAACGCCCGGGCGAGCGCCAGCCGCTCGAGCACGGCCTTCTTGTCCTCGTCGGGAAGGCTCGCCGCCCGCTGCTCGACGCCATCAAGAAAGCGCTCGATGTTCGTTCGATCGGCCCAGTGGTCGATGACCTTGCGCAGGGCCGTGGTGCTGTCAGTAACCGATTCTGCAATCTTGCGGCGATCGTTCTCGCGCTGGCGCAGGTTCTCCTGAACCAGCCACTCTTGATGACGGATTTGCCGCTGGCGTTCAGCCTCGGCGAGCTTGTCGACCAATCTCGACGCTTCATCTGCGATGGTAGCAACGATCGTTCGCAGTGATGATCGCACTGCGGATTTGGCCGTGTCCTGCCACTGCGCATTCCAGTCGATTTCAGCGTATGGCGAATAGGCAATGACCCGCAGCCGCCCCGACGGCATGGCGCGCGTGGTGGTAAAGCTGTCGTCATGGAAACCACGCCTGGTCGCGATATAGTCGGCGTCCCGGATGTATTTGCCGCGGACGTAACGCAGGGTGACGCTTTCAGACATCTCGACGATCTGCAAACCGATTGCGACGGTTCCAACGAATACGACCGTTGCCCTGTCGGGCGACCATAATCCTGCTTGCTCCCAATACTGTCGCGGCTTCCCGACAGGCTCGCGCTCCTCGGCAATAGCTCTGCGAAGCTGAAGGTGTGTGGGAGCCAACACCACATGATGGCCAGCCGCTTCGAGCATGTTGAAAAGCTCGTTGGCGAGATCGAAGGCGTCATTCAGCGTAGACTTGGCAGCTGTGATGTCGACCAACATCTTTTTGTAGGGTTTGAGATAGCAGCCGTCGTCAACGGCCCGACCTTTTTCGAAATGCGCGGACGCGCCAATGATCAGGGGGTGAATCCGATCCCGAGGAATTTGCACTCTGGGTTTTGGTTGGCGTGGCGATGGCGCCTTCGGCCTAAATGAGGCAATCTGATCGCTAGTCCGGCTCCAGTAGAGTTGCGTGCCGGCACCGGGCTCCGGCAAGGCCGGGCGGTGCGGCGCCTTTCCAACCGCCTGTTTGGCCCAATAGCCGCGCTCTGGCCTGTGAACACGCGTCCAACGGCGCCCCCCCTCAAAACAGCGTGAGCAATTGTTTCTCATCGCGTATGAGCCTCTTGGTCGGGGTCATTCTTCGCGCGAAACGTGACCCCCTCAAAACGATATGTTATCCAATTTATACAGCAAGTTGCGAGACTTCTTGATGGGGGCATTATTCAATACGTTTTCACACGTCAGAGAGGAAGTCGAGACAGGTCGGGGCCAGACACCGGTTTCTCCGCGCCGTCAGGACCCGTGGTCGTGATGGTGCCGTCCGGATACATTCGTAGCACCTGATCAACAGGCGTCTCTGGGTTCCGGTACGCAACCCATCGACCCGCCGCAAGGTGCTCGCGTGCCGCTTTGCTTAACGGCAACTTTGCCCGCTCCTCGAAGCGCTGTTGAAGTTCATCGGCTGAAAGGGTCATGTAAGTCTCCGCCGCAAAAATTGCCCGCGTCATCGGAATGCGCTTGGCGGCCGATTGATACTCCGACCGTAACGTCACTGTAAGGCATCAGAATCATCTGGCCATAAGAGGGCACAGTTGGAGCCAGTGGTGCCGTTAAGGCCGAAGGCGGCTTGGATAGGCCGGCAGATCCCACACTGCATGGGTGCGCTTTCTGCCCCTCAGTTCCCGATACTGTGATCATAAAGAGAAATCGAACAGTCGGCGAAGGTGGTCGTTCAGGAATTTTCCTTCCGGATCGGCTCTTTTGCGTTCACGGCCAAAAGCCTGCGCCATCGGGTATAGTGCGCTGACGTCGGCGCTTGTCAGTGTATGGCGCTTGGCCCAGTGAGGCCGTCCGCCGTGCCCACGAAACACCGCCTCCAGCGCGGTAAAATGCGCTGACCATTCCATCGATGCGTATTGATGGACCGAAATCGATGCGCAAGGTCCCGCATGAAACGGGGAAAGCCAGATGTTGTCGGCGGCAACCATCCGGAATTCGAAAGGGAATATGAGCGGCATCCGGCGCGAGCGCACCAATGCCAGAGCCTCCCGGAGTGCAGCGATGGCGTTCGCTACGGGCATCTCATACTCCATTTCCTCGAACCGCACGGTGCGTTCCGATGGAAAGATCTGCCAGGCCGGACCGGCGCGTCTGGAAGGCCGCGTTACGCGTGCGAGGGAGCGCTGGAGCATCGGTACGCTGCGCGGCGCTGCGGCAGCGAGATCACAACAGGCTTGAAAAACCCGGTCGTCGCCTTCCTGCGCCGTCAGTTTGACAGCTTCTGTCGGATCCAGAGTTTTGAGGGTCACCGAACTTGCATAAGGAAACAGGAAGAACTCCATGTGCCGCGTTGCGGCGGCAAGCTCCGGAAGTCGTTCCAGAACCTCGTCAAGCGGCCTTTGTTCGACCCGTTCCTCAAGATGCAGCGCCGGCACAACGGCGATCCGCACCCGCGTTGCTATGCCGAGCAGCCCGAGCGACAGGCGCTGCGCTTCAAAGAGCCTCGGCTCGGTCGTTGCGTCGCAATCGACGATGCTGCCGTCGGCGATCACCAGACGGGAGGACTGCACAAGAGCCGACAGCGATGGCAGGTCCTTGCCGGTTCCATGCGTGCCGGTTGCCAGCGCGCCACCAAGGGTCTGTGAATTGACGTCGCCCTGGTTCGGGAGTGACAGCCCTTGGGCCCATAATGCGCCCGTTAGCCGCTTTAGACTCCAACCGGCGGGCGCATCGACGCTTTGGCGGTCGGAAGCCACGACCATGTCGCCCGCCATGTCGTCGAGCGACACCAGCGTCCCGGTTGTTTCGCAAAGCGGCATGAACGAATGACCGGCGCCGGTCACGCGGACCTGGCTCGCGGTGCGGATGATTGTTGCCAACTCCGCTTCGTCGCGTGGTCGCACGATCGTCTCTGGACGAGTCACGACGTTCCCCGACCAGTTACGCCATTCGGTCATGTCCAGACCTGCGGGCGGCGCTGTGCCCAGGGCATCTCTTTTTCAAGCTGACCAGCCAATCGGTAGAGGGTCGCCTCGTCGGCATAACGCCCGGTAAACATCATGCCGATCGGTAGCCCTTGCGCGCTCATGCCGAGCGGAAGCGAAAGCGACGGCTGCCCAGTGAAGTTGAACAGCGCCGCAAAAGGATAAAGCGCCGTCTGGCGCTTGTTGAGGTCGCGTGGCGTTACCGTCGCCGGATCGGAAAAGCCGATTGGCGGCGGCGGTGCCGTCATCACCGGACAGAGGAAGACATCGAAGGTGGCGAAACGCTGCAGCGCCGTGCGGCTAAGCATACGCAATTCCTGATAGCCCCAAAAGGCCTGTTCCCCGGTGACCTGCCGCGAACCCTGCAAGGCTGCCCAGGTCATCGGCTCAAGCTCGTCTTCGCGCGGCTCGCGCCCGACCCTGTCGATAACCCGGCGCATCCCGGCGGCAAAATTGGCTGCCGACACCGGCGCGCGGGCGCGGGCGAAGGCGCGCTGATCGACGCCGAGCGGCTCTTCGCGCACATCATGGCCCAAAGCCGCCAGCGTCGATGCCGTCTGCGCCAGCACCGCCATGACATCGGGATCGATCGGCTGGCCTGACGGCGTTTCGGGCGACCAGAGGATGCGCAGCTTGCCGACGCTGCGGCTGACATCATCGAGATAGGATCCGGATTTGGCTGGAAGCGCATAGGGCGAACCCGGCTCGGGTACGCCGGTCGCATCGAGCATCGCGGCACTGTCCCTAACGGTGCGGGTTACGACATGGTCGACACAGAATCCCATGGCGTAGTCGAAACCATCCGGCAGGTTCGGCACGCGGTCGCGGGTCGGCTTCATGCCCACCAGGCCGCAGCACGCAGCCGGGATGCGGATCGAGCCGAGCCCGTCAGATGCATGCGCCATCGGCACCATTCCGGCTGCCACGGCGGCCGCCGATCCGCCCGACGATCCGCCGGCGATGTGGGCGGCGTTCCATGGATTGCGCGTTGCTCCGAACAATGAGGTTTCAACGTTGCCGACTATGCCATATTCGGAAGATGCCCCGCGGCCGAGCATTACCGCACCGGTCTCGCGATAACGCCGGGCCAGACCGGTGTCCTCTGCATCGACGACATCGGCGCAGAATTTGCTGCCGCTTGTGCATGGCCAGCCGGCAACGCCGATGCCGAAGTCCTTCACCAAGAATGGCACGCCTTTGAAAGGGCCATCGGGCAACGGCCCGGCCGCCAGGCAGCGTGCTCGATCGAAATCTCGATAGACAACAGCGTTGTTTTCGGGGTCGAGCCGTTCAACTTGCGCGATCGCTGCTTCGGTAAGCTCCAAAGCGGAGACGTCGCCGGATTTCACGAGCTTCGCCAGCCCGGTCGCATCATAAGAGGAGTAATCCTGCATGTCGGCTCCGTCTGGTCCAGGAAAACATGCTGGTCCGAAACGCTGGATTGGGCAACACTCAGGTCGTGAGGCAAGCGCGTCGGGCAAAGAGCGAAACGTTGCTGCGGCTTCGGTTTTTTCGCGGTCGCGCGTATCATAACAAAACGCTTAAACGGCCCGCAATACGATTACGGGGCTTTCACGCTCTTCTCGGGAGGCATCGAGCCAATCCCGCCCAGCGATCCCTTGGCGCCCAAGTTCCTCGAGCGTCTCCGCGTTCGCAGCCGCGGCCAGCACTCTTTGTTGAGCCGCCACAATCCCATCACGCAAGCTCTCCGCCTGGGTGTCCAAGCGTTCCTGCCACGAGGCACTTGCTGCATCGGCAACTCCAGACATCCGGGCTAAAGCCAGTTGGCCAAGCCCGACAGACTCACCGAACGCAAACAGCTTTGTTACCCGGTCAGCAGCAGCATTTCGCGCCATTTCGTCCTGTCCTGCCGCTAGCCGAGCCGTCACTCGCAGCCCGGAAGCTAAAGCATAGGCATCAACAAATGCTTCGCCAGCGTGCGCATCGATTTGGCCGACACGATTCTCGAAGCTGCCCGCTAAAAAATGTGATTCTCTCGCGATGTCTATCCACTCCCCGTTCGTTGCCGACGGAAGCCAGGCCTCTTCAACCTGTTCGGCCAGGACGCGAAGCCGGCCGAAATCTTCGGCGATACGCTTTTCGCGTAGGACTTCGATGCCGCGCGTAATTGCAGCAAGTTCAGGCATGATGGCGTCTATCTTGGTTTCGATTTTTGCGATCCGCCTGACCAGCAAGGCAGTACCGGCGATGCTGACACCGATTGATATGCCGCCTAATGCCAGACTGGCCACCTGAAGTGATTGGACAACACTGATTGCCGCCTTGATCTGCTCATTTTGAACGACGTCGGCAACCTGAAGACCCATTTCCGCTAACCTTAACGGTGGCGATCCGAGCAACGAAATCAGCGCTGATGTCTCTTGCAAATGACCTATAATCCGGCCTGAGCCGACAGATTGTATGACGGACCCGAGAACCCGATAGTCGCCAGTTGCAATGCCAACCAAAAACTCTTTCGGGATCTGGCGCAGCACCGTCGCCGCAAGGGGAGGGATCATATGGCTTTGGCCCGGCGTGCTGTGTGGGCAAACTCGGCGGCAAGTTGTTGCAGGACAGCGGGCGATCCCTCGGTTCCTTCAATAAGGCTGGACAGTATGAAGCGACTGACCCGGTGGCGTAATCGGGCCGTTGTCCGGTCCTTGAGCTTTGCGGTGTTGAGCACCCCCGTCGCCACGCCGACGGCCGCGACCGCACTTCCGCCGACCACCACTGGCCAGCTGATTGCCGTGAATGAAACGAGGCCAAACAACGCCGTGGTGGTTGTGACCGCTGCGAAGGGCACAGCCGCCGCGCTTGCCATGCCCCCAACGAGCGGAACAGCGGCAGCCAGAATATCTTTTGCGCCGTCGAAAGCCGCTTCTGGTCCTTCGGCATATTCGGCCTGCGGTGACCACTGCGCCATTTCGGCTACCACATCGGGCAGTGCACGATTTGCGTCATCTACAAGGTCAAAAGCAACAGGCTCGACCACCGCTCGAATCAGGGGCGCGATATGCCGATTGATGAAAGCGGATTGGCCGAGGAGCCCATCCATCATCCCGGCTTTGGCAACCTCGATTTCCGCGGTGACGATCAGATCTGCAGCGAGCAGGTTGAGCTTTCTCGCCGCCGCAAGCGTGTGATCAGAGGCCCATCCGTCAATCTTGTGGCTCGCAAAAATGCGGTTAAGCAAACTCACCGACGATCTTCCCCCAATAGTACAGCTCCAAGTCGAGCTTACGCGCAATATGGAGAACCACCAGTCGTATCTTCAAGGCTACGGTTTGCTGCCGGTTTCGGCCATGCCGTGCATTGTCGCTTGTCGTTCAGGGTCAGGTGCGAAGGGTGTGGCTTTGGCTAGGCCCGCATCGCTTGGTTCCGTTCCTTGACTTGACCCTATGTGCAAACACGATGCGCAGATGCTGATCGCACTCGTATGACGGTTGGTGGTTACTTCAGGGGTCAAATCGACGTCGTTTCATTGGCGCTGGTGAAGTGTTCCGAGCCCGCAAATTTGATTTTGCGAGATCGACGTTTGGCTTACCACTATCGCGCTCGATTAGTGACGCGATGCAATTGTAACGCCAATGCATGCGGACCGGTTGGATAATAATTATTTATAATCAACAACTTCAGCTGCGTGCTCGGCAGTGTGAATATGCGTCCAACGGCGCCCCCCCCTCATAAACAGCGTGAGCGATTGTTTTTGATCGCATATGAGCCTCTTGGCAGAGGTCATTCTTCGCGCGAAACGCAAGCCCCTCAAAACGCTATTTTACCTAATTAATACAGTAATTTACGAGACTTTTTAGCTGGGTCATTGTTCAAAGCGTTTTCACATTTCCTGACGGCATAGCGTTCGCTGGCAAAGCGATGGCGCGACAGCAATGACAAGACGACCAACGCCATGCATCTGCTGGCGTCCAGCTTGGCGCTCAAGGCGCGAAAGGGGAAGTGATTTGGGCAGATAAAGGGAGAGCAGGACGGATGCAAAGATGAAAAAGTGTAGCCGAAATGATTGCAGGGTCTGATCCGACAGCCCTGCCAGGCAATAGAGAATCTTGAACAATGAACACGGCAATTGAAGAAGCGATCGAAGCACTCGGAATCCAACCTCGTGCATTACTTACACGTGCGGCAGTCGACCTCTTTGGAGCTTCGATGACGCCGGGCTGCCAGTCGTCGTCCAGTGATAAAGGACCACAACAAGCCCAGGTTCGCATGGAACTCGGTGTCTACGACGTCATCGGCGCCTACACCCCCGGGCCCCCGCCGACCTTTGGGAAATACGCAAACTGCCATGTCGAACGCCGCTGCGTCGGGTGCGAGCACGAATGTGGTGGCGAGGGCGCCTTGGTCAAACTGGCTACAAGCCAGACGCGCCCGACCTTGATCGTCCTCGCCGGCGGCTCGCTTTCTTACCCAACTTGGCTCCGTGTCGTCGTGATTGACCCTGGCAAGCGATGGTCCGGTGGCATTTTCATTCCCGTCACGTTCCGGCACCAGCGCGGTGTCGTTCTTGAACCGGAAAACGGCGGCACCCGGCTCGTTGTCACAGCTGAAGAACTGCTGGTGACCGAGATCACGACTGGCAAGCCATGGTTGGTGGCGGCGTTTGATCGCGCACGGCTTTCATTCTGCACGGCAGTTCGTCGCAATCTGTGGTCCGACCGGGAAGATACTGGAGACGTCCGAGCTGTTGCGGGGCAGGGAGCATGACCGTGCGGCCAAAAAAATCCACGGCGGTCGCCGCGGCCAAGCCTGCACAGCGGGCGCCGTCGTGGCGCAAATTCGATCCGAGGCTCTATGACAACCCTGACGGGCATCTGGAAGATTTCGGGTACGGGATCATGAAGGCGACCAGCGCCGGGATGCCCAACACCGCCGAAGCATACGTCAGGTCAAAACTGCGGCACGAAGAAGGGCCGCTCAACGCTGCGATGCTACGTCGTGACGTCGCGGCCAACGTCTTCATTGTGAGCCCTCAATGTCCCGATCTCCTCGCCAAGCCGGACGCTTTCTGGCCGGCGCTCGATGCCGATGTCTGGAAAACTGACCAGCACCTGCTGATCGCCGTCACGCTCTGGTTCCCCGATCTGGTTTTCCAGCACCGCGCAGTTCGCGTGGCGACAGAATTTGCCCAGACGCGCCTCGCCGACGCCCGCGGTTTGTGTGTCCAACTCGTTGCACATTCACCGGCACGGATCAGCCACGGTGGCGACTTTCACATCCACCTGGTCGCATCGGCAAGAACTGCGGTCGCCGACGGCGTCGGGCTTTTTGCGAGGGACCTGTTAGGCCACGGCGGTCAAACTTTGCTCCATTCCGAGTGGCAGCAGTTCCTGGCCGGCTTGCCGTCGTCGATACGGCCGTGAACTGACGGCGGATGCAACGACCTGTCAGCGTGACTTGGTAGCCAGGCCATCACTCCGGTCTTTTCGGAAAGTCTGTGGCGTTGCGAGCATGCTTTGCAACGTGGCCGGTAGCTCAAGAAAGGCGAAATTGCCGGCGATGATCAACATTTTGGTTACATAGTTGAAACCTGCAGATGCGGCCTCGTCGCAGGCGGATTTGACGGTAAAGTATCCGACCTTGTCGGCGGCGAGCGTCGCTTTGGTTCGAGCCAATCTCGGCGCGTTGCTATCGGGGGATGGCGTCCAAACAATCCTCGCTTCGGCGACACCGAGCGCGGCGAGAAACTGCTCATATGCAGTGTGTTCGTGATGATCGACAATCCGGACTCTGCCCCCGGTCGATTGATAGCGGTGAGCAAAGAGGCACAGCGCAGCCGAGTGCAGCTCGTCTCCGTCGGTTTTGGCCGAAATGCGTGCCCACATTTCATTCGCATCATCCATTTCCGGCGTTTTGAGGGCAGCAGACGGGAACAGGTTGTCCTCGATCTTCGCCTTGCCAACCGAGCGGTGTCTGTAGCCCCCCTTCTGCGTTTGCATCGCGCCAAGATCCCGGGCCCGCTGGGACCATCGAATTATGTCCTCGATGTTTACATCCAGACTTCGTGCGCAGTCTTCTGGTGCTTTGCCGGCGTGCAACGCTTCGATCACATTCTGAATGAAATCGATCGCGGGCAAATTCGTCTCAGTGGCCGGCTTCAATTCTACAAGACCCTTTGACCGACGCGTGGCGATGCCATCGTCCATATGTGCATTCCGTGCAGGGTCATTGCGGTGGGAAGCCAAGGTCGGTTTTGCCTTGTCAACTTGATGGGCGGGATCAATCGAACGGGGTATGCCAGTCTTTTTCCTTAGGCGGTGTTCTCCAACGCGGACTGCTGATTCAGAAACGCCCCCAACCGCCGCATGAATTTTTGTCGGCATCACCGGCTGGACGGAATTTTGTGAGAGGAGAGAGCAAAGCGCGAAATCAGCAAGGTGCATATACGAAGCCAAGGTCACCCGGACATCGCTATGACCGCAGGCTTGGCTCACTGCATGAAGTGCCGCACGGCCTAATCCGCCTTCGCCCAATAGGGCCGAGCTCATTCGCCGTCGTCGTTTGTCTGAGACGATATCAGCGTCGATGCCATGAAGCCATTTCAGATCCACGCCGGTCGGCAATGTGAGCG
>JBILPK010000116.1:0-11015 GCA_044373875.1 Polymorphobacter sp.
GCACACCATCGGCTATTGCGTTGCCGGCACGACGCTCGCCGCTACGCTCGCCGTGCTGGCGGGGCACGGGCAAGCCGGCAAGGTGGCAAGCGCCACCTTCTTTACCGCCCAGGTCGACATGAGCGAATGCGGTGACCTGGCGATTTTCGTCGATGAAGCCGGGCTGGAAGCAGTCGCGGCATTGACCAGCGAAAAGCCCTGGCTCGACGGCCGCAACATGGCGCTGACCTTCAACATGCTGCGCTCGAACGACCTGATCTGGAGTTATGTCGTCAACAACTACATGATGGGGAAAGATTATTACCCCTTCGACCTGCTCTACTGGAACAGCGACGCGACCAATGTGCCGGCGCTGTGGCACAAGAGCTACCTTGAAGACATCTATCGCGACAATCTGCTGGTCAAGCCCGGCGGCATCACCGTGCTCGGCGTGCCGATCGACCTCGGCACGGTGGCGACGCCGGCGTACATCCAGGGTGGCAAGGAAGACCATATCGCCCCGGCGCGATCGGCCTATAAACTCACCAGCCATTTCACCGGCGACAAGCGCTTCGTGCTGGCCGGGTCGGGGCACATTGCCGGGGTGGTCAACCCGCCGTCGCTGAAGAAATACCAATATTGGACGAGCGACACGCTGCCCGAGCGCTTCGACGATTTCGTCGCGCAGGCGGTCGAGACCAAGGGCAGCTGGTGGCCCGACTGGATCGCCTGGCTGGCCCCGCGTTCGGGCAAGAAGGTCGCCAAGCGCATCCCCGGCAGCGGCAAGTACAAGGCGATCGAGGATGCCCCCGGCCGCTATGTCAAGGAACGCATCTGACATTTTCATCCCTGCGGGGAGATACAAGGGAAACCCCGATGACCGATTTCAAAGCCGCCATGCGCCGTGTCATCACCGGCGACAACTCCGATGGCCAGTCGGTCATCATCCTCGATGGCGGACCGTCGGTTTTCGCCGGTGACCCCGATCTCGGCGGCCTGTTCGAAATCTGGGAGGACAGCGCCTCGGGCCCGCTCGACCCGCGCGACCATAAAGATCTCGGCGCCACCCGCGCGGTGCTTGGGCCCCGCCCCGGCAATGTCCAGGTGCGCTGGTTCGTCGTCTCGCCGCTGCCCGACGGCGTGCCCAAGGTGGAACAGGACGCCACGGCCCGCGCCGTCTTCGCGATGTTCGACGGCGACCGCCATATCATCGACCAGCGCTGCGCCTCGGCGATGCACGAGACGCACTCGATCGATGTCATCTGCCTGTTGCAGGGCGACGTCTCGCTGATTCTCGAAGCCAGCGAGACCCGCATCAAGCCGGGGCAGGTGGTCATCCAGCGCGGCACCAACCATGCTTGGGTGGCACATGGCGGGCCGGCGCTACTGCTCGCAGTGCTGATCGACCGGCCGCTGGTCCGGGAATAGAGCCTCCGGCGGCCGGGGCCTTGGCCCCGGACCCCATTCAATCGAAGTGCGCGATCTGGTCGCCGTGAACACCGACCCAATGGTGCTTGCGGTTTTCATAGACCGAATATTCGGGTTCGGGACAGTCAGGCTCGGCAAAGGCACCGACGGCGATGGCGGTCAGGCCGGGCAGGCGGTCGATGACATAGGACAGCGTCGACCCGCAGGTCGGGCAGAAGCAGAACACGCCGGTGCCGCCGCTATCGCCCGTGTGCGACCATTCGCGAAATTCACCGAAATGCGTCACCTGGTTGTCGGGCCAGCGCGCCTGAAAGGCAAAGGCGCTGCCGCTGCGTTTCTGGCATTCAAGGCAATGGCAGACCGATACACGCACCGGATCGCCGGTCACGGTGGCGCGAAGCTGGCCGCAGCGGCAGGTTGCGGTGCGCGTGATCATCGTGCCCGACGCTAAAGCCCGGGAGACGGCGCCGCAACGGCGCGTTTCGATAAAGTGTTGGGGTCGGCCGCAACGACATGATATGAACGCTCTTAATCAGGGAGAGTAGTCACGATGCGCAAAACATTGCGCTTGGCGTTGCTGTCAGGGCTGTTGGGCAGCACGGCGGCAGAGGCGGTAACCACCACCGTCAGCGCGGTGCTGGACCGGCCCTATGTGTTTCCGGGGCCGGACGATCGTTTCCCCGACTTTTATACCGATTATCTAGCGGCTTTTCCCTTCAACCCCGGTGACACGGTCGATGTGACGCTGACGTTTCCCGGCGGCGCGCCGCTCGATCTCGGTTTTCTGCCGTCCAGGATCACCTTCACCCTGTTCGGCGGCAACGGCCCGACCGGCACCATCTACCGCTCGACCGCGACCTTGAGCTTCATCAATCCAGTCGGCGCTATCCGGCCGGTCATCGGCCCGCAGACGACGATGGTCGACCGCAATGCAGCGGTCGCCTTCACCAATGTGCGACAGACCCAACGCGGGCCGTTTTCCTTCGATGGCCTTCGCGTCGTGATGCAACTCGAAAGCAGCGAGCTGCCGTTCAGTTCGGAAGCGCTGCCGCCGATTGTGTTCAACGCCTTTTCGGTCGCTTTCGTCAACGATGTGCCCGAGCCCGGGACCTGGGCGATGCTGATCGCCGGTTTCGGATTGACCGGCGCGATGGCGCGGCGCCGGCGCGCGCTCGCCTGAGCGCCGCCGCTATTCCGCCGCTTCTGCCAATTGCGGCGCCGCCGCAGCGACGGGCGCCTTGTTGAACACCATGTCCGCGTCGAGCGCGCCGTCCTTCAGCTCCTGCTTGTCGAGCTTGTAGTTGGCGGTGACCATCCACGGCGCGCGGTTGCCCGAGCGCGGCAGCGCATCGGCGCCGCGCTGCACATAGCCCGATGACAGGTCCATCGCCAGCCGTTCGGGCTCGACACCGGGGCCGGGGGTGGGGGTGGCAATGGCAAAGCCCTTGGCCTTCATGTGGACGAGCAGCCGCGTGACATAGCCGGCGATCAGGTCAGACCGCAGCGTCCAGCTGGCGTTGATATAGCCGAAGCTGACGGCAAGGTTGGGCAGCCCCGAGAACATCATCCCCTTGTACGAGAGCGAATCCGCCACGCGCCGCGCTTCGCCATCGACGCTGACCGCCATGCCGCCGAGCGCCTCCAGCTTCAGCCCGGTGGCAGCGACGATGATATCGGCTTCTAGCAGCGCCCCCGACGTCAGGCGGATGCCGCCGGCTTCGAACTTTTCGATCGTGTCGGTGACGATATCGGCCTTCTTCGCCTTGATCGCGTCGAACAGGTCGGCATCGGGCACCAGGCACAGCCGCTGGTCCCAGGGGTTGTATTTCGGGGTGAAGTGCGTGCCCATGTCATAGCCTTCGGGCAGCAGCTTCTGCAGCCGGCCGAGCAGGTTCGCCTTGACCTTTTCGGGGTGCTTGCGCGTCTGGTTGTAGAACCACATGCCGAAGGTGACATTCTTCCAGCGCACGATGTCATAGGCCATTTGTGCCGGCAGATATTTGCGCAGGAAATCGGCGATCGCATCCTTGCCCGGCCGGCTGACCATATAGGTGGGAGAGCGTTGCAGCATGGTCACATGCGCCGCCTTGTCGGCCATCGCCGGCACCAGCGTCACCGCGGTGGCGCCCGACCCGATGATGACGACCTTCTTGCCGGCATAATCGAGATTTTCGGGCCAGAATTGCGGCTGGATGAGCTGGCCGGCGAAATCCGCCTCGCCGGGCCATTCGGGCTTGTAGCCCTGCGCATAGCTGTAATAGCCCGAGCACATGTACAGGAAATTGCAGGTGAAATGGCCGGTGCTGCCGTCCTTTTGCGCCGTCGTCACCGTCCAGCGTGCCGTGGTTGAATCCCAGTCGGCAGCTTTCACCTTGTGGCCGAAGCGGATGTGCTTTTGCACGTCATGCTCGCGCGCGGTCTCGACGATATAGTTGCGGATGCTCGGGCCATCGGCGATCGCCTTGGCTTCTTCCCATGGCTTGAAGCTGTAGCCTAGCGTGTACATGTCGCTGTCCGAGCGGATGCCGGGGTAGCGGAACAGGTCCCAGGTGCCGCCGATCGCGTCGCGGCCTTCGAGGATGGCAAAGCTGTGGCCGGGCGCGCCGGTCTTGAGATGGACGGCAGCGCCGATGCCCGACAGGCCGGCGCCGACGATGATGACATCGAAATGATCGTGGCGCATCGCGGCTTGGCTCCCGGTTGGTTGACGCTAACGTTAACCGCAGCGATTGCCGAGCGCAACCCGGCGGGGAGTCACGCGTTCGTTCGCAGCAACCATGAAAGGATGCCCGAATGACGACTCCCGCCGAACTCACGGACAAATTCTGGAAGGCGCTCCATGCCGACCGCACGATCATGATCGGCCTTGCCGGGGTCGATGATGGCCATATGCGGCCGATGACCGCGGTCACCGAAGGCGAAAGCGGCCCGATCTGGCTGTTCACCGCCAAGGACGCATCGCTGGTAACGCAGCTCGATATCGATACCCGCGCGCTGGCAAGCTTTGTTTCGAGGGGGCATGACCTGTTTGCCAGCATCCACGGCCGATTGGCCGTGAGCAACGACCCGGCGGTCATCGACCGGCTGTGGACCCCGATGATAGCGGCCTGGTACGAGGGCGGCAAGCAGGATCCCAAACTGGCGCTGTTGCGCTTCGATGCCGAGGAAGCCGAAATCTGGCAGAGCGAGACGAGCCTGCTTGCCGGGCTCAAGCTGCTGATCGGCAGCGATCCCAAGCGCGACGCCGAAGATTATGTGGCGACGGTGAAGCTGGCGTAGATTTTCTCTCCCGCGACGGGAGAGGCGACTTCGCCGGCTTCGGCGAGCGGGTGAGGGCGGTTCTTTGCGCGTTGGCGCCGGGGACCGCCCTTGCTGCGTTTTCAGGCAGCAAGAAAAGCAAGAGCTTGGGCAAAGCCCAAGCTGACGTCGGAAGGGATCGGCGCGCAGGAGCGCGCGCCGCCCCGCCGGCCGGGCGTATGCGAATCGCCAAATAGCTCCGCTATTTGGCGCCGCTCATCGCCGCGGCATGCCCGGCATCTGCGGCGGCGGCCGGCGATCACGATCGCGCCGCGGCAACTGTGCCTGATACGCCACCAGGCAATGTTCGGTGCAATAGGGGAAGCCGGCCTGCGAAGGCTTGCCGCAGAAATGGAAATCCGCATCGCCCGGGTGGCCGATCGGCCATTTGCAGATCTTTTCATTGAGATCGAGCAGGCTGGTCTTGGCCGCCTTGCCACTGCGCACCGGCTTTTTGGCGGCCGGGCGCGCGGCGACGGGGGCAGGGGCGGGCGCTGCCACCGCCACCGGGGCCGGCGCGGCGACAGGGGCGGCCACGGCGGCTTCGGTTTCTTCGCCGGCCTTGACCGGCGACGGGCGCGATTCGAGGCCAAGGCGGTGCGCCTTGCCGATGACCGCGTTGCGGGTGACGCCCTCGCCAAGCTGTTCGGCGATCTGGCTGGCGGTCATGCCGCCTTCCCAGCCGGCTTTCAGCTGTGCGATGCGTTCGTCGGTCCAGGCCATTACTTGTATTCCTTTTGCCGTTCCGGGTTGCGGCCCGGGCGGTCGCGGCGGTAAAGCCACTTTATGTCCAACCCCGCAAATCCCGAGAGCCGCCACCCCGAACCGGGTGTGGTGGTGATCCCATCGGTCAATTGGCTGGGTTTGAAGACCCTGTATCTGAAGGAAGTGCGCCGCTTTTTCAAGGTGCAGTTGCAGACGATCTGGGCACCGGCGATTACCACGCTGATGTTCCTCGTCATTTTCTCGCTGGCGCTGGGCGGTACCCGCGCCGCCGTGCTTGGCGTGCCCTATGCCGATTTCCTCGGGCCGGGGCTGATCGTGATGGGCATGATCCAGAACGCCTTTGCCAATTCATCGTCGTCGCTGCTCGTCGCCAAGGTGCAGGGCTCGATCATCGATGTGCTGATGCCGCCGCTGTCGGCGGGCGAACTCGTCATGGCCTATGTCGCCGGCGCGCTGACCCGCGCCTGGCTGGTCGGCATCGCGGTCTGGACGGTGATGGCGATCGCCCCCGGGGTCGATGTGCCGATCGCCAACCCGCTGCTGGTGCTTTACTTCGGCACGATGGGGGCGATGATGCTGGCGCTGCTCGGCATCCTGACCGGCGTGTGGGCCGACAAGTTCGATCATGCCGCCGCGGTCACCAACTTCGTCATCCAGCCGCTGACCCTGTTGTCGGGCACCTTCTACGCCATCGACAAGGTCAACCCGGTGATGGCGGCGATCAGCCATGCCAACCCGTTCTTCTACGTCATCGACGGCTTCCGATCCGGCTTTATCGGCGTGTCGGATGGCTTGCTGGTGCAGGGCGCGGTGGTCCTCGCGCTGGTCAATG
The DNA here is from genome assembly GCA_044373875.1 of Polymorphobacter sp. Classification (GTDB taxonomy): domain Bacteria; phylum Pseudomonadota; class Alphaproteobacteria; order Sphingomonadales; family Sphingomonadaceae; genus Sandarakinorhabdus. The sequence continues at coordinate 6,263 of JBILPK010000116.1, forward strand.
TCGCGCTATGGGCGATATGCTATCGCGTAATTCGCTCGGGTTGGCGCCTGAAGGCTTGATCGGGCCGGCACCTGAAGGCTTGAACAGGCCTGCGGCAACACGCCTATGGCCTTGGCGTTTCGCTTCGGCCAAGCCGAAACAGCATTATGTCATGAGGTTGCGGGGGGTTCTCGCCCCGGGCGACGTAAAGGGTTAGATTGTTCTCATGAAGTTTGCTTCCCTTCAACGCCTTGCGGCGGCCGGCGCGCTGGCCCTTGCGCTTGCCGCCTGTAGCGGCGAGGGCGACGATGCCCAGAAAAAACGCCCGCCGGCGATGGTCGGCGCGACTGCGGCCGCGACGGCCGATTATGCGCCGCGGCTGGTGGCGCTGGGCACCGTAACGCCGTTGCAGACCGTTGCAGTGCGGCCGCGCACCGATGGCCAGATCACCGCGATCCTGTTCCGCGAAGGCGGTGATGTCCGCGCCGGGCAGGCGCTGTTCCAGCTCGATGATCGCGCCGCGCGGGCGCAACTGGCGCAGACCCGCGCCAGCCTGGCGAGCGCACGCGCCGCCGCCGTGGTGGCGCGCGGCGATTTTTCGCGCGCCGAACAACTCGTCGGCAAGGGCTTTGTCTCCAAGGCGGTGCTCGACCAGCGCCGCGCCGTGGCCGGCAGCGCCGAAGCCGCGATCGCCGGGGCGGCCGCCGAAGTGTCCAGCGCCGAAACCCTGCTCAGCTACCTGACCATCCGTGCCCCGGTTTCGGGCCGCACCGGCGAACTGGGCTTCCGGGTGGGCGCGACGGTGCGGCCGGGCGATGTGTTGCCGCTTGTCACCGTCAACCAATTGTCGCCGATCGCCGTGCGCTTCCTCGTCCCCTCGTCGGATATCCAGCAGGTGCGCAGCGCCATGGCGGCGGGCGCGCTCACCGTCACTGCCCGCGCGCAGGGCAGCACCAGCGCGGCGCCGCTCGGCACCGGGCGGCTGGCGTTCCTCGATAACAATGTCGATCCGGGCAATGGCGGCGTGGCGGCCAAGGCGGAATTCGCCAACAGCGGCGATATGCTGTGGCCCGGGGCGATCATCGATGTCGTGCTGCCGCTGGGCGTGGCGTCGCCGCGCATCGTGCTGCCCGAAGCCGCGGTGCAGACCGGGCGCGATGCCCCCTTCGTCTGGGCGATCGACAAGGATGGCAAGGTCGCGATGCGCACCGTCAGCGTTGCCGGCCGTGCCGATGGCAAGGTCTATCTCGCCAGCGGCGTCGCACCGGGCGAACGCATCGTCACCGATGCGCTGAGCAAGCTCAAGCCGGGCGACAAGGTACGCACCCGCGACAAGACACGAGATGCCGGCCCGGGGCAGCCGCCGCGCAACGCCATGGCGACCGACGCCGCAACAGCGGCCGGCGATTGATGGGCGGCATCGTACGCCTTGCGGTCGACCGGCCGGTGGCAACCGTGCTGCTCAGCCTGGCGATTATCTTCGCCGGCTTCTTCGGCTATCGCCAGCTGCCGGTATCGGCGCTGCCCGAAGTCGACCTGCCGACGATCCAGGTCAGCGCCGGTCTGCCCGGTGCCAATCCGTCGACAATGGCGACCTCGGTCGCCACCCCGATCGAGCGGCAGCTGGCGACCATCGCCGGCATCGACCAGATCACCTCGAGCTCGTCGACGGGGTCGACCAACATCACTATCCAGTTCGCACTGGATCGCGATATCGATGCCGCCGCGCTCGATGTGCAATCGGCGCTGTCGGCGGTCACGCGGCGGTTGCCCGATGAAATGCCGTCGCCGCCGACTTTCAAGAAGGTCAATCCCGCCGATCAGGCGGTGATGATCCTGACGGTGCGCGACCCGACGCGGCCGGCGAATGCACTCCAGACCATCGTCGACACCCTCATCATCCCGCGCATCTCGACCATGGCCGGGGTCGGCGAGGTGCAGACCTATGGCAGCCGGCGCTACGCCATCCGTATCCAGTTCGATCCGGCGGCGCTGTCGGCGCGCAACCTGACGCCGGGAGATATTCGCGAGGCGGTGGCGGCGGCCAACAGCAATGTCGCGGTCGGCACGATCAATGGCGGCGATCGCAACTATGTGCTCGATGCCAGCGGCAACCTGGAAAAGCCCGAGGATTTCGCGAAGATCATCGTCGCCACCCGCAACGGCCTGCCGGTGCGGCTTGGCGACCTGGCGCTGGTCATCGACAGTTACGAACAATTGCGCGGCGGCGCCAAGTTCAACGGCGAACAATCGCTGACCGTGGCGATCACCCGGCAACCCGGCGCCAATGTCGTCAAGCTCGTCGATGACGTCAACGCCATGCTGCCGCTGATCCGCGAATCGATCCCGCCGTCGACATCGATCATGCCGGTGGTCGACCGGTCGGAATCGGTGCGCGAATCGGTCGCCGATGCGCAGTACACGCTGGTCGGCACGGCGCTGCTGGTCATCCTCGTCATCTATCTCGTGCTGGGCGATGCCCGCGCCACCGTCATTCCCGCGGTCGTGCTGCCGCTCGCGGCCATCGGCACCTTCGCCGGCATGTACATGTTCGGTTTCAACCTCGACAATCTGTCGCTGCTGGCGCTGACATTGGCGACGGGTTTCGTCGTCGATGATGCCATCGTGGTTCTCGAAAACATCGTCCGCCATATCGAGGATGGCGAAAGCCCGCGCGAGGCCGCGGTGACCGGTGCCAATGAAATCGCCTTTACCGTGCTGTCGATCTCGGTGTCGCTGGTCGCGGTGTTCATCCCGCTGCTGTTCATGGGCGGCGTCATCGGGCGGCTGTTCTTCGAATTCGCGGTGACGATGACGATCGCCATCGCGATTTCCGCCGTGCTGTCGTTGACGCTCATTCCGATGATCGCGGCGCGCGTGCTGCGCGGCGGCCACCAGGGCGAGGGCAGCCGCGTTGCGCGCATTTCCACCCGCGCCTTCGGGCGGTTGCAGGGGACTTATCTGCGCGCCTTCGATTCGACGCTGCGCCACCGCAAGATCGTCGGTTTCCTGACCATCGCGTCGATCGGCGTGGCGATCTGGGGCTTCACCGTCGTGCCCAAGGGCTTTTTCCCGACCGAGGATACCGGCGCGATCTTCGTCGGCACCGAAGCGGCGCCCGATATCGGCTATGACCAGATGGTCGCGAAACAGGATGCCATCGCCCGCATCGTGCGCGCCGATCCGGCGGTCGAGCGCGTCAACAGCTTTGTCGGTGGCGGTGGCGGCGGCTCGAACACCGGGCGCATGTTCGCCCCCTTGAAGCCGCGCGCCGAACGCGATGCCGCCGAAGTCGTCCAGGCGCGGCTGCGCAAGAAATTCGCCAGCGTTCCCGGCATCCAGGCGTTCCCCAACATCCCGCAGAATCTGCAATTGGGCGGCCGCCAGTCATCGAGCAATTACCAATACACGCTGTCGTCGGTCGATGGGGACGAGCTCTATGCCTTCGCGCCGCAACTCGAGGCAAAGCTGCGCGCGACGCCGGGGTTCGAGGATGTCTCGTCGGATTATCAGCGCGGCGCCCGCGAAGTGATGATCGAGGTTGATCGCGATGCCGCCAGCCGCCTGGGTATGCCGGTCGCTGCAGTGCGCCAGACGCTCGGTGCCGCCTATGGCAACCAGCAGATTTCGACCGTCTACACCGATGTCGACAGCTATCAGGTCATCCTCGAAATTGCCGCGGGCGAACAGCTGACCCCCGATGGCATCGGCCGGTTGACGGTGCGCAGCAACAGTTCGGCGGGCGTGCCGGGGCAGCTGGTGCCGCTGTCGGCGGTGACTCGCGTTTTCATCCAGGGCGCGCCGTCGGTGGTGGCGCACCAGAGCCAGCTGCCGGCAGTGACCCTGTCGTTCAACCTGTCCAAGGGGGTGGCGCTGTCGCAGGCCAAGCCGATGATCGAGGCAGCCACCGCCGAACTCGGCGTGCCGGCGACGATCAACGGTGCGTTCGGCGGCAATGCCCAACAGTTCGAATCATCGACCTCGTCGATGCCGCTGCTGTTCATCGCCGCGATCATCGTCATCTACATCGTGCTCGGCGTGTTGTACGAAAGTTTCGCGCATCCGATCACCATCCTGTCGGGCCTGCCGGCGGCCGGCATCGGCGCGGTCGCCTTCCTGTGGTTGTTCAACAAGCCGCTTGATGTGATTGGTATCATTGGCGTTGTCCTGCTGATCGGCATCGTCAAGAAGAACGCCATCATGATGATCGATTTCGCGCTCGCCGGGCAGCGGGCGCATGGCTGGACTCCGGTCCATGCCATCCGCGAAGCAGCGTCGAAGCGCTTCCGCCCGATCATGATGACGACCTTTGCCGCCATGGCCGCCGCGGCACCGCTGGCGCTCGGGCTCGGCGCCGGCGCCGAACTGCGCCAGCCGCTCGGCATTGCCGTGCTCGGCGGCCTGATCGTCAGCCAGGTGCTGACGCTGTTCATCACCCCGGTCGTCTATCTCGGCATCGAGGGGATCAACGCCCGGCTGCGCGCCCGGCGTGGCGGCGCCGAAGTGCGCGAACTGCCCAAGGGCGAAGCGCCGGGGCGAGTCGCGGCGGAATAGCGCCCAAGTCGATTTCAGTCGGTTCGGAACAGAGCCTCCGGCGGCTGGGGCCTTGGCCCCAGACCCCTGTTGCCGTTTTGGTGCACAGCACCGGCTGTGGTGCGTATCCATCCGGCGACGGTCATCTATTCGGCGTGCGTCTGACCTGAGAGGTTAGCGACGGTGCAAGCACTGTGGTTTGCGCCGTGGCTAGAGGCGTGGCTAGAGGCGTGGCTATGGG
>JBILPK010000117.1:0-11014 GCA_044373875.1 Polymorphobacter sp.
CAACGATATCCTCGTTGAAGGCGGCAAGATCCTCGATCGAGCCGCCGCCACGCGCAACGATGATGAGGTCGGGGCGTGGCACCGGGCCGCCGCGCATGATGGCATTGAAGCCGCGCACCGCATTTGCCACCTGCCGCGCCGAGGCTTCGCCCTGCACCGCCACCGGCCAGACGAGGACGGGACGCGGGAAGCGATCGGCGAGGCGGTGGAGAATGTCGCGGATGACCGCGCCGGTGGGCGAGGTGACGACGCCGATGACCCGCGGGATGAACGGCAACGCCTTCTTGCGGTCGGTATCGAACAGCCCTTCGGCGGCGAGCTTGAGCCGCCGCGCCTCGATCTGGGCGAGCAGCGCGCCGACGCCGGCGGGCTCCATGCGTTCGACGACGATCTGGTATTTCGAGCGGCCGGGATAAGTGGTCAGCTTGCCGGTGACGATGACTTCCAGCCCGTCTTCGGGGCGAAACGCCAGCGACGCGGCATGGCCCTTGAACATCACGAGGTCGACGACGGCGCGTTCGTCCTTCATCGCGCCATACCAATGGCCGGAAGGCTGGCGCCGGAAACCCGACAATTCGCCGCGCACGCGCACCTGGCCAAAGGCGCTTTCGACGGTGCGCTTGAGCGCGCCGGCGATCTCGCTGACCGAATATTCGGGGGTGTTGCCCGGCAGGGTTGGTTCATCATCCACGATACTGTCATAGAATGGCGCGACGAACGGGGGAAGGGCAGGTTGAAGCGCCTGCCGATACTGCTAAGGACGCCCGCATGACCGCGATTTCCGAACCCTTCGATATCCTCGTCCTCGGCGGCGGTGGCCGCGAGCATGCGCTGTGCTGGAAACTGCGCCAGTCGCCGCTGGTGGCCCGGCTGGTCTGCGCCCCGGGCAATGCCGGGATCGCGGCCGTTGCCGATTGCATCGACCTTGCCATTTCCGATCCGGCGGCGGTCGCGGCCTATGCCGCCCAACAGGGTTTCGGGCTGGTCGTCGTCGGCCCCGAAGGCCCGTTGGTGGCCGGGGTCGTCGATGCGCTGCGCGCCGTCGGCATCCCGGTATTCGGGCCGACGGCGGCGGCGGCACAGCTCGAAGGCTCCAAGGGCTTCACCAAGGATTTGTGCCGCGCGGCCGGCATCCCCACGGCGGGCTATCGTCGCTTCGCCTCGGGCGCCGATGCCCATCATTATGTCGCGGTGCATCCGCTGCCGGTGGTCATCAAGGCCGATGGGCTGGCCGCGGGCAAGGGCGTCACCGTTGCCGAAAGCAACGAGGAAGGGCTGGCGGCGCTCGCCGATATTCCCGGCGCCGTGGTCGTCGAGGAATGCCTGACCGGTCCCGAAGCCAGCCTGTTCGTGATAACCGATGGCACCAGCGTCCAGGTCTGGCCGTCGGCGCAGGACTACAAGCGCGCCTTTGATGATGACAGCGGCCCCAATACCGGCGGCATGGGCGTCATCTCGCCGGCGCCGCGGTTGACCGAGGCGCTGCTCAAGCGCGCGCTCGATGAGATCGTCACCCCGACGCTGGCGGCGCTGGCGGTGGCGGGCACGCCCTATACCGGGGTGCTCTATGCCGGGCTGATGCTCACCGCGCAGGGGCCCAAGCTGATCGAATACAACTGCCGCTTCGGGGACCCGGAGGCGCAGGCGCTGCTGCTGCGGCTCGATTCGGATCTGGCCGAGTTGCTGCTCGCCTGTGCGCAGGGCCGGCTCGCCGAAGTGACCCCGCGCTGGTCGGCCGAAAGCGCCGTCACCATCGTCTATGCCGCCATGGGCTATCCGCGCACCGCCATCACCGGCACGGTCATCGAGGGTGTCGACGAGGCCGAAGCGCTTGGCGTCACCGTCTTTCACGCCGGCACGGCGCGCGCTGCCTCGGGCAAGCTGGTGGCTGCCGGTGGCCGCGTGCTGGCGCTGTCGGCGCTCGGCCATGACATCGGCGAGGCGCGCTCGCTCGCCTACGCTGCTATCAGAAAGATCCGCTGGCACGGCGGCTTTTATCGGCGCGATATCGGCAAGCAATAAGGCCGGGCACAACAAGGGGACCGATCGTGGAAATGAGTGAACGCCAGCAGCAGTTTTCGGGCACTGGCGAGGTCCGTGCCGGGCAGGAGATCGATCTTGCCCGGCTGACCGACTGGATGACGGCGCATGTCGAAGGCTTTGCCGGGCCGCTGACCATTTCGCAGTTCAAGGGCGGCCAGTCGAACCCGACCTACAAGCTGATGACGCCGAAACAGAATTACGTCATGCGCCGGAAACCGCCCGGCGTGCTGTTGCCGTCGGCCCATGCCGTCGATCGCGAATACAAGGTCATCACCGCGCTGCACGGCCAGGGCTTTCCGGCGCCGCGCACCTTCGGCCTGTGCACCGACAATGATGTCATCGGCACCTGGTTCTACATCATGGATTGCGTCGAGGGCCGGGTGATCTGGGACGCGACCTTCCCGACCGTGGCGCGCGAGGATCGCCGCGCCTATTTCGACGCGATGAACAAGACGATGGCCGATCTCCACATGATCGACATCGCCAAGGCCGGCCTCTCGGATTTCGGCAAGCCGGGCAATTATTTCGCCCGCCAGATCGGCCGCTGGTCGAAACAATATCTCGAGGACAAGGACGCCGGCGTCGTGCCGTCGATGGAAAAGCTGGTGCGCTGGTTGCCCGAAAACATTCCGGCGGGCGATGAAACCAGCGTCGTCCATGGCGATTACCGCTGCGACAACATGATCTTCCACCCCACCGAGCCGAAAGTACTGGCGGTGCTCGATTGGGAATTGTCGACACTGGGGCATCCGCTCGCCGATTTTTCTTACCACCTGATGATGTACCGGATGCCGCCATCGGCAACCACCGGGCTGATCGGCAATGATCTGGCGGCGCTCAACATCCCGACCGAGGATGAATATGTCGCCGCCTATTGCGCCCGCACCGGCCGCGACGGCATCGCCAACCTCGATTTCTATGTCGCCTACAACATGTTCCGGCTGGCGGGGATCATCCATGGCATCCGTGGCCGTGTCGTGCGCGGCACCGCCGCCAGCGCCCATGCGAAGAAGACCGCCGAAGGCGTCGAGCTGCTTGCCGATCTCGCCTGGGAACAGGCGGTCAAAGTCGGGGCGAAATGACGCGGCCAGCGGCGATAGTCTGCGCGCTGCTGCAGGTCGCGGTGGCAGCGATCTTCCTGTTCGCCGGGTCAAAAAAGCTGATGGCCGATCCGCAGATGGTGGCGGTGTTCGCCAAGGTTGGCGTCGGCCAGTGGTTCCGGCTGCTGACCGGCGCACTCGAAGTCGGCGGCGGCATCGCGCTGGTGGTGCCGCGCACCGCCGCCTTCGCCGCTTTGGGGCTGGCCATCGTCATGGTCGGCGCAACGATCGCGCATCTGACCGTGCTCGGCGGCAGCCCGGCGCTGGCCATCATGCTGTTCGTCGCCTGTGCCACGATCGCCTGGTTGCGCCGCGCCAGCCTGACACGGGGTTGATTCAGCCGCCAGAAATGCAAATCCGGCGCCGTTGCCCGCGGCTTTGGCGTAACCCTCCCGCTTTGCGGTTGCGCTCGGTGCGCCGCCGCGCCACGACAGGACCGAGAACGAAAACACGGGGGCGGAACGATAATGCGCAAATGGCTGGCGCTGGCGGTAACGCTGGTCATTGCGGCACTGCTCGGCTTTGCCGCGGCACAACCCCCCGCACCGTTGCCGGCAACGGCCCCGGCCGATGTGTTTGCGGCCGGGCGCGCCATCGCCGATGTGCGCGCCATCGCCAGCGTGCCCCATCCCACCGGTTCGGCCGCCAATGATGCGGCGCGGGCGCATCTGGTCGCCCGGTTGCGCGGGCTGGGCTTTGCGGTGCGCGAAACCGCGGTGCCGCTGCCCGAACGCGCCCGCAAGCGCATGCGCAGCTGGGGCCTCGCCAATGCCGATACCGCCAATGCCACCAACATCATCGCGCTGCGCCCGGGGCGTGACCCTGCGGCGCCCGCCGTCGCCATCATGGCGCATTACGACAGCGTCGCCGATTCGCCCGGCGCCGCCGACGATGCCGCCGGGGTTGCCTCGACGCTCGAAATCGCCCGTGCCATCCCGCGCGCTTCGCAGGCGCGCGATCTCGTCATCCTGCTGACCGATGGCGAGGAAGTCGGCCTTGTCGGCGCCCGCGGCTTTTTCGCCCCCGGCACGGCCGGCGATCCGCTGGCGGCGCGCATCGGTGCGCTGGTCAATCTCGAAACCCGCGGCGGCGGCGGCCGGGCCTTCATGTTCGAAACCGGCCCCGAAAACGGCGGGCTGATCGATCTGTACCGGCGCAGCGTCGCCGACCCGTCGACGACCTCGATGGCGGTCAAGGTCTATCAGCTGCTGCCCAATTCGACCGATTTCACCCCCGCCGCGGCGCGCGGCATCACCGGCTACAACTTCGCCTTTTCGGGCGATGCCGGCATGTATCATTCGCCGCTGATCACCCCCGATACCGTCGAACAGGGCGCCATCCAGCATCTCGGCGGCCAGGGCCTCGATATCGTCCGCGCCCTTGTCACCGCCGCTGCGCTGCCGGCGCCGGCGCCCGATGTGGTGTTTTCCGATGTCCTGGGGCAGTTCACCATCGCCTATCCACCGATGGTCGGCTGGCTGTTGATCGTCGTTGCCGGTGTAGCGATCCTGCTCGCCGGCCGGCGCGTCGACACGCGCTTTGCCGCCATCGCCGGCGGCGTGCTCGATGCCGTCATCTTCACGACCGCGGTCGGCGTGCTGCTCTATATCGGCAATTTGTTGTCGGGCGCCGATGCACCGGGCAATTATTACGACCGGCTGGCAGCCTTGCCCCGCCTCGAAGCCCAGGCGCTGCTGCTCGGCATCGCAGCCCTCGCGCTGACCATGGCCGTCATCCCGCGCCGTCGCAGCCTGTGGGACGGCTGGCTCGGCCTGGCGCTGATCAACCTTGTCATTGCCGTTGCCGCGCAGATCATGCTGCCCGCGGCCGGGCCGGTGTTCACCTGGCCGCTGCTGCTCGCCGGGCTCGCCATGGCGCTGACCGCGCACGCCCCGCGGGCCGGGATCATCGCGGCGATGGCGGTGGCGATCGCTGGCGTCGCCTGGCTCGGCGGCTTTGTCCATGCCGTCATGCTCAGCGTCGGTGGCGACATTCCTTCGGCCGCTGCCGCCTTTGCGCCGATGACGCTGCTGTTGCTCTGGCCGCTGCTGCCGCATCCGGTGCCGCGCCGGGCGCTGCTGGTCGCGACGCTGGCCCTGGTGCTCGCCGCCGGCGCGATCGCGCTCTCGGTCAGGCTGGATCCGATGGCAGCATCAATCCCACCCTGGCCGCCGCGCGGGTAGACTGGGGTCCGGGGCTTAAGGCCCCAGCCGCCGGAGGCCTCTTCCTACGCCACCACCCCGGGCACGATCCGAACCGGTGTCGCCAGCACCTTGTCGACCTTGCGGCCGTCCATATCGGCGATTTCGAATTTCCAGCGTTTCAGCGTGAAACTTTCGCCGGTTTCGGGCAGGTGGCGCAATTGTTCGAGGACAAAGCCGGCGACCGTTTCGTAATCGCGCGCATCGGGCAGGTCGAAACCCAGCCGGTCGGCCATTTCATCGGCCGGCAGCGCGCCCGAGAATAGCCAGGAACCATCGTCGCGCTCCACCGCCGGTGGATCATTGGCATCATCGACATCGCTGCGGAACTCGCCCGCGATCGCCGCGAGCAGGTCGGCGGGCGTCACGATGCCTTCGAAATGGCCGTATTCATCGTGCACCAGCGCGATCGGAATATCGGCATCGCGCAGCACGGCGAGCGCATCGACGGCATCGACGACATCGGGGATCACCGGCGCCGGACGGGCAAGGGCGGCCAGATCGAGCGGCCGGCCTTCGATCAACGCCTGCACCACGTCGCGCGCCTGCAGGACGCCGATGATATCGTCGACCGTGCCGCGCGCCACCGGCAGGCGGGTATGCGGGCTGGCGGCGAGATGCGCGCGGATTTCGGCGTCGCTCATGTCGGCATCGATCCAGTCGACATCGCCGCGCGGGGTCATCACGCCGCGCACCCGGCGATCGGCAAGGCGCATGATGCCCGAGATCATCTGGCGCTCGCTTTCCTCGATCACGCCGGCGGTTTCGGCTTCCTGCACGACGCTGCGCAGTTCTTCCTCGGTGACTCGATTGTCGCCGTCGCGGACCTGGCCGAGCAGCTTGAAGACGGCGGCGCTCGACCGATCGAGCGCCCAGACCGCCGGGGTAGCGACCCGGCTGACGATCTTCATGATCGGCGCGACGAACGATGCCAGCTTTTCGGGGGAGCGCAGCGCGAATTGCTTGGGCACCAGCTCGCCGATGATCAGCGACAGATAGGTGGTCAGCACGATGACGACGGCAAAGCCGATTTCTTCGGCAAGCACCGGCTTGAAGCCGAACCAGGCGCTCAGCCGCTGGCCGACCGGCAGCGCCAGCGTCGCGCCCGAATAGGCGCCGTTGACAATGCCGACGAGGGTGATGCCGATCTGCACCGAAGACAGGAAGCTGCCGGGGTTTTCCGCCAGTTCGAGCGCCGAGCGCGCGCCGCGGTGGCCCGCGGTTGCCAGCCCGCGCAGGCGTGGCCGCCGCGAGGAAACAATCGCCATCTCCGACATCGCGAAGAAACCGTTGAGCAGGATGAGCGCCATGATGGTGGCGGTATCCAACCAGGGGAAAGGCTGCATCGGCTCCAAAGGGCAGCGCGGGGCTGTGCTGCCCGCTCCGTTTCTCCATAGAGGCAAAGCGGCGCAAAGCGAAGGGGGCATGAGTGGTATCGGCCGCTGTCGTTCATCGCGCGGTCACCCGGCTTTGTTAAGGGGATTGTCAGGCCACGGGCTTCGATCGATCCGCGGCAGGATTTCAACGGGAGGCTCAACATGGCAGTCAGCAGCAAGATTACCCTCGCCCTCATGGCCGGCACCCTGGCGCTGGCCGGTTGCGTCACCGATCCCGATACCGGGCAGCGCGGCATGACGCGCGCCGGGGGCGGTGCGCTTGCCGGCGCCGGCGCGGGCGCCCTGCTCGGCGCGCTGCTCGGCGGTCGCAACAATCGCGCCGAAGTGTTGATCGGCACCGGCATCGGCGCGCTCGCCGGCGCTGGCATCGGCGGCTATATGGACAAGCAGGAACGCGAACTGCGCGCCCGCACTGCCAATACCGGCATCGAAGTCGAGCGCCAGGGCAACGACATCAATCTCAAGCTGCCGTCGGGCATCAGCTTCGATTTCAATTCGGCGGTCGTGAAACCCGAATTCCGCCCGGCGCTCGACCAGGTCGCGCAGACGCTGGCGTCGTACCAGTCGACCTTTGTCGATATCTCGGGCCATACCGATTCGATCGGATCGGATGCGGTGAACCAGCGCCTGTCGGAACAGCGGGCCAAGGCGGTGGCGGATTATCTCGGCTACCAAGGCGTCAATGCGGCCCGGGTGGCGACGCGCGGTTATGGCAAGTCCTATCCGATCGCGTCGAACGATACCGAGCAGGGCCGCGCCGAAAACCGCCGTGTCGAGATCAAGCTGTCGCCGGTGACCCAGCAGGATTACAATGGCGCCCAGCCACCGCGCCCGGGCCAGCCGGTGCGACCGGGTTATCCGGGCTGATCAGTCGAGGCGGTAGGGGATGATCGCGCCGATCCCGGCATCGATCATCCCCTCGTCACGGCTGAGCAACGGCAATTCAAGAACAAGCGCCGTTGCGCCGATCAGCGCATCGGGCAGCTTCAGCCGTGACCGCTGACGCAGCGCGGCACAGGTATCGGCGATCACGCTGTCGACATCGATCATCCGGCATTGGCCGAGCAGGCGATGGGCGGTCGCCATGCTGTGCGGATCGCGGGCGCCGCTCAAGACCTCGGCGCGCGCCACGACGCTGATATAGCGCTCCTTGACCATCGCGAATGTCCTGAAAGCATCGGGCTGGCCATTCAGAAAGTCGATCAGGATATTGCTGTCGAAGACCGCGCTATCGGGTAGCACCTGCAAAATCACGCCGGATCGGGCAGTTCGGCGTTCGGTCGGTCATCCCATTCGGCGCGCAAGGCGCGTTGGTAGGCAAGGCCGTCGATGCCGAGATGTTTCCAGCTGCCAAAGGCTTCGTTCAGTGCCGCCATGTCGGCGGCTTGATCTTCGGCAAGCAGGCGGTCGATGCCCTGTCGCACGGCTTCGGCGCGCGACCAGCGATTGCGCCGCGCCAAAGCGTCGAGCGCAGCGATCTTGTCATCAGGAATATCGACCAACGTCCGCATCGCGGCACGATATCATCGTCTTGTCGCGATATCAATTCGTCGGGCGTTATCCCCGCAACGCCGCTCCCAGCTTGCCGGCTGCCGCAATCACCTTGGCCGAAACTGCCTCGATTTCCGCATCGGTCAGCGACTTGTCGGTCGGTTGCAGCGTGACTTCGATGGCAAGGCTGATCTTGCCAGCGCCGATCCGTTCGCCGGCGAAGCGATCGAACAGCTTCACGCCGCTGATCAACGCCTTGTCTGCCCCGGCGACGGCGCGCAGCAGCGCATCGGCGGCAAGGCCTTCATCGGCGACAAAGGCAAAATCGCGGGTCAGCGCCTGCAACGCCGGCGGGGCGTAGGCGCCGCGCGCCTTGCGGCCGCGGGCCGGGGGCAGGGCATCGAGATAGACTTCCACTGCTGCCACTGCGCCCTTGACGCCGAAGGCCGCCTGCGTTGCCGGATGCACCATGCCGAAATCGGCGAGCGCCACCTTGCCGAGCAGCAGCCGCCCGGCGCGGCCGGGGTGCCACCAGGCGCTGGCAGGCGCAGCGACGGTCAGCCGGTCGACCGGCGCACCGGCGGCGGCGAGTGCGGCGAGCGCTTCGGCCTTGGCATCATAGGCATCGAAGGCCGTCGCGCCGCCGCTGCGCCAGTCGCGCGCCCGGGCTTCGCCGGCCATGAGCAGCGCCAGGGTCGGATGTTCGCCATCGGCATGATAGCGCTGGCCGAGTTCGAACAATCGCACCGACGGCTGGCCGCGATCGGCGTTGCGCTTCGCTGCCGCCAGCAGGCCGGGCAACAACGACGGCCGCATTGCCGCCATGTCGGCCGAAATCGGATTGGCCAGCGTCCAGGCGGCGCCGCCAAAGGCGTCGGCCTCGGCGGGGGGGAGGAAGCTCCAGGTTACCGCTTCGTCGAAACCGCGCGCGGCGGTGCCACGGCGCAGCTTGCGCTCGAGTTTTTGCGCCGGGGTGGCGGTCGGCTTGGCCACACCTTCGGCGCGCGGCAGCGGTGTCGCCGGCACGCGGTCGAGACCGTAGATGCGGACGACTTCTTCCACCAGATCGGCTTCACCATCGACATCGCGGCGCCACGAAGGCACCGTCACCTGCCATGGTGACCCTTGCGTCACGCCAAAGCCCAGCCGGGCCAGGATCGCCGCCTGTTCATCCTCGGCGACATCGATCCCCGCCAGCCCGGCGACGCGTGCCGGGCGATAGGCGACGGTCTTGACTGCCAGCGGCGGTGCACCGGCGCGGGTGATCTCGCTGGCTGTGCCGCCGCACAGCGCCAGCACAAGATGCGTCGCAACGGCAAGGCCGTCATCGAGGAACGCCGGATCGACGCCGCGTTCGAAGCGCGAGCGCGCATCGCTGGTCAGTAGCAGCTTCTGGCCGGTGCGGGCGATGGCTTCGGGGTCGAAAAACGCACATTCGATCAGCACATCGGTGGTGGTTTCGGCACAGCCCGACGCCATGCCCCCCATGATGCCGCCGATGTCGTGGGCTTCGACGTCGTCGGCGATGATCGTCATTGTTTCATCGACAGCATAGGTCTTGCCGTTCAAGGCCAGCACCGCTTCGCCATCGCGTGCCTTGCGGGCGACGAGCGCGCCCGACAGCTTGGCGCGATCATAGACGTGCAGCGGCCGGCCGAGATCGAACATGACGAAATTGGTGATGTCGACCAGCGCCGAAATCGGCTTCTGCCCGATGGCCTTGAGCTTCTGCTGCAACCACGCCGGTGATGGCCCGTTGCGCACCCCCGCGACGGTGCAGGCGAAGAACGCCGGGCAGCCCGCGGGATCATCGGTCCGCACATCCGGCCCGGCACCGCTGCGCGCCACGTCGAACCCGGCGACGCGATAGGCCTCGGCAAGCGGCTTCAGCCGGCCCAGCCCCAGCGCCGCGAGGTCGCGGGCGATGCCGCGCACCCCCATGCAATCCTGGCGGTTGGGCGTGATCGCCACGTCGAACACCGGGTCGCCGATGCCGGCGTAATCGGCATAGCGCGCGCCGACCGGTGCATCGGCCGGCAGTTCGATGATGCCGTCATGTTCTTCGGACAATTCGAGCTCGCGCATCGAGCACATCATGCCGCGCGATTCGACGCCGCGGATGGCGGCGACCTTGAGCGTGATGCCGCTGCCCGGCACGAACGTGCCGGGCGCGCCGAACACGCCCTTCATCCCGGCGCGGGCATTGGGGGCGCCGCAGACGACCTGCAAGGGTTCGCCGCTGCCGGTCGACACCGACAGCACCTGCAACTTGTCGGCCTGGGGATGGCGTTCCGCGGTGAGCACTTCGGCGATGGTGAAGGCAGCGAGTTTCGCCGCCGGGTCATCGATGCCATCGACTTCAAGGCCGAGCGAGGTGAGGGCAGTGGAAATCGCCTCGACCCCGGCATCGGTATCGAGATGTTCCTTGAGCCATGAGAGAGTGAACTTCATGCGCCGACTCCGCCGGACAGGGTGGGCACGTCGAAGGCCGAAAAGCCGTGATGCTTCAACCAGCGCAGATCGGCATCGAAGAAGGGCCGCAGGTCGTTCATGCCATATTTGAGCATCGCCAGCCGGTCGATGCCGCAGCCGAAGGCGAAACCCTGATATTCATCCGGATCGAGCCCGCAGGCGGCGATGACGCGCGGGTGGACCATGCCGCTGCCGAGCACTTCGAGCCATTTGTCGACATCGCCCGCCGCCGCCGGCTTGCCGGTCTTCGACGAATAGCCGACATCGACCTCGACCGACGGCTCGGTGAACGGGAAATAGCTCGGGCGGA
>JBILPK010000118.1:0-10997 GCA_044373875.1 Polymorphobacter sp.
ATCGAGCGGCCGCACGGAACCATCGACGATTCCATCGCTGACGATTGACGCCAACGCCCCGATGATCTGTTCATAGCGTTTCAACAAGGGGGGACGCATGGTCTCGGGCAGCGTCGTGATCGCGCTCATCCGCATCAACAGGCCCTGGCCCGAAACCTGCGGAAGCACCAGTGACATGGCGAAGGTCGACAGCGCCTGCAGGCCGTTGGCCGATACCGCCTCCGCCGCCGGGATGGCATCGCAAATAATGCCCAGCGTGCGGTTGAAGCACGCCAGGATCAGGTCATCCTTGCTCGGAATGTGGTGATAAAAGGCGCCTTTGGTCAGGCTCAGCCGTCCGGATATCCGATCCACCGACGCGCCATGATAGCCCTGTTCGTTGATGAGTTCGGTCGCGGCGCGCAGGAACATTTCCTCGGCGGTTTCTCCGGCCGGATTGGGCGGCGGAAACCGCGGTGGCATGGTTTTTGGCGCCCATGGGCTGCCCGGCGCCGCGATGCCGTCAAGGATGATGCCGGTCATCCGCTGGCAGATGACCGGATAGCGCTCGGTCAGAAGGTTGGGCAGCCAATATTGCGTCCAGTGGATTTGGGACACCAAAAAATGGGCACGGGCGTTGCGCGCCAGCCCCGACGATTGCCGGCTGTCATCGACCAGCAGGCGCCTGATGTCGCGGAACATTTCGGCATAGGCGGCGTGGGTGGCCTCGACATTGAGCGCGCGGATATCGTTCGGCGAGGTCAACTGCTCGACTTCGCCGAGAGCGGCACGGCGTCGATAATCGAAATACGCCTGCAGGAACAACGACGTGCGCTCTGCCGCCGTCTCGCCGTGCTGCGCGCCGATGGCGAAGTCCCGGGTGCGCAAGATGCCGCGCAGCAGGCAGGCCGCGGCTAGGTCTTCCTTCTTCTTGAAATAATAGGCGACCGCCTTGGGCGCCTGGCCGAGTTCTGCCGCGACCTGCTGCAATGTCATGCCGCTGACGCCGTGGCGATTGATCAGCGGGATAGCGGCTGAGACATAGGCGTCCTTTCGGTCGGCATAGCGCCGTGTGTTCGACAGCGGCCTGGCCGTCGCGGTCGGTCGTTCAGGCTTGTCGGGATCGTTCATTTGGAGGCGGGGCTCGGCTTTACGGGGGCTCGTTCGGATCGGCCGAGCAAGCCGGGGTATGCACCATCGCTGGCCAGGCCGGCCGAACTGCGGCGCCGGTCGATTTCCTTATGCAACTCCCAGCTTCCCGCGAGCAAGTCCGATCCTGGCGCGGCGCCGGCATCGAACCGCAGGAAATGTCGGTTTCGGCCCTCGAATGCCGGCCAGTCGGGGCCGGCACCGCCATTAGGATTGCCGGTGGCGGCGAACCTGACCCAATAATCCTGCATCAGGTCCGACAACTGGCGTTCCTGGGCTTGGGCAGCGCCGGCGCCGGGCGGCACCGAGAGATTGCCGAACACATAAGGAATTTCGGCGGCGTGATGGGCTCCCAGCGGCCGCTTGCCCGCGCCGATCGGCATGCCGCGCTCGATCGCGCCATAGGGGGGCCGATGCGCGAAATAATACAGATAGGCGGGCGTCCCGGCCCGCTTCGCTGCATGCGCCATCTCGATCATGCGCCAGCCGAATTCGGAATCGCGATAGGCATCGAAAACCGCGCCTGTCAGGTCGGTCGGCGGATAGAGTTTCAGCCATTGCGCCGACAGGTCGCCAAAGCGTGCCTGCACGTCGGCGACATAACTTTCAGGGCTTGAAGGCACAGGGGCGACGACGAAGAAATCGGACAGCGCCGATCCTTCGTCGGCATTGAAGCCGACCAGCGTTGGGATCGCCCGCTGCCGGCCCTGTGCATAGGTGTCGCGCAGCGTTTGCCTGATCAGCGCGCCGTCGACAATCACCAGTTGCGCCGGGTTGATGGCGGCCAGCGCCGCCGATTTGTCGAGCACGGCGGCGGCGCTCAACCCCCGCAGGCCGGCAAGCCCGCCGGCTGCCGCAGCGGCGAAGCCGGCGCCGATCGCTTCGGCGGATGCACGGCCTTCGCTCGGCTGTTTCAGGCTGAGCATGGGGTAGAAATAGGCGCCGCTTTCGCCGATGGCCTTGTGGAACAGGCCTTCCGAAGCCGATGTCGCCATCAACAGGCTGACCGCCCAGCTACCGGCGGATTCACCAAAGATCGTGACGTTGCGGGGATCGCCGCCAAAGGCAGCGATATTGCGCTGAACCCAGCGCAGCGCCTCGACCTGGTCGCCAAGCCCTTGATTGCCTGACGTGCCCGACGCGGTTTCGGCCGACAGCTCTGGGTGGGCGAAGAAGCCGAAGATGCCGAGCCGGTAATTGATGGTGACCACGACGACGCCTTTTGCGGCGAGCGCGGCGCCATCGTAGATCGCGTCCGTCCCCGATCCGCCGGTGAACGCGCCGCCGTGGATCCAGACCATCACCGGGCGCTTTGCCGCCGGCGGCGATCCCGGGGTTGCGGCCGCGTTCGGTAACCAGACGTTGAGGAACAGGCAATCCTCGCTGGCCAGCGGCGCCGGCGCCGAAAAAAAGACCGGCTGCGTCGCCCCGGTCCCGGTCGTCATCACCGGCGGAAACGCCGATTGCATGCACACCGGCGCCGCGGCCTTTGCCGATCGCGCCAGTTTCCAGTCCGGCGCCGGCTCGGCCATCCGCCAGCGACGCTGGCCCACCGGCGGCACGGCGTAGGGGAGGCCCCGGAACACCGCGACCTTGCCGGTTTCAAGCATTTCCCCGACGACCGGGCCCTGCGGCGCGTCGATCCTGATATCAGGGCCGGCGCGCGCCGCCGACCCTGCCAGGATCGATCCCAGGGCCAAAAAGCCGATCGCCAGCGCGCGTTTCATGGTCTCGGCCTTCCGGATCAAACAGTGATGCAATCGGTCAGAGCTTGTAGCTCAACCGCACCCCGAACGTCCGCGGCCGCAGGGTGGCAAAGCGGTTGGAGTTGAAGTTCGCCGGGTTGATGTAGGTGTAGGTCTTGGTATCGAACAGGTTTTCGACATAGACGGTCGCGGCGATGTTGCCCCGCAGCAGGCCGATACTGGCGTCGACCTTTTCATAGGCTGGGATTGTCGTGAACGTCGGGCTGAGGGTTTTGGTGCCTGGCGTGTTCGGGAACCCGTTGACATAGGATCCGACGTGGACCGCATCGATGCGGACAAAGGCCTCGGTGTCGTTGCCCAGCGTCCAGGCCTGGCGAACATAGCCGCCGATCTTGAACTTCGGCGATGCCAGCGCTGCATCGGCTATCGCGCCCGAGATCAGTGCCTGGTCTGCCGAAATCTTCACTACCTTGGCTTCCTGGATGGTGAAGTTGAGGCCGAGCAGCGTGGTGTCGGTTGGTTGCGCCGAAATTTCGCCTTCAAGGCCATAAGACCGCGCCTTGCCGATGTTGCCGACATAGGGCGCCTGGTCCGACGACCGGACGAGCGGGATCTGCATGTTCGACCAATCGATCAGATAGGCCGCGAAATTGGCGCGGACCCGGCCTTCGAGCAGCTTGAACTTGGCGCCGAGTTCGTAATTCCACAGCGAATCACCCGCAGCGCTGAAGGGGATGATCGCGGGGTCGTTGGGGTTGATCAGGCTGACACCGCCGTTGCCGGCAACGACGCCGTTTGGCTGGGCACGCCGAAAGCCTTGCGACGCCGATGCGTAAAAACTGCTTTCGGGGTTCGGCTGCCAGTTGACGACGAACTTCGGCGTGGCGGTCACCTTGTGCCCGGTCGGGTAGGAGGCGGCCAACTGCCGGGCAAGGGTGACATCGGCGCCGGCGACGGGATTGAACAGCGCCCCGAACAGCGCCGGGAAGAAATTGGTTGCCACCGATCCCTCGCCGGTGAGCGCCGAGGTGAAGCTGGCATCGGTGACGCGCACCCCGGCGGTCAGCTTGAGCGTGTCGGTGGCTTGAAAATTGACCTCGCCAAAGCCGGCAAGTTCGCGATTGTCGCGGGTTTCGATGCTGTTCGAATAGGCTGACCCCGGCGCAATCCCGGTAATCAGGCCCCTGAGGTTGATGGCGTTCACAAAGGCGGTCGTCAGGTGGAGAACGTCCTGCACGTCGGATTTCTGCTGCAGGTAATAGCCGCCGATCACCCAGTCGAAACTGCCGGTCTGTTTCGACACGAGCCGGACTTCCTGCACGAAGGTGCGGTTGCTCACCGTTTCCTTCAGGAACAGCGGAATGCCGGGAATGATCGCATCGAGCGACAGGTTCCAGTCGCTCGGCGCTTCGCCATAGCTTGTCAAGGCGGTGATATCGGCGAAGCCGGCATCGAAATTGATGGCAAGGTTGCCGGTCGACAGCTTTGAACTGACGCGGAACGGATCGGCCAGCGACGATTTGTGAAAGCCGATGACAGGGTTGAACAGCGCCAGGTCGTCGGCGCGATTGCTGTTGTGGCTGCCGGTCAGCGTGGCTGACAAGCGGTCGTTGACCTGCCATTTCAACGCGGCGCGAATGCCCCAGTCTTCAAGGCCGTTGGCGTTCTTGATGCCGGTTGCGACATTTTCGATATAGCCGTCCTCGTTGCGATAGCTGGCGGCGACGCGCAGCGCCAATTTGTCGTTGACGAGCGGGATGTTGACGTAGGCATCGCCGCGGCGACGCCAGGAACTGCCGGTGTTGACCCCGACATCAAGGTTGATGCCGGCGCTGGTCGTCGACAGATCGGGCTTGTTGGTGATGTAGCGGACGGCGCCGGCGAGCGAGCCTGCGCCGAACAGCGTGCCCTGCGGTCCGCGCAGCACCTCGACCCGGGCGATGTCGTTGAGCGGCAGATCGGGGGTGACGACGGTGAAGCTAGTCAGCGGCAGGTCGTCGAGATAGATCGAGACCGAGCGCTGGGCGCCGATGCTGCTGTTGGTTTGCGAGGTTTCGATGCCGCGCACGGTCAGCTTGGAAAAGTTCATGCCGCCGCCGGTGGCTATCACGCCGGGAACCGCCCGCACCAGGCTGTCATAGTCGAAGATGCCGCGCGCCTGGATATCCTGGCCGGTGACGGCCGAAATGCTGAGCGCCGCCCGCTGGATCGTCTGTTCGCGGCGATTGGCGGTCACCACGATCTCGCCGGGGTCGGCTGCCGTGTCGGCTGCCGCATCGGCCGCGGCGGCCGCCAGTGCCGGCTGCGAGATCATGGCGAGTGCTGCGACGTGCACGTAGAGCGTTGTTTTGGTCCGTCGGATCATGTGCATCTCCCCCAAGGCATGGGGGTTGCCCCCCTGATCATGTTGCCAACCGTTGCGTTCTGTCCGACTTCGTTGCTGTCCGGATTGCACGGCGATTGGCGTTTTTTACCGATTATGTCTGTTGATTCGCGTGACCGGTATGGAGTTGATGCGCGGTCAACGGTGGTTTCACAAGGTATTTTATCGCTCGCGGAATTTATTGCCGTTTTAGTTTGTGTTTTGCCATGCGGCGGCATAGCCTGGCGGTGAACCCAGCGGCACCCCCTGCCGCGCCGACAAGGTGTGGAAAATGACGTCTAAACTGTCTGCCGACCATCGGATCGATCCGCGCATCCGGGCCATTCTCGGGGGTGCGGAGGTCCCGGCCGGGCTCGGCGACGTGCCAAGCCGCGAAGCGCTTCTTGCCGAGGTCAACAGCCCGGCCGCGATTGCGGCGGAAACGGAATTGCTCGCCTTGTTCGAAGCGATCGACAATGAATTCGTCGCGCCTTCGGACGGCTTGCACATCCGCACCGAGCGCTTTGTATCGATGCCCGACGGCAACAGCATCCAGGTCGAATTCATCCGGCCTGAGGGCGATGCCGTGCTGCCCTGCGTTTACTATATTCACGGCGGCGGTATGCAGTCGCTGTCCTGCTACACCGGGATGTATCGTGCCTGGGGGCGGATCATGGCGGCGCAGGGCATCGCCGTGGCAATGGTCGATTTTCGCAACGCGCTGCGCCCCTCGTCCGCCGCCGAAGTCGCGCCTTTTCCGGCCGGACTCAACGACTGCGTGTCGGGCCTGCGCTGGCTGCATGCCAATGCGGCGGCGTTCAACATCGATCCGGCGCGGATCGTCGTCGCCGGCGAAAGCGGGGGCGGCAACCTGGCGCTGGCGACCGGCATGCAACTGTTGCGCGACGGCGACATCGGGCTGGTGAAGGGGCTTTACGCCTTATGCCCCTATATCGCCGGCCAATGGCCATTGCCGCACAATCCGTCGTCGACGGAAAATAACGGCATTTTCCTTGATTTGCACAACAATCGCGGTGCCATGGCCTATGGGATCGAGGCGTTCGAAAGCCGGAACCCGCTGGCTTGGCCCAGCTTTGCCGCGGTGGACGACGTCAGGGGCCTGCCGCCGACGGTGATCAGCGTCAACGAATGCGACCCGTTGCGTGATGAGGGCATCAATTTCTACCGCCTGCTGCTTGCGGCCGGCGTCGGCGCGCGCGCCCGGCAAGTGATGGGCACGACCCATGGCATCGAGATATTCGCTATCTGCTGCCCCGAAATCAGCCGCGATACCGCCCGGGACATGGCGGCGTTTGCTCGGGACTAGCGCATGATCGCCCCGGTTCGACGGCCGCGCTGGTAACTATAGAACGTTCAAGGCAGCCATCGCTCGGATTGTCGAAGGTGCATTCATGCCCAGGACCCGTCTGCCGGATGATGCTGTCCTGTGCGGACCGCATCGTCGACCAGTGCGCGATTTGCCAACCGTCAAGCGCTGGCCATGCAGGGACAGCGCTTGACGGGCGCAATTAAAGGTAGATGTCAGTCGGCAATAATGGCGCGTTATTGTCGAACGAAATCTGGAAGTCTGCAGTCAGTGAGCCGGTGGTATTGCCGAACAGCGCGCTATGGCCATCGGCATCGAGGCCGAGGCGCAACTGGCCAAGCCCGGTGAAGGCCGCATCACCGATGAAGGTGAAGGCCTGGTTGCCGGCAACGGTCGCATCGGCGTCGATCGCCGTGAGATCGATGACATCGGTTCCCGACAGGAAATCGAGGATGTGATCGGCACGGGTGGCGCCGAAGCCGCTTTCCGCGGTCGTGGCGAAGGCGAAGCTATCGATGCCGAGGCCGCCGGTCAGCACGTCGACGCCGGTACCGCCAAGAATGCGATCATCGCCGGCCGAGCCTGTGATGATGTCGTTGCCGGCACCGCCGAGGATCGAATCGATCCCGGTCAGCGTCACCGCCGAATAGTCGATGGTATCGGCCGCCGCCGATCCGACCAGCTTCACGCCGGCAAAGCCATTGGCGCTGATTTCCTCGATGCCGGTGAAGGCGGCGAGCGTGATCGAGACGTTCGCCGCGGCGGCGACAATCCGGTCGATGCCGATGCCGCCATCGACGGTATCGATGCCGGCACCGGCCTTGGCGATGAAAACGTCATCGCCATTGTCGCCATTCAGAATATCGTTCCCCGAGCCTAGCACGATAGTATCGGCTCCGCTCGAACCAATGACTGTGTCGTTGCCGGCACCGCCATCGATGCCAGCGATCCCCGTCAGCGTCAGCGCCGA
Organism: Polymorphobacter sp.; assembly: GCA_044373875.1. Classification (GTDB taxonomy): domain Bacteria; phylum Pseudomonadota; class Alphaproteobacteria; order Sphingomonadales; family Sphingomonadaceae; genus Sandarakinorhabdus. Next base: position 7,494 of record JBILPK010000118.1, read on the forward strand.
AAAATCGAGCAGGTCGGCAAGGCTGCTGCCGATCAGCGTGACATTGGCAAAGCCGCCGGCACTGACGGCCTCGATCGACGTCAACGCCGCAACACTGATGGCCGTGTTGGCAGCGCCTGCCAGGATCGTGTCAAACCCGAGGCCGCCGTTGATGCTGTCACTGCCAGCGCCGGCTTTGGCGAGGAAAATGTCGTCGCCATCGCCGGCATCGAAGCTGTCATTGCCCGAACCGAGCACGATGGTATCGGCGAGCGCAGAGCCGGTGACGGTGTCGTTGCCGGAGCCAGCGTCAATGCTGGCAATGCCCGTAAGTGCGATGGCGCTGAAATTCATCACGTCGTTGCCGGTCGTGCCGAGGATTTTGACGCCGGCAAAGCCGCCCGCGCTGATCGCTTCGATCGAGATCAATGCTGTACCGCCGATCGTCGCATTGGCAGCGGTTGCGGTGATGGTATCGAAGCCGGCGCCGCCATCGATGGTATCGAGGCCTGCGCTGACACCGGCAAGGAAACTGTCGTCACCATCGCCGGCGGCGAAGATGTCGTTTCCTGATCCAAGCACGATCGTATCGGCGCCCGCCGAACCAGTGACGCTGTCGTTTCCGGCGCCGGCATCGATGCGGATGATGCCATCGAGCACGGTGCCCGAGAAATCGAGCGTGTCGGCGAGCGAGGTGCCGAGGATCGCCACGCCGGCGAAGCCATTGGCCGAAATCGCTTCAATGCCTGAAATCGCGCTGATCGCTATCACGGCATTGGCGGTGATGGCCTGGATGGTGTCGAAGCCGGCACCGCCATCATAGCTGTCGACACCGTCGCCGGTAGCGAACTTGAACAGGTCGTTGCCGCCGCCGCCAACGAGGACATCGTTGTTGCGGCCGCCGATCAGCACATCGTTGACATTGCCACCGGTCAGACTGTCGTTGCCGGCGAGGCCCGACATCGTCCAGCCATTGCCATCGCTGACAGTGAAGCTGTCCGCCAGCGCCGTGCCGGTATAGCTCTGGGTCGGCAGTTCGACGGCGTCGGTCACTGTCACCGTGATCGCCTGCACCGCGGTGAGAGCGCCATCGGTGGCGGTCACTTCAACGTCATAGACATTGTCGGTACCGGCATCAGCCGGCACTTCGAAATTCGGTGCAGTGACCATCCCGAGTGCGCCGGTGGTGGCATCGACGGTAAACAGCGCTGCATCGGCGCCGCCGGTGATGCTGTAGCTGATGCTGCCGAGTGCATCCGGGTCGGTGGCGGCGACAATGCCGGCTGCGGTGGTATTTTCGGCGAGCGTCATGGTTGCCGATGCGGCAAAGACCGGCGCAAGATCATTCACGTTGGTGACGTTGATCGTCAGTGCAAAGTTCGCCGATGCGCCGGCAAGATCCGTCACGGTCACGCTGATGGCATGGCTGGCAAGCGTTTCGAAATCGATCGAAGCCCCCGTCGCAAGCGACAGCACGCCGGTCGCGGCATCGATGACGAAGCGCCCGCCGGCGTCGTCGGCCAGGGTATAGCTGAGGGTATCGCCGGCATCGGGGTCGCTGCCGACCACGGTGCCGATGATGGTGCTGGCGGTCGCATCTTCGGCAATCGCCGTGGTTGCAAGAGTCGCACCGGTCGGCGCGAGATTGCCCACCGGTCCGCCGCTGACCGAGACAACGCCGTCGCTGAAGCTGAGAAACTCGACATCGGTGATCGTGTCGATGCCTTCGTTGCCGGCGACGCGCAGATCCTGGATGGTGTAGGTCGTGCCGCTGACGAGGGTAACGAGATAATCGGCGCGGGCGCCGGCCAACACCGCCGTATCGTTACCGCTGCCGCCGTTGAGGTTGTCGTCGCCGAGACCGCCCTTCAGGGAATCATCGCCGGCGTTGCCGGTAAGGGCATTGTTGCCGACATTGCCGATGATCGTGTCGTGGCCGGCACCGCCGATCGCATCCGAAATATGGGTGGTGGTGGCGCTGGTCAGCCCGGCCGTGATGGCGGAAACGACGTTCGAACTGTTGGCGGTCAGGGTAACAACGGTACCACGGCCGAGATCGGTCACCAGCCCCTGATAGGTGGTTTCGAAGCCGCCGGTGACCGCGAAGATCGGGATGATGTTGGCGGCTTGCAGCGCCGCCTTGACCTGCGAAATCATCGGATAGTCTTCGCCGATGCCGCCGCCATCAAGGATGCTGTCGCCGTTGTTCGCCATCGGAATGCCGGCGGCCAGGCCTTCGCCGGCCACATGGAAGCTCGCATCGGTGAACAGTACGACAAAGCGCGCGGCGTTGCTCTGGAAGCCGACTTCGGTGGTGGCGCGCAGACCGATCTGCAGCAGCGCCTCAAGCTGTGATTCCGGCAAATCGGCGCCGCCTGAAGCGATCATCGCCGTATAGGCGTCGGTCAGCATGGTCGGCGAGATGCCGATGGCGTTCTCGGTGCGATACACCCAGTCCCCGGCGCTGCCGAAGCTGCCAAAGGCCTTGTCGCGGAAGGTCGACACGCCAAAGGCGGCGTTGGCCTGGACCGATTGAAGCGCGGTGACGATCTGTGGCACCAACGACCGGACAGTGGCGATGTCGTCGCCGAACGAGCCAGTCAGATCCTGGAGGAACTGGACGTTGAGCGACCCGGTGATGGTGCCGCCCGTGCCGAGATGGCTGATCCTGTCCTCGACAACGCAATCGGTATCGCCCGAAAGATCGATGTGGCTGTTCCCTGTCGCGTCACTGGCATCGATGGTGTCATGGCCTTCGAAGTCTTCGATGCTCGCCGAACCGCCCTCGAGTTCATAGACGTCATCGCCAGCGCCGCCGGCCAGCGTGTCGGTGCCCGATCCGGAAACCAGGTGATCATTGCCGTCGCCGCCGATTTCGATGTCGTCGCCGTCGCCGCCATCGAGCCGATCGTCGCCGATATCGCCTTCCAGCTTGTTGTTGGCCGCATTGCCGATCAGCGTGTGACCGCTGCCGACGAGCCGGACTGCCTCGATGTTGTCGGCGAGAGTCCAGTCGCTGCTGACAACAACGGTATCGATGCCGCCGGCGATGTCTTCGACAACCACGTCGCCGGCATTGTCGATGAAATAGGTGTCGTCGCCGAGACCGCCGACGAGCAGATCGGCGCCGGTGCCGCCATCAAGCGTGTCGTTGCCGAGATCGCCGCTGAGTCTGTCGGCGCCTGCGCCGCCGGTAAGGCGGTTGTCGAGCGCGTTGCCGGCGCCGACATGGGCGCCGCCGGTGAGGACCAGGTTCTCCAGTTCGGCGCCGAGGCTGTAATCGAGCGAAGCGCGCACCGTGTCGATGTCGCCGCCCGTAAGCTCGGTAATGGTGTCGGTCGTGGTGTCGACGATGAAGGTGTCGTCACCGGTGCCGCCGATCAGCGTATCGATCCCGGCGCCGCCATCGAGCGTGTCATTGCCGATGGCGCCCGTGATGACATTGTTGCCGGCGTTGCCGGTGCCGACAAGTGCTGAGCCGGTGAGGGTGAGGTTTTCGATCGAAGCCGCACCAAGGGTATAATC
>JBILPK010000119.1:0-10962 GCA_044373875.1 Polymorphobacter sp.
TAGCGTGCCGAGCACCGCCGTGCGCGTCGTGCGCACCGGATCGGCCTGGTAATGCCGCGGCGAGGCCGGGCAGGCGAGGTTGGCGATGGCATCGTAACGCCCGGGCGGCGGCAGGGTGACATCGCCGGGCACCAGCTTGAAGCGCGGATGCTCGGCAAGCCCGGCGACATTGTCGGCATGGCCGGTGGAAAAATCATCGAGGCAGGTGACATGGTCGCCGCGCGCCAGCAGCGCTTCGCACAAATGCGAGCCGACAAAACCGGCGCCGCCGGTAACGAGGATGCGCATCGCCATCAGGGAAAAGCCATATACGTCCATACCGGCCGGAACAGCGGCGTGCCATCGGCGGCGAGCGGCGTGGCGGCATCGAGCACCATGGCGGCGTGCAGCGGCGCGGTGACCGTGGGGGCAGAGGCCGGCGCGGCACCGGTGACGAGCTGGTGGCTGTTGCCGAAGGGCGGGGCTGCACCATCGACCGAGACGGCAGCGCCGAAGCCCGCCAGGCCGAGCCGGGCCCAGTTGATCTGCAGAAACGCAAAGGGAATGAGTTCGTCGCCGGCATGGGCAAAGCCGTAGAGCCGCGCCGCCGGGGTGATCGTCGGCAGGTCGAGCCAGGCGGCGGGTGTGTTGGCAACCCCGCCGATGTCGCCCGGCCCGGCGAACATCGCCACGCGATCGAACTCGCGCAGCTTGGCCATATAGCCGGCGTGGCCGGCACCTTGTGAGTGCCCGGCGACGGTGATCAGCGACCAATCGGGGGCCCCGGCGCGCAGGAAGCGGTTCCAGCCTTCGCCGGGGAAGGTGGCATGGAGGTAGGTGAGCAGCGCGGTCAGCCGGCCATCGATCGAATTGGCGGCATCGACGCTGACCGCCGGGCTGGCAGCGGCGCCGGTGATAATCTCGCGCCGGGTTTCGCCGGCGCAGGTCGCGCTGGCACCGACCCCGCAGAGGAATTCGACAGCGCTGTCATTGGGGTAGTTGAGCCCGATGGCATGATAGCCGCGCGCCGCGCCGGTGCGCAGGATCAGGCGGTAAAAGCGCGGCTGGCCGCCGGTGCCGGGCAGCATGACGAACAATTTGCCCGTCGCCGCCACCGCGGGATCGGGGTTGATGACGACATGCGCGGCGAAGTTGCTGGTGATGCCGGCGCCGGCGGTGGCGGGCAGGATGTCGCGTTCCACCGACACGGGGGTCGGGGCGGGGGTCGGAGTCGGCGTGGGTGCCGGGGCGGGTGCCGGGGTGGGAACAGGCGTCGGCGTGACGACCGCGGTCGGGGTAGGTGACGCGCCGCCGCCGCAGGCCGCAAGCCCCAGCGCCGCCAGCAGCATCATCGCCGTTCGCATGGCATCCCCCCACGCTGACTATGGCAGCAGCAGCGAGCCATCACCATAGGAATAGAAACGGTATTCGTGCGCGATGGAATGGGCATAGGCCGCCTGCATGACATCGAGCCCCATAAGCGCCGACACCAGCATGAACAGCGTCGATTTGGGCAAATGGAAGTTGGTGATTAGCCCGTCGATGGCGCCGAAGCGATAACCGGGGGTGATGAAGATCGCGGTATCGCCAGTAAAGGCCTGGATGATCCCGTCGCTGACCGCCGATTCGAGCAGCCGCAGCGAGGTGGTGCCGACGGCGATGACCCGGCCGCCAGCGGCGCGCGCGGCGTTGAGCCGGGCGGCGGTGTCGGCATCGATGCTGCCCCATTCGGCGTGCATCTTGTGATCGGCGGTGTCATCGGCCTTCACGGGCAGAAACGTGCCGGCGCCGACGTGGAGGGTGACGGTTTCGCGCGTCACCCCGGCGGCGGCGAGCGCGGCCCAGAGGTCGGGGGTGAAGTGCAGCCCGGCGGTGGGGGCGGCAACGGCGCCGTCCTTTGTCGCGTGGAGCGTCTGGTAGTCGGCGGCGTCGCGTTCATCGGTGGCGCGCTTGCTGGCGATATAAGGCGGCAGCGGCATGGCCCCGGCGGCGGCCATGGCGGTTTCGAGGGCGCCGGCGGCCGAGAAGCGCCAGAGCACGGCGCCTTCATCGGCCTTTTCGAGCACTTCGCCGGCCAGGCCGGCACCGAAATCGACCAACGAGCCGGGCTTCAGGCGGCGGGCGTTCCTGACGAAACTCCACCAGACATCGGCGGCTTCGCGCTTGTGCAGCGTCACGCCGATGCGGGCGTTCCCCGTCGTGCCATGGAGTTGCGCCGGAATGACGCGGGTGTCGTTGACGACGAGCACGTCGCCGGGGCGCAGCCGGCCGGGCAGGTCGCGCATGGTGAAATCGCGCAAGCTTGCCCCGCGTACTTCGAGCATGCGGGCGCTGTCACGCGGGGATACCGGGCGCAGCGCGATGCGTTCGGGGGGCAGGTCGAAATCGAAATCGGCGACAAGCATGAGGAGTCTCGGGTTGGGAAGGGGCGGGGCGGCTGACGGGCGGCCCCTCTCCCGGCCCGGCTTTGCCGAGTCCGACCTCTCCCGCAAGGGGAGAGGTGTATCGGTCAGCTGTTTTCGCTGGTGATCGCCTTGGTCGCGACCGGGTTGAGCCCCAGCGCCGTCCCATCCAGCCCCAGTTCGCGCAGCAGATTGTCGATGATCGGTGCCTGGGTGCGATAGCGCAGCGCCGCGTTCATCGCCGAATCGGCGAGGTTGCCATCGCCGGCCGGCGCATTGCCGCCGCCGTTGCTGCCACCGCCGAGCCCTTCGACCTGGACGATCCTGATGCTGTCGATCGCTTCCATCGGCTTGGCCGATTCGCGGATGATGCCGGGCAGCGCCTGCAACAGCGCGATCTTGGTCTGCATCGAAACCTGGTCGGACGACAGCATGTTGGCGGCATTGTTGAGCGCGGTCTGCCCGGCGGCATCGACTTCGAAGCGCGCCCGCACGCCTTCGGCGGTCAGCTTGGCGGCGGTCGCCTCGCCCTCGGCGGTGACGCGCAATGCTTCGGCGCGGTCGGTCGCCGCCTGTTTTTCGGCGCCGGCTGCCACGGTGATGCCGATCGCGGCGCGTTCGGCTTCCTTGCTCGCTTCGATCAGTTCGATGCGCTTGCTACGCTCGGCGACTTCGGTTTCGCGCGCGGTCACCACCTGTTCCTCGGCGGCGACGGCATCGGCGCGGGCACGGTCGGCCTCGGCCTTGGCCTGGCTTTCCTCGCGCGACTTGTTCTGCACGGCGATCTGGCTTTCCTGCCGGGCGATGGCGACCGCCTGTTCCTGGGCGATGCGCGCCTGGCTGACGCTGCGGTCGGCTTCGATCTGGGCGCTATCGACGATCTGGCGGGCGTTGATCTTGGCCTGTTCGGCCTCGCGCGATTGTTCGGCCTGGATGCGGGCGATATCGGCGACCTGCGCGGCGCGGCGGTTCTCGAGCTCGCGTTCCTGTTCGATACGGGCGAATTCGGTTTCGCGCTGCAGGTCGAGCCGGGTGCGCTCGGCTTCGAGATTCTTCGTCTCGATCTGCACGCGGGTGTCCTGTTCGATATCGTTGCGGGTCTTCTTGCGCAGCTCGATCTGCTCGGTCAGCTTGGTCAGGCCTTCGGCGTCAAAGGCATTGTTGGCGTTGAAATGTTCGATGCTGGTCTGGTCGAGCCCGGTCAGCGAGACGCTTTCGAGCTCCAGCCCGTTCATGGCGAGATCGACCGACGACACCTGCTGGACCTTCTGGACGAAATCGCTGCGCTGTTCGTGCAACTGGCTCATCGTCATCCCGGCGGCGACCGAGCGCAGCGCATCGACGAACTTGCCTTCGATCAGCTCCTTGAGCGCTTCGGGCTGCATGGTGCGCTTGCCGAGCGTCTGGGCCGCGATGGCGATGCTGCCGGTGTCGGGTTTCACCCGCACATAGAATTCGGCCTTCACGTCGATGCGCATGCGGTCGCTGGTGATCAGCGCGTCGGTGTTACGGCGTTCGACCGGCAGGCGGACGGTGTTGAGGTTGACCGGCATGGTTTCATGCAGGATCGGCAGCACCATCGCACCGCCGTTGATGACGACCTTTTCACCGCCGAAGCCGGTGCGCACGAAGCCGGTTTCCTTCGAGGCGCGCTGGTACAGCCGGGCGATGATCAGGCCGATGATCAGCAGTGCGACAAGTGCGGCGACGCTGATGCCGCCGATGGCGATCAGGCTGCTGCCGTCGTCGATGGCGGGAACGATGTCATTCATGGCACGGGCCTCATGATGGAAAAGATGTCGGGGGGGATTTCGACAACGTGGAAAATATCGCCCTGGCGGGCGGTGAGCAGCAGCATGGCGGCAGCGGTCAGGCTGGCATCGTCGAGCGGTTCGACCATGACGAAATGCGCCTGGCCGTGCTGGTCCTCCACCCGCGCCCGCGCCGGATGGCCGCGGCGCGCGGTGCCGATGACGATGCGGGCGCGGCGGCCGACCAGCGTGTCGATATCGACCGCGGTGGTCTCGTCGCGCGGCAGCACCCGCGCCAGCCCGGCACCGAGCCGGCGGGTGAGCGGCGCGGCGACGGCAAGGGCGGCAGGCACGGCGCCGAACCACGGCAGCAGCCTGGCCGAAAAGGCCAGCAGCGTGGCTTGCAGCACCAGCCCGGCGAGGCCGAACACCGTCAGGAAAACCACGAGCAGGATGAGCAGCGGCAAGCGGCCGATGTTCAGCCAGTCGAGTGCGCCGCCGATGTCAGCGGCGTCGATATCGATTTCGATGGCACTGCTGCCGATCCCGATGGCTTCGACAACGCCAAGCAGAAGCATGAGCAGCAGCGCCATGGAGAAAGGTGCGGTGCCTGGTTGCACCAGAAAATCGATCATCTACCCCGGTTTTCTGTTTGCCGACCGCAATGTAGCGCGGTGCACAATTGGCGGCAAATGAATCCGGCGATTTCAGCGCGTGCCGGTCGATCCGAATCCGCCACTGCCGCGACCGGTTTCATCGAGGCTGGCGACTTCGATGAGTTCGGCCTGCGGCGCTGCGGCGATGACGGCTTGCGCGATACGGTCGCCGCGCAAAATGGCGAAGGCGGCGGCGCCATGGTTGATGAGGATGACGGCGATTTCGCCGCGATAGTCGCTGTCGACGGTGCCGGGGCTGTTGAGCACCGTCACGCCATGCTTGGCCGCCAGCCCGGAGCGCGGGCGCACCTGAAGCTCGTGCGCCTCGGGCACCGCCACGGCAAAGCCGGTCGGCACCAGCGCGACGGCGCCCGGCGCGATGGTCAGGTCGGCGGCGGCGCGCAGGTCGAACCCGGCGGCACCGGCGCTGGCATAGGCGGGCAGCGGCAGGTCGTCATTGCCGGGCAGGCGCTTGAAGGCGACGGTCGTCACGGGCGTTCTCCTTGCGGCTTGCTCTTTCCCTGCCGCTGCGCTGGTGTAAAGCGCTGGGCTGCAACCGGGGCCGCCGATGACCGATTTTTCCACCGATTTTTCTGACGACGAACTCGATCGCTACGCCCGCCACCTCGTGCTGCCCGATGTCGGCGGCCGCGGCCAGACGGCGCTGAAGCGGGCGCGGGTGGCGGTGGTCGGCGCCGGCGGGTTGGGCTCGCCGTGCCTGTTGTATCTGGCGGCGGCGGGTGTCGGGCGGATCACGGTGATCGATGACGATGATGTGGCGATCAGCAATCTCCAGCGCCAGATCCTGTTCACGACCGCCGATGCCGGACGCGGCAAGGCGGCGGTCGCGGTCGATCGCCTCGGCGCGCTCAACCCGCATGTCGTGGTCACGCCGGTGGCGGTGCGCCTCGATGCCGGCAATGCGAGGGGATTGCTGGCCGGGCATGATGTCGTCGCCGATGGCTGCGACAGCTTTGCGACGCGGCTGGCGGTGGCCGATAGCGCGCAGGCGCTGGGGCTGCCGCTGGTGTCGGGCGCGGTCGGGCCGTTCGATGGCCAGGTCGCGACCTTCAAGGGCTATCTGCCCGATCTGCCCTGCTATCGCTGCCTCGTCGGCAATGCCCATGATCGCGCGGCGCAAAGCTGTGCCGAAGCCGGGGTGCTCGGCGCGCTGACCGGCGTGATCGGCTCGCTGATGGCGCTCGAGGTGCTGCGCGAGCTTGCCGGGTTCGGCGAGAGCCTCGCCGGGCGCTTGCTGCTCTACGATGCGCTGGGCGCGCGGATGCGCACCGTTCGGCTGGCGAAGGACCCGGGTTGTCCGGGCTGCGGCACCCCGTCCTTGTAACCGCCCCGATTGCCGCCTATCTGCCGCCGTCGTGGCCCCATCCCCCTCCCGTAAATCGAAACCCGCCGGCGGCATCGCCGGCTTCTTTGCGTTCCTCGTCAAGGCGGGGGTCATCCTCGGCGTGGCGGGCGTGCTGGCGCTGACGGTCGCCGTCGCCATCACCTATTCGTCGCTGCCCGATTTCGATGCGATGATGCGGTCACCCAATGGCCAGTCGGTGGAGATCAAGGCCAGCGATGGCGCGGTGCTCGCCTCGCTGGGGCCCAGCTATGGCGAATGGCTGCCCTATTCGCGCATCCCCAAGACGATGACCGGGGCCATGATCGCGGTCGAGGATCGGCGCTTCTACGGCCATCCGGGCATCGATCCGATCGGCATCGTGCGGTCGGCGGTGGTCAATTTCAAGGCCGGGCGCAGCGTCCAGGGCGCGTCGACCATCACCCAGCAGCTGGCGCGCAACGTCTTCCTGACCTCGACCAAGACCTTCGGCCGCAAGGGCCGCGAGATCGTGCTGGCGCTGGCGCTCGAGCGCAAGTTCACCAAGGAAGCGCTGCTCGAACTCTATCTCAACCGCGTCTATTTCGGCGGCGGCGCCTATGGCATCGATGCCGCGGCGCGCAAATTCTTCGGCCATTCGGCGACGACGCTGAGCCTTGAAGAAGCCGCGATCATCGCCGGGCTGGTCAAGGCGCCGTCGCGCTATGCACCCTCGGCCGATGCCGATGCGGCGCGCCGGCGCGCCGATACCGTCATCGCCACCATGGTCGATTCGGGCGCCATCACCGCCGGCGAGGCGGCGACCGCCGACATGAGCGTCGTCCGCTTCGCGCCGCAGGAGCGCAAGGCGAGCGTGCGCTATTTCACCGACTGGGTGCTCGCAGAGGTCGAGAACCTCACCGACGAGGCCGCCGAGCCGTTGCAGGTGACCACGACGCTCGATTCGGCCGGGCAGCGCGCCGCCGAAGCCGCGATCATCGCCGAAAGCCCGGCCGGGGCCCAAGGCGCGCTGGTGGCGCTGGCGCGCGACGGCGGCGTCAAGGCGATGGTCGGCGGGCGCGATTATGTGAAATCCAACTACAACCGTGCCGTCGCGGCGCGCCGCCAGCCGGGATCGGCGTTCAAATTCTTCGTTTATGCCGCCGCCATCGAAGACGGGGTCGAACCCGACGACATGATGGAAGACCGGCCGGTCAAGTTCGGCAACTGGAGCCCCAAGAACAGCAATGGCCGCTTCGTCGGGCCGGTGACGGTGCGCGATGCCTTTGCGCAATCGATCAACACGGTGGCCGCCGAACTCGCGGCGCGGGTCGGCTATGACACCGTTGCCGACATGGCGCGGCGCTTCGGCATCACGACGCCGATCGACCGGCGCCCGGCCATGGCGCTCGGCACATCGGATGTGACGCTGTTCGAAATGACCCAGGCCTATGCGACGGTCGCCAATGGCGGAGTGGAGGCGCGCCCCTATGCCATCACCCGCATCACCGCCGGATCGGGCCGGGTGCTGTATGAACGCGAGCCCGAAACGCCGCGGGTGGTGGTGGCGCCCTTCGTCGCCGCCAAGATGACCGAATTGATGAAGGCCGCGGTCGAAACCGGCACCGGCCGCGCCGCGCAGATCGGCCGGCCGCTGGCGGGCAAGACCGGCACGACGAGCAGCAACAAGGACGGCTGGTTCCTGGGTTTCACCAACGAATTGACCACCGGCGTGTGGATGGGCCGCGACGATGCCCGCGCCGTGCCGGGGCTGGCGGGCGGGCGTGCGCCGGCACGGGCCTTTGCCGCCTATATGGCGCGCGCCGTCGGCGGCACCCCGCCCGAGCCGCTGGTCACCAGCGTCGATACCGGCGAGATGATCATCGAGCCCGACGACCAGGTCTATGGCATCGACAGCCGCGACCCGGCCGACATGGAATTGGGCGCCGATGGCGAACCGCTGGTGCCGGGCAATGTGCAGTCGCCCCGTCCAGAACAGATGCGTCCAGAACAGATGCGGCCGGAAGCGATGCGGCCCGACAATGGCCCGCAGCTCGACCAGGAATGGCTCGACCGCACGCTCAATGACGGGCAGCCGCAACGGCAGAGGCCACAACAGCCTTATTGAGGACGCAAACGCCCTCCCCGTTGACGCGAAGGCGTCGCCTGTGGCTGCGGGGAGGGCGTTTTTCCGCGCTTGACGTCTCGTTCGCCTCGGCAGATATTGTAGCGACTGCTACATGATTCTGCGGAGGATGCGATGGCAAGCGAAGCGATGGCCGTGATATCGGCGTTCATGGCTGCAATGGCGGTCAAGGATTATGACAAGGCGCTGCGTTACGTCGCGCCGGGCTGCGAATATGACAATGTGCCGATGGGCAAGGTTCATGGCCCTGAAGGCGTCCGCGCCGTGCTTGAGCCGTTCTTCGCGCCGACGATCGAGAATGAATTCATCGTGTTGCGCAGCGCCGAAAACGGCCCGCTGGTGTTTCTCGAACGGCTCGACCGGCATCTGCTCGACACCGGCTGGGTCGAGCTGCCGGTGACGGGCGTGTTCGAGGTGCATGACGGGCTGATCACGCTGTATCGCGACTATTTTGACCTCAACACGATCATGTCGAAATGGCCGACCGCCTGATCAGTCGCGCGTTGCGCGTTCGTCGACCGTCAGGGTGAAGACATCGGGCCGAGCATAATGGCCGGTGGCATCGAGATCGAAGCGGGCGCGGATGATCTCGGCGCGGTCGATTTCGGCGGTCAGCAGTCCTTCGGCGCCATAAAGCGGCCCGGCAAGGACATCGCCATAAGGCGAGATGATGCAACTCCCGCCGCGGATCATCGCCTGGTCCTCCGGGCGGTCGCGCAGCGTGATCGGCGCACCCTGCGCCTCTGTCGCGGCCGGCTGGTACTGGCAGGCGGTGACAAGGAAGCAGCGGCTTTCGCAGGCGATGTGGCGCATGCTAGCGTGCCAGATATCGCGTTCATCGACTGTCGGCGCGCACCAGATGTCGACGCCCTTGGCATACATGGCGGTGCGCAGCAGCGGCATGTAGTTTTCCCAGCAGATCGCCGAGCCGGCCTTGCCGGCGGCGGTGTCCATGACGGTCAGTGTCGAGCCATCGCCCTGGCCCCAGACCAGCCGTTCGGCCGCGGTCGGCATCAGCTTGCGGTGGCGGCCGATGAAGTTGCCCGCGGCATCGATGAACAGCGCGACGCAATAAAGCGTGGCACCGGCGCGTTCGATGGCGCCCACAACCATCGCCGTGCCGCAATCGCGGGCAAGCTCGCACAGCGCCGCGACTTCGGGGCCATCGATGGCGATCGCCTGTTCCCAATAGCGCCGGAACGCCTCGCGGCCCGCCGGCGTACGATAGCCGAGGCGGACGCCGAAATCGCTGCCCTTGGGATAGCCGCCGAGCACCGCTTCGGGCAGCACGAGCAGGTCGAGGCGGGCGGCCTGGATGGCATCGCGATACGACAGGATCGTGGCGAGCGTCGCGGCGGTGCCGGCCGGGTCGGCGCCCAGTTGCAACGCGCCGAGGCGGGCAAGGTCAGCCATGGCCCTTCGTCTCCTCCAGCCGGGCGAGCGCCCAGCGTGCCGCATCGGCTACCGCCGGGTCGGCATCATCCTGCAACGGCACCAGCGCGGCCGCCAGTGCCGGGTTGCCGGAATTGCCAGCGGCGATGGCGGCATTGCGGACCAGTCGGTCGCGGCCGATGCGCTTGATCGGCGAGCCTGAAAACACGGCGCGAAAGCTCGCGTCATCAAGCGCCAGCAGGTCGGCGAGCGCCGGGGCGGTGAGTTCGGCGCGCGGCTGGAAGGCGAGATCGTGCGCGACTTGCGCAAAACGGTTCCACGGGCAGACGGTGAGGCAATCGTCGCAGCCATAGATGCGGTTGCCGATGGCGGTGCGGAATTCGGCCGGGATCGGGCCCTTGTGCTCGATGGTCAGGTAGGAAATGCAGCGGCGGGCATCGAGCTGGTACGGCGCCGGAAAGGCATTGGTCGGGCAGGCCGACTGGCAACGCGTGCACGAACCGCAGCGGTCGGGGTGGGGCGCATCGGCGGGCAGATCGAGGGTGGTGTAGAGCGCGCCGAGGAACAGCCACGAGCCGTGGCTGCGCGAGACGATATTGGTGTGCTTGCCCTGCCAACCGAGCCCGGCGGCTTCGGCGAGCGCCTTTTCCATCACCGGCGCGGTATCGACGAAGACCTTCAGTTCGCTGTCCGGGGCGGCGGCGACGAGCCAGTGGGCCAGCGCCTTCAGGCGTTTCTTGATGATGTCGTGATAGTCGCTGCCCAGCGCATAGACCGAGATGACGCCGGTATCGGAGTGCCCGGCATGGCGCAGCGGATCGAGCCCCGAGGCATAATTGGTGCCGAGCATGACGACGCTGCGCACCTCGGGCCACAGGCCTTGCGGGGACGCGCGGCGCTCCACCGTGTCGGCCATCCACAGCATGTCGCCGTGGCGGCCGGCGGCGAGCCATTGCCGCAGGCGGTCACCCGCCAGCGGCGCGGCGGTGGCGGGGGCGATGCCGATGCTGGCGAAGCCGAGACGGGTGGCCTCGGCGATGAGGGCGGCGCGCAGAGATTGCGGTTCAACTCCCTCCCCCTTGTGGGGAGGCCGACTCGCGAAGCGAGCGGGGTGGGGGTTCACGCGTGGCGGCACGGATACCCCCACCCCGCTCGGGCTGCGCCCGAGTCGCCCTCCCAACAAGGGGGCGGGAGTTTGAATGGCGCTTTCGGCACTTTACAGCGCCGGTTGCGGCTCGAACTGCTCCAGCCAGCCGGCGATCCAGTCCCCGACCCGCACTTCGGTTTCGCCCCAGAACAGCCAGTGCCCGCAATC
>JBILPK010000266.1:0-3837 GCA_044373875.1 Polymorphobacter sp.
GACCAGCGGTTATGCCGTCGCGGCGATGGCGGTGGCGGCGGTGGCAGCGCTTTTGCTGTCGCAACGCGAAACGCTGCACGGCTGGCTGCGCGGGCTTTCCGAAACCGATGTCGATGCCGTCATCCGATTTGCCATCATTGCCGGCGCGATCTGGCCGGTGCTGCCCGATCGCGCCATGGGGCCTTATGGCGCGTGGAACCCGTTCGACCTGTGGCTGGTCGTCGTCATCGTCTGCGGCTTTTCCGTCGCCGGGTACATCGCGGCAAAGCGGTTCGGCGCGACACGCGGCACGCTGGCGACGGCAGCGGTCGGCGGGCTTTATTCATCGACCGCGGTCACCGCATCGCTGGCGCAGCGGCTGCGCGGGGAGGCCGACCAACGCCCGGTGCTGGCGGCGGGCATCGCGGTCGCTTCGGCGGTGATGTTCGCGCGGGTGCTGGCGCTGACCGCGCTGCTGGTGCCGTTCGCGTTCCCGCGGCTGGCTATCATCATGGTTCCGGCAACGCTGGTGGCGCTGGGCTTCGCCGCGCTGGGCGTGCGTGCCGCGCGTACTGCGCCGCTGGCCCAGGCGCCCGAATCGCGAAACCCTTTCGCCTTGCTGCCGGCGCTGGGCTTTGCGTTGCTGGTGGCGGTACTGGCGCTGGTGGTGCGCTGGGCCGAGCTCCGCTTCGGCAACGCCGGCATCGTGACGGTGCTGGCGATTACCGGGTCGATGGATGTCGACGCCGCCATCGCGACCATGCGTGGGCTGGCGCCGGGCACGCTCGAGCCTGCGGTGGCAGGGATGATCCTGTCGCTGCCGGTGTTGCTCAACACGCTGTTCAAGGCCGGGATCGTGCTGGTGACGGCGGGCTGGCGCGCCGGCTGGCGGGCGGCGCTGCCGTTGGTGGCGGCGGCCGCGATGTTGCCGGTGGCGCTGCTGCTGACGCGTTAGAAGGGCTTGGTCGCGCCAAGAAAACACACGCCCGAAATGGTGATCCAGTAGACATAGGCGAGCATGCGGCCCCAGCCGATCTCGCGTTCCAGCGCGGCTTCCTCGGCGGCATCGGGCCCGGCGGCGAGGCGACGGAAGCGCAATGTCCACAGCCGCATGATCCAGCGCAGCGCCAGCCCGATGCACAGCGCGAAGCTGTAGAGCAGCAGCTTGGCGGCGTACCAATAGGTGCCGGCTTCGACGAGCAACGGTCCAAGACCGTAAAGCGAGGCCAGCGACACAATGGCGAGCGACGGGATGAGAATGTAGCGGCCGATCTCGTCGATACGCGTCAGCTGCAGCCCCAGGTCGGTCTCGCGCGCCAGGAACGCGCTCCAGGTCAGCGCCAGCCAGCCGATCATCACCCCCCAGATCAACCACAGCCAGACGCCGCCAAAGGGTTGCAGGCCATAGATATTGCCCATGTGGAGCCCGAGCGGCAGCAGCATCAATATGCCGGTGCGCGCCAATATGTCGATTCGATAGGCGGTTTCCATGTGGCGTCGCCGTTCTTCGAGCGACAGTGCCCGGTTGACGACATTGTACGACGTCTGGAACACCCCCCATTCGCCGCCCAGCCAATAGACCATGGCGAGAATGTGCAGCCAGCGCAGCACATCGAGTTCGGCAATGTTCATCCCCGGTCATCTCCTGTTTCCCGGCCAGCAGATTTGCGGATCGGGACAAGCCGGTCTTTGACCGGGATCAAATGTGACTGTTCGGCGACATGGCCCGGTCTGCCGCTTGCCCTTGGCGGCGCAACCCCGCTAAACGTTTGGGGGATGCCAACGCCGATCAACCCTGTCGTCGCCACCGGCGCCACCCCGGCCGGTGCGCACCCGTTTCCCCATGCCCATCTGCTCGGCCTCGAGGGGTTGCAACCTTGGGAAATGCTCTATCTGCTCGATGAAGCAGAACAATGGGTGGAGCTCAACCGCGGCGCCGGCAAGCCCGGTAATGGCGGTGCCAAGCACGACAATCGCCTTGCCGGGCTGACCCAGATTAATGCCTTTTTCGAAAATTCGACGCGGACGCTGCTCAGCTTCGAGATCGCGGGGAAACGGCTCGGCGCCGATGTCGTCAATCTGGGCGTGTCGGGATCGTCGGTGAAGAAAGGCGAAACCTTGCTCGACACGGCGCTGACGCTGGCGGCGATGCACCCCGATGTCATCGTCATCCGCCATGGTTCGTCGGGCGCGGTGCAGCTGATCGCCGAAAAGCTCGGCTGCCCGGTGCTCAACGCCGGCGACGGCCGCCATGAACACCCGACCCAGGCGCTGCTCGATGCGCTGACCATCCGCCGCCGCAAGGGCCGCATCGAAGGGCTGACGGTGGCGATTTGCGGCGATATCCTGCACAGCCGGGTGGCGCGATCGAATTTCCAGCTGCTGGCGGCGCTCGGCGCCAAGGTGCGGGTGGTGGCGCCGCCAACGCTGATGCCGCCGCATGTCGAACAATTGGGGGTCGACTGCTTCACCAGCATGGATGAAGGGCTGAAGGGCGTCGATGTCGTGATGATGTTGCGCTTGCAGACCGAGCGCATGGATGGCGCCTATGTGCCGTCGACGCGCGAATATTTCCGCTTCTTCGGGCTGACCGAGGAACGCCTGCGCCATGCCGCCGATGGCGTGCTGGTCATGCACCCGGGGCCGATGAACCGCGGGGTCGAGATCGACGGGCGTATCGCCGATGATATCGCCCGCTCGGCGGTGACCGAGCAGGTCGAAATGGGCGTCGCAGTGCGCATGGCCTGCCTCGATGTGCTGACGCGCACGCGGCGGGGAGTCGCTGGTTGGCCTCCCGTGGGGGTGACAGCATGATCGCCATCACCGGCGCGCGCGTCATCGATCCGGCGACGGGTTTCGATGCGGTGGCGACCGTGCTGTTGCGTGACCGGATGGTGGCAGCAGTCGGGACGGTGGCGATCCCGGCCGACGCCGAAATCATCGATGCGACCGGGCTGGTGCTGGCGCCCGGGCTGATCGACGCCGGGGTGTTCCGCGCCGATCCGGCTGCCTGCCATGCCGGCGGCATCACCCGGATCGTGCTGATGCCCGACCAGTGGCCGCCGCTCGATGATCCGGCGCTGGTGGCGTTTGCGCAGGCGATGGGCAAGCCCGATGTCTGGGTGCATCCGCTGGTGGCGGCAAGCCGCGACCTGGCGGGGCAGGAACTCGCCGAAATCGGGCTGGGGCAGGCGGCGGGCGCGGTCGGGGTTGCCACCGGGCGCGGCGCGATCGCCAGCAGCGCCGTGATGCACCGCCTGCTTGCCTATAGCCGGGCGTTCGACATGACGGTGGTCAGCCATGCCGAGGACGCAGCGCTGACCGCCGGTGCCGTTGCCACCGAAGGCGATTATGCGACGCGCCTGGGGCTTGCCGCCGCGCCGGCCTTTGCCGAAAGCCTGGCCATCGCGCGCGATATCCGGCTTGCCGAAGCGACCGGGGCACGGCTGCACCTGCGCCAGGTGACGACCGCCGAGGGGCTCGATCTCGTCCGTGCGGCAAATGCCCGCGGATTGCCGGTCAGCGCCGGTGTCACACCGGCGCACTGGCTGCTAAACGAAACCGCCGTCGCGGGTTTCCGCAGTTTCGCCCGGTTGTCGCCGCCGTTGCGCAGCGATGCCGACCGCCGCGCGGTCGAAGCCGCGATCGGCGATGGCACGATTTCGGTCATCGCTTCGGGGCATGATCCGCGCAGCCAAGAAGAAAAGCGGCTGCCGTTCTCCGATGCGCTGCCGGGCATGGCGGGGGCGGAAACGCTGCTGGCGCTCGCCTTGTCGCTTGTCCGTAACGGCACGCTGTCGCTGGCGGCGGCCTTGAAGACGATGACGGCGGCTCCGGCGGCGCTGTTCGGCCTGCCGG
>JBILPK010000120.1:0-10911 GCA_044373875.1 Polymorphobacter sp.
CAGACGCCTTTGCAGTCGTCGAGACATTGTAGGAACGATAGTGACATCTGACCCACAATTCATGCTTCGGCGCAGGGTCACCCCTCAGACACGGCGTCGTGAAACGATAACAAGATAGCATGGAGGCTCGGCGTAGTCCGGCTCAGCAGAATCCAATCATAGGTTTTATTCCTGCCGATGGAACATATTTGCCCGGCAGGCGCGGCCTGTAGCACAACGGTTTCGCGCTGCCGCAGCAGCGGTGTTCGACCGGGCACCTTGTCGGACGAAGGTGCCGCGCCGGGCCGTTCGCCGCATTGTCCGTGATCGCCGAGGCGAAAAGGATATGTCATTCAAAACGGCTATTGTATAAAGCGGCGCGGGCATCCCTTCGCCCAACGACAATGTAGGAAGACGAATGATCTGGAAACGCTGGTCACGATCCGAGCGCGCACAGACCGATGCGGCACCCGAGGAATTGGAAACGGTGCTCGCCGCCGATCCCGTCGATGCGGCCGATTCCGACGATGTCACCCGCATGGCGGATGCGCCGCGTCTTGCGACCGAAGCCCGGCCGGCTTTTCTGGAAACCTTGTGGCGCCAGCCGGTCGAAGCGGCGCGCAACCAGGCGCTGCCGCGCTTTGCGGCTTCGGCTTCCGACGATGTCGACAGCAGTGATGCCGATGCCATCATGGCGCGGCGCAAGCTGGCGCTGCGCGATGTGCTTGGCGCGTCGCAGCCGGTGATCGGGCGCGAAAGCTTCGCGGGCCGCCATGATGCCCTGTCGCAGTTGATCGCCAGCATCGAGCAGCAGCGTGTCCATGTCGTCATTTACGGCGAGCGAGGGATCGGCAAGACCAGCCTCGCGCATGTCTTTGCCGAAACGGCCCGTGAAGCACGCTATCTCGTGCTGTACGGCAGTTGCGGCACCGAAGCCCAGTTCGATACGATGTTCCGCTCGTTTGCGGCGCGCATTCCGCGGCTTTACCACAAATCGGTCTTGCCGAATTCGGCCGAAGCCGAAGCCGGCGACAATTTCGACGTGATGCTCGAAGAACATTTCGGCCCGCGCGAACTTGCCGATCTGTTCGCCGAAGTGACCGGCACCCGCGTCATCATCATCCTCGATGAATATGACCGCGTGCTCGATGCCTCGTTCCGCCGCGATGTCGCCGAACTCATCAAGAACCTGTCGGACCGAGCGGCGCGCGTCCAGCTGGTGTTGACCGGCGTCGCCCAGAATCTCGACGAGTTGATCGGCTATGCGCCTTCGATCCGGCGCAATATTGTCGGCCTGCCGATGCGCCCGCTCACGACCAGCGAAGTGCGCGATGTCATCGGCATCGGCGAGGAAGCGGCAGAAATCCGGTACTCGGATGAAGCCATTGCGATGGTCACCGCCATGGCGGGGGGGTCGCCCTATATCGTCCGGCTGATCGCCCACCAGGCCGGGCTGGCTGCGCTGACCGAGCGCAAGTCGGTCGTCGACGAAAATCATGGCCGGCTGGCAGTGGAGCGCGTGTTGACCGACTGGAATGCGTCGCTGCCGCGGCGGGTCCAGGCGAGCCTTGGCCGTGACGAAGCCCGGGCGCAATGGCCGTTGCTGATCGCGGCGGCGCGCGCCGGCAGTTCGGCCGATGGCTATTTCGGGATCGACGATGTCTTTACCGAATTGAACGGTGCCCAGTCGCCCGCCATGATCGAACGCGAGCTGAAGCGATTTGCGCATCCCCACGATCTTCTCGAACTCCATGAGTTCGACGGGGAATTGCGCTTCCGCTTCCGCTATCCGGGGGTTTCGTCGTTGCTGCTGATGTCAGCCGCGATGGCGCGGATGACCGCTTGATTCGTGCCTGAGCCAGATCTGAAACGCATATGATCGGTCGGATCGTCGAAAAGCTGCGGCTGCGCTGGCTGTCGCGCAACGAACATGAAAGCCTGGCGTTGCGGGCGCATTTCGCGCAGCGCTGGCGTGTCGAGGTCGGTCTTTACAGCTATGGCTGTTTCGATCCTTGGCGGATTCCGGGGCGCACCCGGATCGGTCGCTATTGTTCGTTCGCCAAATCGGCACGGATCCTCGATGCCAACCACCCGATCGAGGCATTGACCACCCACCCCTATCTTTATGAAGCACGCTTCGGCGTGGTGCCGCGCGATCTGATCGACCCGCCCTGGCTCGAAATCGGCGATGATGTCTGGATCAGCCACAACGCCACCATCACGCCGGGATGCAAATCGATCGACCGCGGCGCGATCATCGGCGCCGGTGCCGTGGTGACCAAGGATGTGCCGGCCTATGCCATCATGGTCGGGCAGCCGGCGACAAAGCTGCGTGACCGTTTCGATGCCGAGACCATTGCCGCCATCGAGGCCTCGCGCTGGTGGGAACGCGACAAGGCCGGGCTCGCTGCGCTGGTGCGGGCGTATCCGGATGCCGCCTACCACCCCTCGCCGGCCACGCTGGCGGGCCTGTCGTGACCGCCCCCGCTGCCGGAACCGCGCCCTGCCCGCGCGTTTCGGTCATCATTCCGCACTTGAATACGCCCGATGCGCTCGACAAATGCCTTGCGTCGGTAACATCGCAGGCGCTCGCCGATGGCGAGGCCGAGATCATCGTTGTCGACAATGGATCGACGGTTTCGATCGCCGCGGTGCAGGCACGTTACCCGATGGTGCGCTTCCTTGCCGAACCGGTGCCTGGCCCCGGCCCGGCACGCAACCATGGCATCGGCGCGGCGCGGTCGGCGGTGCTGGCCTTCATCGATGCCGATTGCCGGGCCGCCCCCGGCTGGTTGCAGACTGCCGTCGATGCCGTGACGGCGGCCCCCGGCCGGGCCGTTGTCGGCGGTGATATCCGTATCGATTTCGCCGATCCGGCGCGGTTGACGCCGATCGAGGCCTATGAAGCCGTATTCGGCTTTCGCCAGCAGATGTACATCGAAACCAAGCAGTTTTCGGTCACCGCCAACCTCGCCATGGACCGCGCGGTGCACGCCGCCGTCGGCCCCTTTGCCGGCATCGACAAGGCCGAAGACCTTGATTGGGGGCGGCGCTCCCATGCCCTCGGCTATGCCACCCGTTATGTGCCGGCGATGCGGGTGTATCACCCGGCCCGGCCGGATCTTGCCGGGCTCGTACGCAAATGGCAGCGCCATATCCGCCATGACTGGAACGATCATGGCAAAAGCGGCGCCGCCGACTGGCGCTGGCGGTTGCGTGCCGTGGCGATGCTGGCCTCGATCCCGGTCGAAACGATCAAATTGTTCCGTTCGGATCGAATTGCCGGCCTGCGCAACCGCGGCGTCGGCGTTTCGACGCTGGCACGCATCCGCTGGTTTCGCTGTACCGAGATGCTGCGCGTCATGGGGGCCGCGGGTGAAGGCGGGGGCGATTTCTGGAACCGTTCGAATTGAAGGCGTGCCTTGGCAGCGGGCAAGCCGTTCCTTATTGACCACGACGCATTGTCCGCGCATTGACGCCTTACCTGCTATACCGATACCGTTTTCAGGAGTTCCCACGAATGACACTCGTTCGCGTTGCAGTATTGGCTTCGGCAGGCGCAGCCGTTCTTGCCCTGTCGGCTTGCGGCAATTCCGGCAAGCCCCCGGAAGGCCAAGTCGTTGCCACGATCGACGGCAAGGATGTCACGATCCACGAACTGAATTCCGAAATCGCCCAGATCCCCAACCAGGGCGGCGATGCGCCGCGCAAGCTGGTGGAATCGGTGGCGCTGGCCCGGGTCATCGAACGCAAGATGCTCGTTGCCGAAGCGCAGAAGCGCAAGCTCGACCAGAATCCGCAGTTCCTGCTCGCCAAGCAGCGCACCGATGAAACGCTGCTGGTCCAGGCGCTGCAGGGCGATATCCAGCAGAAGGTCACCGCGACACCGCGCGAGAATGCCCAGAAATTCGTTGCGGAAAATCCGCAGGTCTTCGGTGATCGCAAGATCTTCACGCTCGACCAGATCCAGTTCCTGCGCCCGGCCAACATCGATCAGCTGCCGCTGAAGGATGCCAAGACGATGAGCGATGTGGAAAAGATCCTCGTCGACGCCAATATCGAATATCGCCGCGCACCGCAGCAGCTCGATTCACTGACCGTAAACCCGGCGCTGACGACGGAAATCATCCGCCTAAGCTCGGCTGCCAATCCCGAACCCTTCATGTTCGCCGACCAGCCGGCCGGCGCGCCGGCACCGATCATCTACATCAACAGCGTCACCAACGCGAAAACCCAGCCTTTCACCGGTGAACGCGCCATCGCCTATGCCCAGAACATCCTGCAGCGCCAGGAAATCCAGAAGCGGCTCGGCACCGAGCTGAAGACCTGGCAGGAAGCCTACAAAGCCAAGATCATCTATGGCAAGGGCTATGGCCCGCCGGTCTTCCCCAAGGCGCCGGCGGCACCCAAGGCGGGTGCTGCTCCCGCTGCCGCGGCACCGAAAGCGCCGGAGCCCGTCGCCGCGAAGTAAGCCTTTTCAAAAGGTGCAACCGCAAGCGACGGGAACAGGTTTCGTGAAGTCACTGCATATCGGACTGGCCTGGCACAGTGTCGCATCGGGAAACCTGGGCGTCGGCGCGCTGACAGTCGGGAACATCGCCCTTGCGCGCCAGGCAGCGGCGCGGGCGGGCCTCGTGCCGCGCTTCACAATCTTCGGCGGCGCGGACAAGGGGCATCGCTACATAGACGATGCCGATGTAGATTTCCGGGTGATCAACGGCCGCTACATGCTGTCGCCGGGCGGGTATCGCCACGATCTGAAATCGATCGACATCATGCTCGATATCGGCGCCGGCGACAGTTTCACCGATATCTATCCCGACAAGCGCTACGCCTATATCATCGCGACCAAGGCACTGGCGCTGGCGCGCGGCAAGCGTCTGATCTTGTCGCCCCAGACCATCGGGCCATTCTCGCGCCAGCCGCATACCGCCGTGGCCGCCTGGGCGTGCCGCAAGGCCGAAGCCGTTTTCGTGCGGGATCCGATGTCGATGACCGTGTTGCGGCAGATGGCGCCCGATGCCGATGCCCGGCAAGCCATCGACGTTGCCTTTGCCCTGCCTTTCGATCGCGCCAAGCGCGTGCCCGGCGGCCCGGTGCGTGTCGGCATCAATGCGTCGGGGTTGCTGATGGGCGGCGGCTATTCCGGCAAGAATGAATTCGGCCTCAGCATCGATTATGCGGCGCTGACCCGCACGATCATCGCCGATTTCCTCGCCATGCCGAACACCGAGGTCACGCTGGTCCCTCATGTCGTCGCGTCGGGCGTGGCGCGCGATGACGACAGCAGCGCCGCCGACCAGTTGAAGGCCGAGTTCCCGGCACTCGTGCGCGGACCGGATTTCGCCTCGCCATCGGCGGCCAAATCCTTCATCTCGGGGCTCGATTTCCTCGTCGGGGCGCGCATGCACGCCACGATCGCTGCCTATTCGGCCGGTGTCCCCGTCGTGCCGATCAGCTACAGCCGCAAGTTCGAAGGCCTGTACGGCGGGCTTCACTATCCCTGGCTGGTGCCCGCCAAGGGCATGACCACCGAAGCGGCGCGGGCCTTCATCCTCGATGCCTTTGCCCGGCGCGAGGAGATGGCTGCCGACATCCGCAAGGGTGACCCGGTCATTGCCGCCGGCCTTGAAGGCTATACCGCCGAGCTGGCCAAGCAATTCGCGGCGGTCGCCAGGTGACGGCCTCGCCGGCCCTCGCCCGTGTCGAACGCGGGCAGTTGTGCAGCGGGTGCGGCCTTTGCGCCGCGATCTCCCCTGATGCCGTTACCATGACCATGGTGGCACCCGGCTATCTGCGGCCGCGGCAGACGGCGGCACTCACCGCTGCGCAGGAAGCGGATATCGCGGGCGCCTGCCCCGGACTGGTCATCGATGAAAGCACGGCAGCAGCGGCACCAGTCAACAACCCGCTATGGGGCCCGGCGCATTTCGTCGGCACCGGCCATGCCAGCGATGCCGCGCTGCGCCACCAGGCATCGTCAGGGGGCGTGCTGTCGGCGCTGCTCCTACATGCGCTCGCCACCGGGCTTGTCGATTTCGTTGTCCAGACCGGCGCCGACCCCGATGTGCCAACCGGCAATCGCACCAGCGCCTCCGAAACCGCCGATGACGTCTTTGCTGCCGCCGGGTCGCGCTACACCGCATCGGCGCCGCTCGCCGGGCTGGAGGGTTGGCTAGCGCGCCCCGGCCGCTTCGCCTTTGTCGGCAAACCGTGCGACGTGTCGGCGCTGCGGGCGCGCGCCCGCCAAGACTCGCGCATCAACGCCCGCGTGCCGATCATGCTGGCGTTTTTTTGCGCCGGCATCCCAAGTGCCGCCGGCACGCGTCGTATGCTCGACCGGTTGGGCGTTGCTCCCGATGACGTGACCGCCTTTCGCTACCGCGGCGACGGCTGGCCCGGCTTTGCCAAGGCGACGCTGAAGGACGGCAGCACCCGCCAGATGAGCTATGCCGACAGCTGGGGCGACATATTGTCAAAGGAAGTCCAGTTTCGCTGCAAGATCTGCCCCGACGCCACCGGCAATGTCGCTGACGTCGCCTGTGCCGATGCCTGGGAAGGCGATGAACGCGGCTATCCGAGCTTTGAGGAGCAGGAGGGTCGCAGCCTCGTCATCGCCCGGACCGCCGCCGGCGCCGCGCTGCTCGCCGAATCGCGGGTGGCCGGGCGGCTGGTGACGCAACCGCTCGCCATGTCGGCGATAGCGGCCATGCAGCCAGCGCAGGCGCGCCGCAAGAAACAAATCCTGTCGCGTCTTGCCGCGCTAATCGTAACTGGTAGGCCGTGGCCGCGCTATCGCGGGCTGCAACTCGCCGCCGCAGCAGCACAGGATAAACCCGTCGAACAGGCCCGCAGCTTTGCCGGGCTGGTCCGCCGCCTCATGCAAGGACGCACCTGATGACAGCAGCTGTTACCAACCGCCGCGGCATCATCCTCGCAGGCGGCTCGGGAACGCGTCTTTATCCGCTGACTAAGCCAGTGTCGAAGCAGTTGATGCCTGTTTATGACAAGCCGATGATCTACTATCCGCTTTCGGTGCTGATGGTCGCCGGCATCCGCGAGGTGTTGATCATCACGACGCCGGCCGACAGCGCGGCGTTCGCCGGCCTGCTCGGCGACGGCAGCGACTGGGGCATGGACATCCGCTACGCCGTGCAGCACGAGCCCAAGGGGCTGGCGCAGGCCTATCATATCGGGGCGGATTTCGTCGGCGACCGGCCGTCGACGCTGATCCTGGGGGACAATATCTTCTACGGCCATGGCCTGCCCGAACTGCTGGCGCGCGCCGATGCGCGGACCGATGGCGCCACGGTGTTCGGCTACTATGTCAAGGACCCGGGCGCTTATGGCGTCGTGTCGTTCGATGCCAAAGGCCGCGCCGAAACCATCGAGGAAAAGCCCGCCCACCCCAAATCCAATTATGCCGTCACCGGCCTCTATTTCTATGATGGCGATGCGGTGCGGCTGGCGCGCGATATCAAGCCGTCGGCGCGCGGCGAGCTCGAGATTACCGATCTCAACCGGCTCTATCTGGAAGCCGGGACGCTGGAAGTCGAACTGATGGGGCGCGGCTTTGCCTGGCTCGATACCGGCACCCATGGTTCGCTGCTCGATGCCGGGCTCTATGTCCGTATCGTAGAGGAACGCCAGGGGCTGAAGATCTGTTGCCCCGAGGAAATCGCTTGGCGGCAAGGCTTCATCACCGCCGAACAGCTCGAACGCATCGCCGAGCCGCTGCGAAAATCGGGCTATGGCGAATATCTGCGCGACCAGTTGCGGATGGCGCGATGAACGTCGTCGACGCTCCCCTCCCCGGCGTCAAGCTGATCGAACCCAAGGTGTTTGGCGATGAGCGCGGCTTTTTCCTCGAAAGCTGGAACGCTCGGAGCTTTGCCGAAAGCGGACTCGATCTCGATTTCGTGCAGGACAATCACAGCCGCTCGTCGCGCGGGGTGCTGCGCGGGTTGCATTACCAGCTGAAGAACCCGCAGGGAAAACTGGTGCGGGTGACCGCCGGCGCCGTTTTCGATGTCGCCGTCGATGTACGCCGCTCGTCACCGCATTTCGGGCGCTGGGTCGGCTATGAACTGTCCGGTGCCAACAAGCGCATGCTGTGGGTGCCGCCGGGCTTCGCGCATGGCTTTGTCGTGCTCAGCGAGAGCGCCGATTTCCTCTACAAATGCACCCAGCTTTATGACGGCAGCGACGATCGCGGCGTGCGCTGGGACGATCCGGCGATCGGGATCGACTGGCCGCTGGCCGGGATGACGCCGCAACTGTCGGGCAAGGACGCGGCGGCACCGCTGCTCGCCGACGCCGAGGTGTTCGCATGAGGGCGCTGATCGCCGGCTCCGGGGGCCAGCTCGGCCGCGCGCTACAGGCCTGCGCACCGGCGGGCGTGACAGTGATCGCGCCACCCGAGGCCGATTTCGATATTACCGACCCCGCAACGGTCGCCCGGGTGATCGCCGAGAGCGGCGCCGATATCGTCTTCAACGCCGCCGCCTATACCGCTGTCGACAAGGCCGAAGCCGATGCGGCGCTGGCGCAGCGCATCAATGCCGATGCCGTCGCGCTACTCGCTGCCCATGCTCCGCGGCTGGTACATGTCTCGACCGATTTCATCTTCGATGGCACGGCCAGCCGGCCCTATGCCCCCAATGCGACCCCCAACCCGGTCAGCGCCTATGGCGCCACCAAGCTGGCCGGCGAAATCGCCGCCGGACCCGATGCGCTGATCGTGCGCACCGCCTGGGTCTATGCGGCGGTCGGCAACAATTTCGTCCACACCATGCTGCGCCTGATGCGGGAACGCCCCGAAGTGCGGGTGGTAGCCGACCAGATCGGCACGCCCACCCATGTCGCCGGGCTGGCCCGCGCGCTCTGGACGCTGAGCGCCGCCGGGGCGCACGGCATCCATCACTGGACCGATGCCGGCGCCGCCAGCTGGTATGATTTCGCCGTCGCCATCCAGGAAGAAGCGCTGGCCATCGGTCTGCTCGGCAGCGCCGTGCCGATCATCCCGATCCGCACCGAAGATTATCCGACCCCGGCGCAGCGCCCGGCCTATTCGGTCCTCGACAAATCGAGTTGCTGGGCCATCACCGGCCCGGCCGCGCATTGGCGGACCGAACTGCGCCTCTGCCTGTCCGCCATCAAGGAGGCCCAGTCTTGAGCCATCTGCTCGTCACCGGCGGCGCCGGCTTCATCGGCGCCAACTTCGTGCATTACTGGGAAGCTCGGCATCCCGGGGACCGCATCACCGTCCTCGATGCGCTGACCTATGCCGGCAACCGCGCCAATCTGGCGGGCGCCCGCGCCGATTTCGTGCAGGGCGATATCCGCGATACCGCGCTCGTCGAAAGCCTGCTGACCGAAGGCTCGGTCGACACGCTGGTGCACTTCGCCGCCGAAAGCCATGTCGACCGTTCGATCCATGGCCCCGCCGCCTTTATCGACACCAATGTCCTTGGCACGCTCAGCCTGTTGACGGCGGCGCGCAGCGCTTGGCTCGGTGACAAGGCACGACCGCACCGCTTCCACCATGTCTCGACCGATGAAGTCTATGGCTCGCTCGGCCTCGATGATCCGGCGTTCAGCGAGACCACCGCCTATGCCCCCAACAGCCCCTATTCGGCATCCAAGGCAGCATCGGACCATCTCGTCCGCGCCTGGCATCATACTTATGGCCTCGATGTCACCACCTCCAATTGCTCGAACAACTACGGCCCGTATCAATTCCCCGAAAAGCTGATCCCGCTGTTCCTCATCAACGCGCTGCACGGGCGCAACCTGCCGATCTATGGCGATGGCATGCAGATCCGCGACTGGCTGCACGTCGAGGACCATTGCCGCGGCATCGAGGCGGTGCTGCTGAAGGGCCGGGTCGGCGAGACCTATTGCATCGGCGGCGGCGCCGAACTGCCCAACATCACCGTCATCGATACCCTGTGTGCCGCGGTCGATGCCGCCTTTGCTGCCGACCCGGCGCTGGCAACGCGCTTCCCCGATGCGGCGGCAGCGCAGGGCCGGCCGACCGCCAGCCTGAAGATCACCGTGACCGACCGCCCCGGCCATGACCGGCGCTATGCCATCGACGAGACCAAGGCGCGCGCCGAACTCGGCTATGCCCCGGCGCGCGATTTCGCCACCGGCTTTGCGGCGACGCTGGCGTGGTATCTCGGCAACGAAGCCTGGTGGCGCGGCGTCCTCGATGGCAGCTATCGCGACTGGGTGGCCACCAACTACCAGGCGCGCTGATCCGGTTTCACGTGACGCCGGCTGCGGGCGCCGGTAGAGCGTTGCCATGTTGCGGCCCCGCCCCCTGTCCACGATCCGCCGGTTGTTGCAGGCCGAGGCCGCTGGTGGCTACGTCCTGATGGCGGCGGCGGCGCTGGCGATGATCGTCGCCAATTCCGCCTTGTCGGAAGACTATTTCCACAGCCTGCATCTCGATTTCGCCGGGATGTCGCTGCTGCACTGGGTCAATGATGGCCTGATGGCGCTGTTCTTCCTGCTCGTCGGGCTGGAGATCAAGCGCGAGCTCATCGACGGCGAAATGTCGAGCTGGCCACGGCGGATCCTGCCCGGCGCCGCCGCGCTTGGCGGCATGGTGATGCCGGCGCTGATCTACCTCGCCATCAACCGTAACCAACCCGCCAATCTGGATGGCTGGGCGATCCCGGCGGCGACCGATATCGCCTTTGCGCTGGGGGTGCTGGCCCTGCTCGGCAACCGCGTGCCGACGTCGCTCAAGCTGCTGCTCACCGCCATCGCGATCATCGATGACCTCGGTGCCATCCTGATCATCGCCATCGCCTATACCGACAGCCTGAACCTCGCCGCGCTTGGCGCGGCGGCGGCCGGGCTGGCGGTGCTGGTGGCGCTCAACCGGCGTGGTGTCCAGTCGCTGCTGCCCTATCTGCTCATCGG
>JBILPK010000018.1:0-33507 GCA_044373875.1 Polymorphobacter sp.
CGCGACGGTGAGCAGCAGCGCAAAGGCAGCAACGACATAGGTCGATTCGCGCAAACCCCGGCTGGTCAGGTGCGCGACATCGAACAGATGCGACCAGACGGTGAAGGTATAATCGAGCGACGGCGCCCGGAACGGGATCCAGCCGATCATCACCAGCGCCAGCGTGACCGCCCAGCCGATGACTGTGAGGGGCAGCCCGCGCCAGCGCGCCAGCCGTGGCGAGATCAGGCGATGCCCTTGCACCAGCGCGGCATGCCAGACGCCCCAGAGCACGAAGGTCCAGGCCGCGCCGTGCCACAGCCCCATGATCGCCCAGGTCGCGAACAGTGCGAACAGGGCATTGTTGCGGCCGATCTGGCCGGTGCCGTCGATGCCGATGCCGCCGGTCGACATGCGATCGGCGACCTTCACGCCCGCCAGCGGCAGGTAGACATAGTCGCGGATCCAGCTCGACAGCGAGATGTGCCAGCGCCGCCAGAAGGTGCGCGGGCTGTCGGACAGATAGGGAAAGGCGAAGTTTTCGGGAAAGCGGATGCCCATCAGCAGCGCGACCCCGATGGCGATCGATGAATAGCCGGCGAAATCGAAATAGATCTGGAAGCCGAACAGGAACCCCAGCGTCAGCGTGTCGATGGCGAATAGCTTGGTCGGATCGGTGGCATAGGCCTGGTCGACGAAGGTGGCGATATTGTCGGCCAGCACCACCTTCAGGAACAGCCCGGCGGCGATACGCGACAGGCCTTCGGCGATATCGGCGCCCTTGAACGCCGGGCGGGTATCGAGCTGCCAGAGCATCTCGCCGGCGCGCAGGATCGGGCCGGCGACGAGCTGCGGGAAGAAGATCACATAGTTGCAGAACAATATGTAGCTGCGCACCGGCTTGATATGGCCGCGGTAGACATCGATGATGTAGCTCATCGCGTGGAAGGTGTAGAAACTGACCCCGATCGGCAGGATGATGTTCCAGGTCGGGCGCGGCACCTCCACCCCGATCAGGCTGCCGAGGCCGGCGAAACTGTCGGCGAGGAAATAGAAATATTTGAAGAAGCCGAGGACGCCGAGGTTGATGGCGACGCTCAGCGACAGGAACAGCTTGCGCTTTCGCGCATCGGTCGCCCCGGCGATGATCAGACCCGAAAAGAAATCGAAAGTGATCGAGGCGAACAGCAGCAACAGGAAATCGAAGCGCCAGAAGCCGTAGAAGACGACCCCGGCAGCCAGGATAAGCCAGAGCCGCGGCTGGCGCGGCAGCACCCAGTAGAGCGGGATGACGACGCCAAGAAAGACGAAGAAGGTCAGGCTGTTGAAGATCATCGCGCCGGCGCCTTGGCCAGTGCCGCTTTGATCACCGGACCCAGCGCCGCCGCCACCGCGACATGCCCGGGTTCCTGGAAATGCATGAAATCGAGTTCCGGATCACCGCCGGTACGGGTCGCTGCCTTGGTGCCCCACAAAGGCCCGGGGACGATGCCGTCGATATTGACGAAGGTGGCGCCATGGCGGGCGGCGATGGCGGCGGTATCGGCCTTGAAACGGGCATAATCGGCGGGCGCATAGGGCGGCGCCACATCCTGGCGCAGCGGCGGGATATAGGTGATGACGCGCGTGCCCTGCGCCGCCGCATCGGCGAGCATCGCGTCCAAGGCGGCAAGATTGGCGGCATAGATATCGGGGATGATCGGCCGCACCGTCTGGGCATTCACGTTGAACAGCCAGTTACGCAGCATATAGGTCTGGATGTCGATCTGGCCGCGCGCCTGTTCGCGCATCGTCTGGAAACCGCAACAGGCCTCCAGCGCCGCGGTGATCGCGGTTTCGGAACGGTCCTGCAGCGAGGGCGCGCGCTTGGCGGCGCCGGTCGCGTCCTTTTCGCCGGCGGGCAGGCTGGCGAGGATGCGGCGGCCGGCCGGCGAGGCCTGCAAGATCGCGGCGATATCGGGGCGGCGGGCGACGGGAACGAGAATATCGCGCACAGCGCCTTCGCGCGTGTCATCGAGGAACAGCGGCACGATCAGCACATCGACGCGCCGGTCCTGGCGCTGGAACAGCCAGGCGAGGTTCAATTCGGTCAGCGAGGCGTTGGGAAAGCTCATCGCCTGGATTTCGACGCCTTGCGGGCGAAGGCGGCGGGCAAGGACGATCGGCGCGGTCACGTTATCGGGTTTCGGCTGGTTGATGGCGTGGAGTTGCGAATTGCCGAGCCAGAGGATTTGCCGGGACAGGGCGCGGCGCTTGGCGGGCGTCAAGCATTCGGGGGCCTCGGCGATGCTTCCGCAGAAGATCTTGTCGCCATCGTAACTGCCGTAGACCGATTTGGTGGCATCGCCGAGTGCCAGGTCCTCGAAATCGGGGGCGGTGCTGGCGACCCAATAGCTCAGGCCGATGGCGAGCAGCAGCCCGGCCAGGATCGCCCACAATGGTCCGGCAAGCGGCGATGGCGAGGAAGGGCGGGGGTCGGCCAAGGGGCGGGGTTCCGGGGCGGGTGGTTGCGAGCGCCGCTTTAGGTCGGGAACGGCAAAATGGCTAGGGTGGCGTTGCCGGCGGTCTGGTTGCAGTCGGGTACCAGTAAAACGTCCACAGAATTTAACTGTCTTTCTGCCTTGGCAAACGACGAACCGGTTTATAGCTTTCAAACCTTGGCGATGGAGGCTCCGCCGGAAGAGGTTACGCTCTTCGTGGCCGGCACGCGTACCGAAGCTGTGAAACTTGCTTCGGTCATTTTGGCGTTACGAGCGCGCGGTGCTGCTACAATTCTTGTCGCGACCGGGCAGCATCGTGAACTGTTCCACGAGACCCTTGTCGGTTTCGAGCTGGTTGCCGATCATGGTCTTGTCATCATGCAGCGGGCGCAATCGTGGGCGGCGGTGATCGGCCTGCTCGTGCCGGCGCTGGCGTCGCTATGCGAAACGCTGCGGCCCGCCGCGGTCGTGGTGCAGGGCGATACTGCCAGCGCCTTTGCCGGGGCGCAGGCGGCGGTCTATGCGCGCTGCCCGGTGGCGCATGTCGAGGCGAGCCTGCGCACCGGAACTGTCGACCCGTTCCCCGAAGAAATGCACCGCCGCGCCATCGCGCAAATGGCTGACCTGCATTTTGCGCCGACCGTGATGGCGGCAGACGCACTGCGCCGCGAGGGCGTGGCGGCGGGTAATATCCATGTCACCGGCAACACCGGCATCGATGCGCTGCACCTGATGGCGGCGCGGCTGGCGGGCGATGCCGGGTTGCAGGCGGCGCTGGGGCTGCGCTTTGCCGGCATCGATTGGCGGCGGCCGCTGCTGCTTGCGACCATCCACCGGCGCGAAAATCACGGCGCGCGGCTCGATTCGGTGCTGCTGGCGCTCGCCATGCTGGCGCGCGAGGCGGAGATCGTGTTGCCGGTCCACCCGCATCCGGCGGTGGCCGGGCCGGTACGGGCTGTGCTCGGCGGGCTGGCGGGCGTGCACCTGCTGCCGCCGCTCGATTATCCGGCGTTCCTGTGGCTATTGCAGCGTGCGACGCTGGTGCTCACCGATTCGGGCGGCGTGCAGGAAGAAGCCCCGGCACTCGGCACCCCGGCGCTGGTGCTGCGCGATGTCACCGAACGCAGCCAGGGAATTGCGAGCGGCAATGCGCGGCTGGTCGGCACCGACACCGCGGCGATTATTGCGGCGGTGGGGGAACTGCTTGGCGATGCGGAGGCGCGTGCGCGGATGGCGGCGGCTGCGCTGCCTTATGGCGCGGGCGATGCGGCGCGGCAGATCGTGGAGGTGATGCTGGCGCGGTTCGGCGGGGGCTGAGGAGATAGAAAAGGCTGAAAATGGCATCAATTGCGTGCACAACAGCCAGCTCGTTTTCGACTAAGGTATGGAAAAGATATAAATATCACTTGGCTATGCTGGCAACTGCATCATTTACAATTTCTGCCTCCATATCCTCGGTATTCGTGTTCGTGTAAGCCTCCATCCGCCATCTCCCATCAAGATAATGTTTTCCTACAGGCGTACTAAGGAATTTAACTATTACCTTCAGTTCGGCTTCCGTGAACTCCCAATTGAGATGTTCCTCGTAAGCCTGCTGATATTTAGGCCTTCGCGTGACGTAAGCTGCCTTCAAAGCATCTAATTTTTTTTTAAAAACTTGAGAGAAGTTTTCAATATTGCCTTCGGTTGGCGTTGCTGCCCACATCGGGCCGCCCGGCAGCGCATAGTGTTCCAGAAAGCTGCCACTATCGATTTGCTGTTGCAGGCCAATCAAATTCATAAACTGTTTGATTAGCTTTAGTTTAGTAGGACTTGGCGGCTTGGTGATCTGTGCAGACGCAGCAATTGTTGAAGACATCGGCAACGCTCCTGCGGAAGCTGCAAACATGCTGAGCAA
Organism: Polymorphobacter sp.; assembly: GCA_044373875.1. GTDB lineage: Bacteria > Pseudomonadota > Alphaproteobacteria > Sphingomonadales > Sphingomonadaceae > Sandarakinorhabdus. The sequence goes on from JBILPK010000018.1 coordinate 4,357, forward strand.
AAGTAAAGTTGCAAAGGCTGGTATCCGCATTGAGGTCTTCTGCATCTTCAGGGCAGCGCCTGCAACAAGTTGCTCAACTTCCTCCCGCCGGGGGGAGGTGAAGGCGTTAGCGTGCGCCCAGCGTTTGCATCATCGCGACAAAGCTCGGGAAGCTCGTCGCAATCGGGCGCGAATCGTCGATCGTTACTGTCTCGCGGGCGTTGAGACCGAGCACCGCAAAGCTCATCGCGATGCGGTGGTCGAGATGGGCGGCGATGGTGGCGGCGCCGGGGACGGGGTCGCCGCCGGTGCCGGTGATGGTGAGGCCGTCGGGCAGTTCGGTGCAGGGGACGCCGCAGGCGCCGAGCCCCGCCGCCATCACCGCGATCCGGTCCGATTCCTTGACGCGCAGTTCGTCGAGGCCGGTGAAGGTGCTGGTCCCCTCTGCACAGGCGGCGGCGACGAACAGCACGGGATATTCGTCGATCATCGAGGCGGCGTCGTCGCCGGGCAGATCGATGCCGGTCAGTGCGCTGTGGCGGACGCGCAGGTCGGCGACGGGTTCGCCGCCGACATCGCGGGGGTTTTCGACCGTGATGTCGCCGCCCATCGCCTGCAGCACCTTCACCAGCCCGGCGCGGGTCGGGTTCATGCCGACATTGGCGATGGTGACGTCCGATCCCGGCACGATCAGCGCGGCGACCATCGGGAAGGCCGCCGACGACGGGTCACCGGGAACGGTGATGGTCTGGGGGCGCAGGTCCGCTTCGCCCGACAAAGTGATGATGCGACCCTCGGGCGCCGCTTCCACCGTCAGCTTCGCGCCAAAGCCCGCCAGCATGCGTTCGCTGTGATCGCGGGTGGCGATGGGTTCGATGACCACCGTATCCCCCGGCGTGTTGAGCCCAGCGAGCAGCACCGCCGATTTCACCTGCGCCGAGGCAACGGGCAACGTGTAGCGCAGCGCCACGGCGGGGCAGAGGCCGACCATGGTCAGCGGTAAACGCCCGCCGGGACTGGCAGTGAAGCTTGCCCCCATCAGCGCCAGCGGATCGATAACGCGGCCCATCGGCCGGCGCGACAGCGAGGCATCGCCCACAAAGGTCGCGGTGATCGGGTGGCTGGCGATCAGGCCCATCAGCAGGCGGGTGCTCGTCCCCGAATTGCCCATGTCGAGCGCCACCTGGGGTTGCAGCAGCCCGCCGACGCCGACGCCATGGACGCGCCAGACGCCATCGTCGCCGCGCGTGATGTCCGCCCCCATCGCCCGCATCGCCGCCGCGGTGGCGAGCACGTCTTCCCCCTCCAGCAGCCCGGTGATGACGGTCTCGCCGACCGCCAGCGCGCCGAGCATCAGCGATCGGTGGCTGATCGACTTGTCGCCGGGCACTGTCACCGTGCCGCGCAAGGCGCCGGCGGCGGTGAGGGAAAGGGGTGTGGCGGGGGTCTCCATGGCGTCGCGCTTTGACAGCGGCGGCGGCGTGTGGCAATGCGCCTGCCTTTCCGGGAAGACAGAAAACGCCTGTTTTGCTGTCGGCTCCCCCGGTTGCGGAGATAATTGTGGTCAAGGCTGAATGGGGCACCAAGCGTGCCTGCCCGAAGTGCAATACGCGTTTCTATGATCTGGCAAAGGACGAGCCCGTCACCTGCATCGCCTGCGGCTATGCCTGGGTGCCCGAGCCAGTGCTGAAATCCAAGCAGACGACGCCGTTCGAGCAGGCCAAGCCCTCGGCACAGGTCGAAGGCGGGGAGGGCGGTGATTCGGTCGACGAGGACCTGGATATCGACGCCGCCGAAGACGCCGAAGCCCCCGATGTCGACCTGGGTGACGATGATGACCTGGGCACTGTCGTCGTCAGCGCCGAAGACGAAGAAGGCTGAGGCACTGTCATCCCGGGCTTGACCCGGGACCCGGTTTTATCGAGCGGCCGCAAATGGGCCGCCTTCAAAAATCGTCATGCCAGCGCAGGCTGGTATCCAGTCGCGCCACAGGAGCCCCCTGCGGCACGGCTGGATGCCAGCATGCGCTGGCATGACTCGTTGGGGGTTGGTTCTTCGGTGGCCGCGCAAGAAAAAGCCGGGGCCCGGGTCAAGCCCGGGGTGACAGTCCTGGGGACTACCCCAGCCGGTCGGTGCGCACGAAAATGCCCTCGGCCTGCAATATCCGACCGCTGTCGGGGTCGGCAAAGCCCGGCCAGATCGCCCAGAGCGCGAGACCGTGCCCGGCCATCAGCGCCAGCATCGCGGCGAAATCCGGCTGGCCGTCGTAGAGCGGGATCAGCGACAGTTCGACCTGCACCGCCAGCGCGGCGGCAATCGTGGCGCCGCCGCCGGCGAGCACCTGGGTTTCATAGCCCTGGGTGTCGATCTTCACCAGCATGCGCGCCGCTTCGCCGATCAGCCCGGGCGCGATGGTGTCGAGCCTGGTGATCGGCACGACATCGCTGCCGACATAGGCCGAATGCGGCGCGGCCTTGCGATGGCTTTCGAGCATCGGCAGCACCGAGGAACTGGCGGAATTGCCGGCGATGTTGATGGTGATCTCGCCTTCGCTGTCGCCGATCGCGGCGCGCGGCGCGATGGTCCAGCTAGCATCGCCGGCGCTGGTCGCCAGCAGCGCGGCATGGGCGGTCGCCAGCGGCTCGAACGAGACGATGCGGCCACGATAGCCCAGTTCGCGCAGCGACGCGCCATACTGGCCGGTGTTGGCGCCGATATCGAGCACCAGGTCGATCTCCAGCCGGCGCAGCAGCGTCTGCAACTGCGCATCGGGAGAGGCAGCCGGCACGAAGCGGTGCAGATCATAGCCAAGGCGGCGCAAGGCGTGGCGGATCAACGCCTTCATGATCGGCACGGGGAAAAGAGCGTGTGTCGCATCGCCAGCCTTCTGGCAGCGTGCGCCGTGGCTGGCAACGGCCCGCGGGCCGGCATGCGCCGATAAAAAAACGGGTGCCGGCGACGATTTGTGACGGAAATCGCTTGCACCCCCGGCGGCTTTGTCCTAACTCGCGCCCTCTTCTCCGGGCCACCGGCGAAGCGACGGTCGTGGGGCGTTAGCTCAGCTGGGAGAGCGCTACGATGGCATTGTAGAGGTCAACGGTTCGATCCCGTTACGCTCCACCAACCGTCACAAGTGAAAAGGCGCTTCCGGCAACGGAGGCGCCTTTTGCGTTGTGGGGCAGGGCCATCGCGGGTGGGGGCATATTAACCGGTCAACGGTTCGATACCGCTACGCGCTACCAACCGTCACAAGTGAAAAGGCGCTTCCGGCAACGGAGGCGCCTTTCGCGTTGTGGGGCGGCGGCGTTTCAGCGCCGTAATGCTGCTAACCTAAACGCAATCATTATCGACTAATCTCTCGGTTATGGTTTTAACAATTATTTTCAGTTGGTTGACCAGAAGTTAAACTTAAGCGCCGGCAGTGGTGCAATCGGTGCGGTAACAGCGGTGGGCTTATGATTACGGGTATTTTGCGACCGGCCATGTTGGCCATGGCGTTTGCCTTGTCGGGCTGTGGTATCGTCGCTGGCGGCGAAACCTATCCGCTGCCTGTCGATGAAGCGTTTCGGACCCTGCAGCGGCTGGATTTTTCCGATGGGCTCACCGATGGGCGCCACTTTGTCGCCGCCGATGATGTGGTACTCGACCTGGTGCCCGAACAGGCGGTCACCTGGCGTTTCATGAACGGCAGCAGCGAACGTTTTCGCGTCATCGCCCGGCTGATACCCGCGGGCGAGGCGGCGAGCCGCATCGCGCTCGAAGTCGACGGGTCGGCCAGCGACGAGGTGAAGGGCTTTATCGCCGAACGGCAGATCCAGAGGCTGTTCGACAAGGAAATCGCCGCCGCGCTGTCGGACGAGCTCGAGGATTCAGGTGGGCGGCAACGGGCCTGAAACGGTTGCGGCGGTCGAATCGCCGCCAGCGTCGGTGCCCGTCAGGCTCAGGCCATATTCAACGGCCACCACCGTGGCCAGATCATCGCCCCGCACCGCCATCAGGCCGCGCAGCTCGGCGATCTTCACGTCGACAAGGAAGCGGTACCACAGCCCCTGCAGGCCATGGAACGCCAGCCCCTGCCAGCCATCGAGAAACCCCAGCAGCAGAAAGTAGCGATAGAGGAAATACAACAGCGGCCGCAGACCCAGCGGCAGCCGGGCGTAGACGTTGTTCTTGATCCAGCGCTTGCGCCGCGCCTGCGGGCTGAGGTTGGGCAGGGCATCGCCGGCATCGTCGCGGCTCAGCTGGTCGATCGCTTCGCGGGTGGCATAGCCATTGTGCTTGGCTGTCCACCACCCGACGCTGTTGAGATTGATATCGGCAATATCGCCATCGACATGGGCGATCGGGCCATCGACGAGGACATGTTCGTCCATCCAGCGGTTTTCGATGCGGCCCTTGCCGGTGCGCCACAACCGCAGGATCTGCACCGGGTAGATGCCGCCCCAGCGGATGTGGCGGCCGAGAAAATGGATGGCCCGGTTGATCGTGACGCCCGCGGCCGGGCCGGGCGCTGCGAAAAAGCCCGTCAACGCGCTGGCCAGTGCGGGCGTGACGATTTCATCGGCATCGAGCCGCAGCACCCAGTCACTGGCGATGGCGCAATTGTCGAGCGCCCAGTTGAATTGGCTGGCGTGGTTGATCCAGCCGTGATGGCGCACCTCGGCCCCCGCTGCCGCCGCCAGCGCGCAGGTGGCATCGGTCGAGCCGTTGTCGACGACGATGATGCGTTCGGCGAGCCCGGTCACCGAGGCGATGCAGCGCTCGATATGCCGGGCTTCGTCCTTCGTGAGGATGATGACGGTCAGGCTGGCGGTCATGCGGCGAGCGCCACGCTCGGGGGTGGTGCGCCGCGCTTGCCGCCGAGCAGCCAGTCGTAGAAGCCCAGCATCTGACCCGCGATCCCCGCCCAGCCGAAGGCGCGCGCCGCATGGGCGTGGCCGCGGGTGCCCATGGCGAGGCGGGTTTCCGCCGGCAGTGCCATCGCGGTGGCGAGTGCGGCCGCCAGGCTGGCGGGATCGGGGGCGACATGCCAGCCGGCGCCGGTTTCGGGCAGCAGCGCCCAGGGGGTGCCATGGCTGGCGATGACCGGCAGGCCGTGCGCCATGGCTTCGGCGACGACGATGCCGAAGTTTTCGGAAAAGCTCGGCAGGATGAACAGGTCGGCGGCGGCAAACAGCGCCGCCTTGTCGGCCTCCCCCACCGCATCGCCGAGCCTGATGCGGGCGGCGGGGCCGGCGGCGGCGATGGCGGCCGCCAGCCGGGCGCGATGGCCATCAGTATCGGGGCCATGGATCGCCAGCGTCCAGCCGGCGAAGCGCGGATCGGCGGCGATCTGTTGCCAGGCGGCGATGAGGCCGAGCAGGTTCTTGACCGGGTGGAGGCGCGACATCACCAGCACGGTGCGCGTCGTGGCGGTGATCCTGTCCTGCCGGTCGGGCAGCTGTTCAGGGCAATCGACGCCATTGGCAATGGTCGCGATCGACGGCCCGGGCACCCGGGCGCGGATGCTCGCCGCCTCGGGCGCGGCGGTGGCGTGCAGCCCGGCAGCGCCTGCGAGCAGGCGGTGTTGATACAAGGGCCAGGCGAGGCGCTTTTTCCACGCCCGGTGCGCCAGCGCCCAGGGTTCGAGCATGCCGTGCGGGCTGATGACCAGCGGCAGGCGCTGCGCCGCGGCGGCGCGGCAGGCGGCGATATTGCCGGGGCTCCAGATGCCGTTGTCATGGACGATCTGCGCGCCGGTGGTGGCGAGCGCCGCGGCGAAGCCATAGCGCGGCAGGCCCAGCGTGCGGTCGATCGGCACCAGCCGGCTGGTGACCAGCGCCGGATCGGGCAACAGCAGCGCTTCGGGGGCATGGCCATGATCGCCGGCGAGCAGGGTCACCTCGGCCCCGGCGCGCGCCATCGCCTCGCACAGCGAACGGCACGTTCGCGACGGCCCGCCGTTGTCGACACTGATATCGGTGATGGTCTGTACCACCCGCAGCCGGGTCATGCCGCGACCGCGTCCGGCAGCGGCGTGGCGGCGGCCCGGCGCGGCAACAGCGCGCACAGCGCCGCCATGCAGCCGGCGAGCGCCCACGACATGGCGATCGCCTGGAAGGTGCCCATGGCGATGACGAGGATGCCCGATACCGCCGGGATCAGCACCGCCAGTTGCGGGTGGCCGCGCACGACGCGCGCCGCCGCGATGGTCAGCCAAAGATACCAGCCGAGGAACAGCGACAGGCCGATAATGCCGATTTCGGAAATGAAGCGCAGATATTGCGTCTTGGCGACGAAGACATTGCCTTCGGCATAGAGCGCGAACAGCGGATCGAGGAAGGGCGTGGCATAAAGATGGGCATTGCCCAGCCCGACCCCGGCGATGGCGGCTTGCGGCGCGGTTTCGAGCCAGGAAATGATGGTCTTGTCGAAATCTTCGAGCGCGCCATCGCTGTTGACGCGTTCGATGGTGCGGTTGGCGATGATGTCGATGACCGGGATGCCGCTGGCCTGCAACGCCCCGACGATCACCACCAGCGGCAACACCAGCAGCGCCAGCACCCCGAGCAATTGCCGCCCCGATCGCGCGATCTTCACCCCGAACAGCCAGCACGCCGGCACCAGCGTCGGCGAGGCGATCACCCACAGGCCGATGCCGCTCGTCGATACCGTCGACAGCAGGGTGAGGAACAGGAACACCCAGAGCAGCAGCAGCTTGCCCGTGGCGGGGCGCCTTGCCACCAGCGCGACGCTCTGGATGGCGATCAGCGCGACGACGATGGCGATGCCGAGATCGCGCGGTTCGCCGGCGAAGGAATTCATCCGGTAGATGTTGAGCGCATCGAGGACATAGGAGCCGCTGCGCGCCTCGGCATAGCCACCGCCGAGCGCATTGCCAAAGGCACCGATCGGCAGCGGATTGTTGCCGGTGGCGTACCAGCCGACCAGCTGCAGCCAGCCGATCAGCGACATCACCACCACGCCCGCAAGATAGACGCGGCCGATGCGCAGCACGTCATCACTGTCGCGGATCAGCATCGGATACAGCACCACCGGGCTGACCGAGAACAGGAACAGCAAAATCTGGATGACGGCGCGGACATTGGGGCCGCGCAGCCCTTCGGTGGTGATGCGCAATTGCGGGAAGATGCCGAGCTGGAGCAGCGACCAGATGACGGCATAGAGCAGGAAGGCGGCAAACAGCGGCCACGCCGCGATGGCGACGGGGCGCAACCCCGGCTGGGTCAGCCGCACCAGCGTGACCAGCACCAGACCGGCGAGCGACAGCTGATAGACGGTGATGCGCAGCCCGATATCGATATCGAGGCCGTTCCACGGCATGAAAAACACCGATACCAGCAGCGCGGCACGCGGGTTGGCCGCTGCCAGCACGGTGAACAGCGTGAAGATGACGAGGACGGCAAGGACCGCCATGCGCGATCAGCCGCCCGCCAGCCGGGCACGCAGCCCGTCGATAGTCCCCGCCGGATCGGCGAGCCGCCGGGCGAGCAGGCGCAGCGGCGCGACGAGGCGATCGGACGCGGTCGGTTCGCGGCCCAGTGCCTTGGCATGGATGCGCGCCATGTCGATCTTCATCTGCGCCGCCAGTCGCCCGCTGCCGGTGATCGTGTCGCCATAGAGGCGGAAGGCGCCCAACTGGTCGGGGACGTTCAGGAAACGCGCCCCGCCGCGCGCCATGTCGACGAGCAGTTCGCCGTCCCAGCTGGTGCGGTTGGCGAGGTTGAAGCCCGGGAACACCGACCGGCGGAAGAAATGCCCCTGCTGGACAAAGGTCATCGCGCCGTACCCGAGATCGGGCAGGCTGAAACGGCTCGATTTCATCTGGCGGCGGGTCTGGCCCTTGTCGTCGATGACGATGCCGTTGCCGAGAATGGCATCGACATCGGGGTTTTCGCTGAAATGCCGCGCCACCGCTGCCAGGGCGCCGGGCAGCAGCAGGTCATCGGCGTTGATATAGCCGAAGATATCGCCGGTGGCGGCGGCAAAGCCGTTGTTGAGGCCATCGGCGGGACCCTTGTCGGGATCGAGCAGCACGGTGGTGATCTGCGACCGCCGGGCCTCGATGATGGCGCGGCTGCCATCGGTGGAGCCGGGATCGACCATGATGTAATCGAGGTTGGGATAGCCTTGGTCGACGATCGAGGCGATCGCGGCATCGAGGAAACGCGCCTGGTTGAACGACAGCGTGACGATCGAGATGCGCGGCAATGCCATGATCAGATGCTGCGGCGGCGGCGGGGCACCGCCAGCGCCAGGATGACCCCGAAGAACAGCCCGAGCCCGGTGGCGATGACCAGCGTCGGCAACTGCCGCGGTGACGAAGGGGTGAGGCCGGCGGTCGCCTTGCCGAAGGGTTCGGCGGCATAGGCGGCGGGGTTGCGCGCCATCATCTGGCGCTGCTGCTGGTCGGACAGGGTGGCGAACAGCGCCTGGCGATGATCGGCGAGGGTGACGCCGGGCAGGCGCTGGGCGAGATAATCGATGTTGTTGGCGGTGCGTGCCAGGGTGCGTTCGCGCAGCCAGCTATCGACCGTGGTGTGCAGCCTGGTCAGGAAGGCGATGGCAAAGGCACGGTCGGTATCGGCGAGGCTGATCGTCGCGATCGGCGTCTTGGCGGTTTGCGACAGCGCGACATTGGCGTTGATCCAGACCTGCAGCCGCGCCGCATCGGGGGGTGTCCAGGCCGGCACCGGCACGCCGAGCAGGCGATAGAGGCCGCGCGTCATGTCGCTGCCAAAGCCGCCGGGATCGCGCCATTGCTTGCGGTCGGCATCCCATTCGCGAGCAAAGGCCTTGTGCATCAGTTGCGGATCGCGGGCGAGGCGGTTGGCGACTTCGCGGGTGTAAATGCCTTCGGCATAGAGCCGGAAGGGCGTCACCGGAATCGCTTCGAGCGTGGCACCGGTGAGGGTCGCGAGGCTGGTCAGCGCGCCGAGGCTGCTCGATTCGCGCGCCGATGTCGGCGCCGGGGCGACGCGCAGTTCGGCGGTGTAGCGATAATCGGTGGTGCGCAGCCAGACGACCGCGAACAGCAGCGCGATGGCGGTGACCAGCGCCACCAGCCACAGCCGCGCCCGCAGCGTCGCCGCGGCGCTGGCCAGCCAGCCGGCCTGTGATCGGTCCGGCGATTGCCAAGGCAGCGACGGCGCCGGCGTTTCGGTCTGCGGTGCTGCGCCTGTCATCTGGTCCCCGGTAGTCACTTCGCCGCCCTGTCGCGTTCCAACTGGCACAAAGCGCCGGTCCGGTCCATCGTCACGCGGCGCGCGCCGCGGCGCCTTCGCACAGCGTCTGCACCAGGTCGCGGCCATGGGTGACGGCGCGCCAGCCGGTCGCGGCGTGCAGGCGATCGACATCGACGGGCAGGTCGGCGACCGGTGCCATGGCCGGCACGATGTGGACGTGGCCAGCCGGGTCGCGCTTGAAATAGCCGAAGGCGTGCGCGGCGATATCGGAGGCGGTGAGGCGGTGGCCGCTGCCGATGGCAAGGTCGACCGGGCGCGGCAGCGCCGCCAGCCGGGCGATGGCATCGACATATTCGGCGGTCCAGCCCCAGTCGCGCGGGCCGGGATCGGTGATCTCCAGGCCTTGCGGGGCGTCGTCCTGCGCGGCGCGGAAGGCGGCGAGCGCGATCCGGGCCGGCACGCTGTCGGGGCGGCCAAGGCGCGAATCATGCGGCGACAGGATGGCGTTGACGGCGCGGCGGCCATCGTCACGGCGATAACCGGCGACCGAGCGGGCCTGTGCCAGCAACGCCGGGCTGGCGCGCAGCACGTCATGGTCGACGATGTGCGCGATGCCCGGCGCCCGCGGCGCCGCGGCGGCATGCGCCAGCACATCGGCAACCAGCGCCGATTGCGCCGCGCTGCCATCGTTAATGGCAAAGACCGTCGCATCGGACAGGTCGGCGGCGAGCCGCGCGGCATCGGCGGCGCTTACCCGGTTGATCGCATCGCCGATGCCGAGCACGCCGAGCCCGTCGGTCGAATCGGCGGGGTTGGCTACGGCATGGATCGCGGCACCGCGCGCCTGCAACAGCCGGGCGAGATAGGCGCCGACCGCGCCATTGACGCCCAGGATGATCGCATGCGCGGGAGTATTGGGACGACTGGCCATGGTGCGCCCTTACCACCGCCAGCCGCTGCGGGCCAAGCCGGCGCTACACGCCGCTTGCGCAACGCCTGCTGCCACGCTATTTCGTAGCGACTGCTACGTGATTTGCCGCAAGGAGTGGAAGATGGCGCTGTTTCGATTGTTCCTGGCAGGCTGCCTGCTGGTCATCACCGGCTACACGGCGGTCACCATCGCCAACCATGGCATGAATCTGGTGCCGGTGTTTTTCAACGACATGGCGGCTATGGCCTGGCCGGGCCAGTTCAATCTCGATTTCAGTTGTTTCCTGCTGCTGTCGGGCCTCTGGGTGGCCTGGCGCAACGGGTTCAATGCGCTGGGGCTGCTGCTGGCGCCGGTGGCGATGTTCGGCGGGATGATGTTCCTGTCGGTCTATCTGCTGATCCTCAGCTTCACGACCGGCGGTGATATCAGGAAAATCCTGCTCGGCGAGGCGCGCGCGGTGCAGCCCTGAAATTCGGCGAGAGGCTGGAGCGGGTAGCGGGAATCGAACCCGCGCCAAGAGCTTGGGAAGCTCGCATGATACCATTTCACCATACCCGCAGTGCGGCATTTCCCTAGTCGCGCCGCGCCTGTCGGTCAACCTATTGGTCGAAATCGGGCTGGTTGCGCGGCGCCGCGGCGATGAAGGCCGGCTGCGCCGTCGCATGGGCGTAGATTGCCATAGCGCGCGGGTAGGGGCTGGTGTCGCAACCAGTGCGCACGGCGTTGGCGATCTGCGGAACGAGGCAGCAATCGGCAAGCGTCGGCGCGTCGCCGAAGCAGAACGGCCCGTGGCCATGGCTTTCGAGCAGGCGTTCGACCCCGGCCATGCCTTCGGCGATCCAGTGGCGGTACCAGCGATCGCGCGCGCCGGCATCGGCGCCGAATTCGCTGGTCAGGAAGCGCAGCACGCGCAGGTTGTTGACCGGGTGGATGTCGCAGGCGATCAGATAGGCAAGTTCGAGCACCCGCGCCCGCAACACCGGGTCCGCCGGGATCAGTCGCGGTTCGGGCACCTGCGCATCGAGCCAGTCGATGATCGCCAGCGACTGGCCGAGGCCGAAGCCGTCGTCATCGGCGAGCACCGGGACCGCCGATGTGGCGTTGAGCGCCGGCATGAAGGCCGGCAGCTTGTGGGCATCGGCGCGGATATCGACCGCGTGCACGTCATGCGCGACCCCCTTCAGCGCCAGCGCGATGCGGACGCGATACGAGGTCGAGCTGTTGAAGAAGCTGTACAGGTGCAGGGTCATGGCGGCAGGGTGGCGCGGCGGCAGCGGCTTCGTCAAGTCGCGCGGCGGCGGACGCCTTTATCAAGCCGCTTGGCGGCGGGTCGCGCGCAGCATTTCATAGCGCGCGAACAATTCGGTGAAGTGCTGGTCCATGGTGCGCACCCCCGGGGCGGCGAGCCGGGCGGCGGCGCGCATCGCCGCGAGCCCGTCGGTGGCCGCGCCGATGGCGTTTGCCGCGCTGGCGGCATCGCCTGCCGTGAAGGTGAGGCCGAGGCCGGGGTGGCAATGGTCCGACGCGCTGCCCTGGTCGGGAACGACCATCGGCAGCCCCGAGGCCAGGGCTTCGGCCTGCACCATCCCGAAGGTTTCGGCCGATGATCCGTGCACCAGCAGGTCGGCACTGGCCAGCAACCGCGCGAAATCGGCGCGCTCGGTGAAGGGTGGCAGGAGCAGGATGTGCGGGTTTTCGCCGATGGCGCGCACGACCGGTGCCCGGGCATGGCCGTCGCCGACCAGCACCAGCCCGAGTGGCCGACTATACGCTGCCGCCGCAGTCGCCGCGATGACCAGCGGCCAGCGCTTTTCGGGTGACAGCCGGCCGACACCGAGCAACAGGGAGGCGGTTTCGGGCAGGCCGCAGCGCGCCAGCAGTTCCGCGCGCATTTCGGGATCGCGATGGCGCGGGCTGAAGATGCCGGGTTCCACCCCCATCGGTATCGTTTCGGCGCGGTGCAGCCCGCCATCGGCCAGCCGGTCGGTCAGGCTCGGCGAGGCGCAGACGATCGTATCGAATTTCGTGTCGAGCCGGCGCAGGTGCCGCCAGAACCAGCCGAAGCCCTTGTCGATGGTGCGATGGCTGGCCACCCCTTCGAACCAGCGATAGGCCCAGGCCGACAGCGGATCGGCGTGCATGATCAGCGCGCGCGGCGCGGCGCCCGGCCAGTCGGCGACCGCGCTGGCACTGCCCCAGGGGGATGAGGCTTCGATGAAATCGGGCTGGTGATGATCGAGCGCGGCGTGGATGATCGCGTCGCTGTCGAAATAGAAATAGCTGCGATCGAAGGGAAAACGCGGGCTGGGGATGTTGACCAGCCGCACACCCGGGCCGATCTCCTCGATGCTGTCGTCGGCGCCGGGCACGATGACGGTCAACCGGATGCCCATCGCCAGCGCCGCCTGCAACTTGCGGCGGGTATAGATGCGGATGCCGCCCCCGGTGGGGGAATAGAGCGCCGAAATATCGACGATGTGCATCAGGGTTGTTTGATCGGCTTGAAGCCGAACAGCCCCTGGCGGTAGTTCAAGCGGATCGGCACATTGGTGATGCCCGGCCCGGCGCTGAAGGCGGCGGCGGCGGCCTTGGGCTTCGACAGGCCGAGTTTGGGGTTGCGGGGAAAGCCGATGCCATCGCTCGACAGGCCGAACTTGCGATTGCTGTCGCGATCGTGGAGCAGCGACACGGTGTAGGTGCCGGGGCCGGGCAGGCGGATGCACAATTGCACCGGCCCCGATGGCGGCACGCTCGTTTCGACTCGGTGGAAGGTCTTGCCCTCGCGGACCAGGATCTTGTCGTCATTCAGGAAATCGGTGTCGTTGGCGGGGTAGAGCTCGGCACGCAACAGCCCGGCGCGATCCTTCAGCCCCATCACCGCAATCAGCGCCGCCGGCCCGGGCTCGTTGGGTCGGCAGCGCCCGGCGGCCTTGCCGAGATCGCGCGACGGCATGCCGAATTCGACTTCGGGGGGCACATCGGCGGCGATGACGAGGATGGCGGCAAGCGCCAGCGCGGCGCGCTTCATCGCCGGCCGATCCCGCGCGCTTCGGCGGCGACGAGCAGCAGCCCCATGAACAGGTGGGTGACGAGGATCAGGCTCGCCATCATCGTCATCAACGCGCCGATTTCGGCGTCGCGGCCGATCAGGAACACCGCCAGCCCGGCAAAGACGATATCCTTGTTGGGCAACAGCGGCAGCCGCGACAGCAGCATGCGCAGCGTCGCCAGCAGCAGCCACCAGTGCAGCTCGACCCCCGGCAGCGCCAGGTGCCAGCACAGCGCCGCCAGCCCGGTGGTCAGGAAGATGCGCACCAGATGGACCCGGGCCACGAAATGCAGGTCGCGGCGCGGCAGGCTGAACAGCGTCTTGCGCAGGAACAGGATCAAGGTCGAGGTAGCGACGATGACGCTGACCGAGATCAGCAGCGTGCGAGTATCGAGCCCCAGGTGGAGCGTGCCGAGCAGCGGATAGGCGAGAATGACCAGTGCCAGTGTCACGGCATTGGCGATCATCGCCGACAGGATAGCGACATCCTTGATCGCTCCGAAGGGCGCCGCGGTCATGCCGGTGCGGCGCCGCGCCCAGGTGTAGAGATAAAGCTCGCCGACATAGCCGATCAGCAGTTCGTTGCCGACGAGCTTGCGCAGCAGCGCGGCAAACCCCGCCACTGGGATGCGCCACAGGCGGCGATAGATTACCCAGTCGGCGGCGGGCGCCGAGAGATAGGAAGCGGCGAAAACCAGCCAGAACAGCGGCGCTGTCGGCAGTATGGCGCGCACCCGGGCAAAATCGACCTGGCGCAGTTGCAGGATGACCGCGACAAGGATGGCCGCCGAAATCGCCGCGCCCAACCACCAGGTCCAGCCGCGTTCGCGAATCGCTAGCGGCAACGCCGCATCGGCCAGCGGCAGCGCCGCACCGGAAATCGGCGCCACAGGCTCGGGCAGCGCCGGGCCGGCGATCGGATCGTTCGCACTGGCGCCGGGGGCGAGCTGGTACACGGGCACGTCCAAGTCAGATGAGATGCCGCGATACGGCGGGTTTATGGCAATTTCACGTCACTTTACCGCAACACGGCACTGCCCGGTTACCGCGCAGTGCCTTTCGGCTTGCTGAACAAACCCCCGGCGCTCTGACCGGTTCCGGTCAGGTCGGTTGCGCTTTTGCCGGCAACAGATCGGCATAGCGCGCCGCCACCCGCCCACGGGCCAAGGCCGCCAGCGTTGTATCAATGCTGGCGAGCAGCGCCGGCACGCCGGTATCGCCGGGGTGGACGGCAAGCCGCACGGTGGGTAGCAGCGCCAGCCCGGGCCGGGCGATGGCGGCAAAGGCCAGCGAACTGCGAATCCGCGCCGGCGACCGGCTCGCCCAGGTGATCACCGGCCCGCGCGCCAGAACACGCCCGTCGGACGGGCGCCAGACCTTGAGATGATCCTCGGCGAGCGCGAAGCCCTGCGCCTTGATCGCGGCGCGCGCGCCGTCGCCATAGAGCCAGGCCGGGGCGATGAAGCCGGCGACGGGCCGCCCGATGGCATCTTCGACGATGGCGCGGCCGTCGTGGAGGCGGCGCGCGGCTTCGGCCTCGGTCAATGACAGGAACTCGCCTTCGCTGGCGGTGAGGTGGCGGGCCTTGAAGCCGGCGGGGGCATCGTCGCGGTGCGTGAAGCCGTGCAGGAACATCTCCACCCCGGCATCGGCCCAACCGCGCAGCCGGGCGCCGAACCCCGGATTGCCGGCCAGCGGCGAGGCGCTCCAATGGTCGGGCACGACGAGCATGGCAAAGCGCGCCGAGCCGAGCCGGCGGTCGAGCAGCTCGGCAAGCGCGTCGACCTCGCGTTCGAAACGCGGCGCGACATCATGGATCGAGGCGAGCAGGCGGCGGGGCAAAGCAGAAGTCCAGATTTGAAAGCATCCCCTTTCCTGCAAGCGGGAGAGGGGCGTGTGACTTGGAGCCTCGCGCTACCCCGCGCAAGCCCCTTCACACCATGCCCGCCGCGCGCCATAGCAGGCAGGTGACCGCCGTATTTGCCCTGCCACCCTATCAGCCGCCGGCCGACACGGCCGCGCTGCGGGCGCAGGTGCGCGCCTTTCTCGCCGCCAATCCGCCACCCGCCGATGCGGTGCGCCGCGCCAATTGCTGGTCGGTCGCCGATCCCGAATTTTCGCGCGCGCTTGGTGCCGCCGGCTTCATCGGCATGGTCTGGCCGCAGGAATATGGTGGCCACGCGCGGCCGGCGATGGAACGCTATGTCGTCCTCGAGGAGTTACTGGCGGCGGGCGCCTCGGTCGGCGCGCACTGGATCGCCGACCGCCAAACGGGGCCATTGCTGCTGCGCTATGGCAGCGAGGCGCAGCGCCGCAAATATCTGCCCGGCATGGCCGCCGGCACGCTGTTCGCCTGCATCGGCTTGAGCGAGCCCGGCGCCGGGTCGGACCTCGCCGCGGTGCGCTCGCGCGCCGAAAAAGTGCCGGGCGGCTGGCGGATCAACGGCCAGAAATTGTGGACGAGCGGCGCCCACAATGCCCATGCCATGCTCGCCTTGTTGCGCAGCGAGGCGGGGTCGGAACGCCAGGCCGGGCTGTCGCAGTTCCTCGTCGATCTCGATACGCCGGGCATCACGGTGCGGCCGGTCATCGATCTGGTCGGCAATCATGATTTCAACGAAGTGTTCTTCGACGATGTCCTCGTCGGCGACGACGCGCTGGTCGGGGTGGAGGGCGAAGGCTGGCGCCAGGTCACCGCCGAACTGGCGCTCGAACGCTCCGGCCCCGAACGCTATCTGTCGAGCCAGGCGCTGCTGGCGACGGTGATCGATGCCGCGCGGGCGGCGGGCACCGACAATGCCGCATTGAATGCCGTCATCGGCAAGCTCGTCGCCGAACTGTGGACGCTGCGCCAGATGTCGATGGCGACGGCGGCGATGCTCGCCGATGGCGCCGATCCGGTGGTCGAAGCGGCGATCGTCAAGGATCTGGGTAACGACTACGAACAGCGCGTGCCGATGCTGCTGCAGGCAGTGCTCGATATCGATCTCGACGGCAGCAGCGAGTTGGCGCGGGTGCTGGCGCATCTGCTGCAGGTGAGCCCGAGCTTCTCGCTGCGTGGCGGCACCCGCGAAGTGCTGCGCGGCATCATCGCGCGCGGGCTGGGGCTGCGATGACCGCGATGCGCGCGCAACTGGTGGCAACGGCGCAGGCATTGTTTGCGACCGCGCCCGATTGGGCGGCGATCGAGGCCGCCGGCTTCGTGCAGCTGCTGGTGCCCGAAGCCGATGGCGGTTTCGGCGGCGATTGGGGCGATTGCTTCGCGGTGCTGCAAGTGGCGGGCGCCTGTGCGCTGGCGCAGCCGCTGGGCGAAGCGATGCTGGCGGCGTATCTGCTGGCGCGCGCCGGAGTCTCGGCGCCGGCGGGGCTGGTGACGATCGGCAGCGGCGGCGGCACCCTGGCGCAGGGGCTGTTCAGCGGTTGGGTAGCGGCGGTGCCGTGGGGCCGCGAGGCGGTCGCCGTGCTGGCGGCGGTCGATACCGGCGGCGATGATCCGCTGTTGATGCTGCTGCCCGCCGGGACGGTGACCCCGGGTGAAAGTCCCGCCGGCGAGCCGCGCGATCGGCTCGACCATGATCGGGTAACGCCGGTGGTGCTGGGGAACGCCGATCACGCGCTTTATGGCGCGTTCCTGCGGGTGGCGCAGGCGTCGGGCGCGCTGGCGGCGGCGCTCGATCTCGCGGTCGCGCACGTCAATTCGCGGGTGCAGTTCGGCAAGCCGCTCGCCAAGTTGCAGGCGGTGCAGCAGGCGCTCGCCGTGCTCGCCGAGGAAGCGGCGGCGGTGACGATGGCCGGCGCGGCGGCGGCGGCGGCGCTCGATCGCGGTGGCGGCCCGTTCGAGATGATGGCGGCCAAGCTGCGCACCAACATGGCCATCCACCGCGGCGTGGCGATCGCCCACCAGGTGCATGGCGCCATCGGCTTCACCCAGGATTATCCGCTGCACCCGTTGACGCGGCGCCTGATGGGCTGGCGCTCGGAATTCGGCGGCGATCGCTGGGCGGAACTGCTCGGCGCGGTGGTGTTGCACGAGGGCGGCGCGGAGATGTGGACGCAGATCACGCGGCGGGGGTGAGCGCCCTCCTCAGCCGTTCACCAGCCTGAGCACTTCCGCCGCCCGGCTCTTGTGGCAGATCAGCAGATCGGGGAGCAGAGGATCGGCGCGGTTGTAGACGAGCGGCGAACCATCGACCCGGCTGGCGTGCAGGCCCGCCGCCATCGCCACCGCGGCGGGCGCGCAATTGTCCCATTCATATTGCCCGCCGGTGTGGAGATAGATATCGGCCTCGCCGCGCAGCACCGCCATCGCCTTGGCGCCGGCGCTGCCCATCGGCACCAGCTCGGCACCGAGTTTTTCGGCGACCATCACCGCTTCGGCGGCCGGCCGGGTGCGGCTGACCAGCATGCGCAGCGGCCGGCCTTCGGGGCGCAGCAGCGGCGGGAATTCGGTGCACAGGCACATGTTCAGCGCCGGCAGCGCCACCGCGCCCTGTGCCGCGACGCCATCGATGGCGAGGCCGACATGCACCGCCCAGTCGGCGCGGCGCTCGCCATATTCGCGGGTGCCATCGAGGGGATCGACGATCCAGATGCGCCGCGCCGAAAGCCGCGCCGGATCGGCGGCTTCCTCTTCGGACAGGATGGCGTCGTTCGGGCGTTCGCGGCGCAACACATCGAGAATCAGCGTGTTGGCCTGGCGGTCGCCGGCGTCGCCGAGCGCCTTGTTGGCGCCGGCTTCGCTCAACGGCCCGGCTTCGGTTTGCAGGCGCAGCAGCAATTTGCCGGCGGCGCTCGCCAGCGCCCGGGCCAGCGCGGCATCGTTCATCCGATCAGCCTTTCAACGATCAACGCGGCGGCTGCATCGGCGGTCATCGCCGTGGTGTCGATGCGGATTTCGGGGGATTCGGGCGCTTCATAGGGGCTGTCGATGCCGGTGAAGTTGCGCAACTGGCCGGCGCGGGCCTTTTTATACAGGCCCTTCACATCGCGCGCTTCGGCTTCGGCGAGCGGTGTGTCGATATGGATCTCGACGAACTCGCCGGGCGCCATCATGTCGCGCACCATCTGGCGTTCGGCGCGGAACGGCGAAATGAAGGCGGTGATGACGATCAACCCGGCATCGGTCATCAGCTTTGCAACTTCGCCGACGCGGCGGATATTCTCAATGCGGTCGGCATCGGTGAACCCCAGGTCCTTGTTGAGCCCGTGGCGGACGTTGTCGCCATCGAGCAGGAAGGTATGGCGGTTCATCCGGTGCAGGCGCTTTTCGACCAGGTTGGCGATGGTCGATTTGCCCGCCCCCGACAGCCCGGTCAGCCACAGCACGGCGGCTTTCTGGTTCTTCAGCGCGGCATGGGCATCGCGGCCGACATCGGTCGCCTGGAGATGGATGTTCTGCGAGCGGCGCAGCGCGAAATTGAGCATGCCTGCGGCGACCGTTGCGTTGCTGATCCGGTCGATGAGGATGAAGCCGCCCAATTCGCGGCTGTCGGCATAGGGTTCGAAAACCAGCGGCGCGGCGGTGGTCAGCTCGACAACGCCGATGGCGTTGAGATCGAGCGACTTGGCCGCCAGCTGTTCGAGCGTGTTGACGTTGATCTGGTATTTCGGCGGCTGCACCGTGACGGTGACGGTCTGGGTGCTCAGCTTGAGCAGATAGGAGCGGCCGGGCAAAAGCGGCTCGTCGGCCATCCAGACAAGCGTTGCCTCGAACTGGTCGGCGACCTGCGGCGGGGCGTCGGCGATGCTGATGACATCGCCGCGCGAGCAATCGACTTCATCGGCGAGGGTCAGCGTCACCGCTTCGCCGGCGCCAGCGCTGGCCCTGTCGCCATCAAGGGTGACGATGCGCGCGACGGTGGTGGTGCGGCCCGACGGCAGGACGCGCACCGCGTCACCCGGCGCGACCCGCCCGCTGCTGATCGTGCCGGCAAACCCCCGGAAATCGAGATTGGGGCGGTTGACCCATTGCACCGGCAGCCGAAACGGGCGGGCGAGGTCGGCATCGGTGGTGACTTCGACATTTTCGAGCCAGCGCAGCAGCGGCAAGCCGGTGTACCACGGCGTGTTGGCCGAGGGTTCGGTGATATTGTCGCCGCCCAGCCCCGAGATCGGGATGGCGGCAACATCGGCAAGGCCGATTTCGGCGGCAAAGGCGCGATATTCGGCGACGATGGCGTCGAACCTGGCCTCGTCGAAGCCGATCAGGTCCATCTTGTTGACCGCCAGCACGACGTGGCGAATGCCGATGAGCCTGGCGAGATAGGAGTGGCGGCGGGTCTGAGTGAGCACGCCCTTCCTCGCATCGATCAGCACGATCGCGGCATCGGCGGTCGAGGCGCCGGTGATCATGTTGCGCGTATATTGTTCATGCCCCGGGCAATCGGCGATGATGAACTTGGTGCGATCGGTGGCGAAGAAGCGATAGGCGACATCGATGGTGATGCCTTGCTCGCGCTCGGCGGCGAGGCCATCGACGAGCAGCGCGAAATCGATGTTCTGGCCCTGCGTGCCGACGCGCTTGCTGTCGGCTTCGAGCGCGCTCAGCTGGTCATCGAAAATCTGCTTCGAATCATAGAGCAGCCGGCCGATGAGGGTCGACTTGCCATCATCGACCGAGCCGCAGGTGATGACGCGCAGCAGATTCTTGGTCTGCTGGGCTTCGAGATAGGCCTCGATATTTTCGGCGATCAGCGGATCGGGGGTGAACGAAGTCGTCATCAGAAATACCCCTCCTGCTTCTTTTTCTCCATGCTGGCGGCCTGGTCATGGTCGATGGCGCGGCCCTGGCGTTCGGAGGTGGTGGTCAGCAGCATTTCCTGGATGACCTGGGGAAGGGTGGTTGCAGTGGATTCGACGGCGCCCGACAGCGGGTAGCAGCCGAGTGTGCGGAAACGCACCGATTTGACGGTGGGGGTAAGGTCCTTCAGCGGAAAGCGATCGTCATCGACCATGATCATCAGGCCGTTGTAATCGACGACCGGGCGCGGCGCCGCGAGATAGAGATCGACGATCTCGATGCCTTCCTGATGGATATATTGCCAGATATCGAGCTCGGTCCAGTTCGAGATCGGGAACACCCGGATCGATTCGCCCCGCGCATGGCGGGCGTTGTAGAGCCGCCACAATTCGGGGCGCTGCGCCTTGGGGTCCCAGCGGTGGCCGGCCCCGCGGAAGCTGAACACCCGTTCCTTGGCGCGGCTTTTTTCCTCGTCGCGGCGCGCGCCACCAAAGGCCGCGTCGAAGCCGTAATGATCGAGTGCCTGCTTCAACCCCTGTGTCTTCCACAGATCGGTATGGACGGCGGAACCATGATCGAAAGGGTTGATGCCGGCGGCCACGGCGTCGGGATTCTGCCAGACGAGCAGCTCCATCCCGGCATCGCGCGCGGCCTTTTCGCGCAGCGCGTACATCGCCTTGAACTTGAAGGTCGTGTCAACATGGAGCAGCGGAAAGGGCGGCGGGGCGGGGTAGAACGCCTTTTTCGCCAGATGCAGCATCACCGCTGAATCCTTGCCGATCGAATAGAGCATCACCGGGCGTTCCGCCTCGGCGAGCGTTTCGCGCAGGATGTGGATGCTTTCGGCCTCGAGCCGCTGCAAATGGGTGAGGTGCGTCGTCATGGGGTCTTTCTAGCAGCGCAAAGCGGCAGGCGTTGCACGAAAATCTATGCCGATTGATGAAAAGCCTTGGGTGAGGCTCCGCAAAGTCAGTCGCCGGAGAAATGCGCCGGCCGCTTTTCCAGCAGCGCGGCAACGGCTTCCTTGTGATCGGCGGTTTCATGGACCAGCGCCTGATAGGCCGCCGACAGTTCGAGGATCTCGCTCATCCGCGCCGTCTGCGCCTCGCGCAGCAGCCGCTTGGTCAGCCGCAGCGCCCGCGCCGGGTTGGCGGCAATGCGTTGGGCGAGAGCCAATGCTTCGGGCAGCAGGTCGGCATCGGCGACGACGCGCGACACCAGCCCGATTTCCTTGGCCCGGGCTGCATCGAAACGATCACCGGTGAAGAACAGTTCGGCCGCCGTTGCATAGCCGACAACCCGCGCCAGCGACCAGGCACCGCCATCGCCGGGGACCAGCCCGACCTTGATGAAGCTGCACGAAAACAGCGCGCTTTGCGCCGCGATGCGCATGTCGCACAGGCAGGCGAGATCGCAGCCCAGCCCCACGGCATGGCCGTTGACCGCGGCGATGCCGGGCACTTCGCACTCCATCAGCGCGCGGGTGATGCGCTGCACGCCGCGGCGATAGGTGTCGCGGGTGTCGGCGGGCTGGGCACCGGGGCCGATGCCGGTCTTGTCCTGCATCGCCTTGAGGTTCCCGCCGGCGCTGAAGGCGCGGCCCTTGCCGGTCAGGATGAAGGCGCTGATGCCGCGATCATCGCCAACGGCTTCGATGGCGCGGACGAAATCGTCGCAATCTTCCAGCGTGCCGATGGCGTTGAGGCTGTCGGGCCGGTTGATCGTCAGGATCGCGACCTTGCCGATCGTTTCGCGGATGATGAAATCGCCCATGCTGCTCTCCCCGATGTTGCCGCACGGCTAGACGGGGCCGGGCGCTATCGCAAGCGCTTGCCTTTGCCGGTGCAGCGGTGATGATGGGCCGATGATGAATTTTGCGCCCTCGCGCCGCCGCCTGCTCGGTGGAGCCCTTGCCCTCGCTGCGCTGCCGCTGCGCGCCGCCGAAATCGATACCGGCGATCTGAAGCCGATGACCGGCGATGTAGTGCCCATCGGCCCCGCAGAGCGCGCCGCGCGGCTGGCGCGGGCGCAAGCCTTGATGGCGGCGAACGGCATGGCGGCGATCCTGGTAGAAGCCGGGTCGAGCCTGGAATATTTCACCGGGGTGAAATGGTGGCGCAGCGAGCGGCTGACGGCGGTGGTCATCCCGGCGCGCGGCCAGCCGATCATCATCACGCCGTTCTTCGAGGAACCCTCGGTGCGGCAATCGCTCGGCATCCCGGCCGAAGTGCGGGTCTGGCAGGAAGATGAAAGCCCGCACGCGCTCGTCGCCGCCGCGGTCACCGGGCTGGATGGCAGCATCGGCATCGAGGAAACGGTGCGCTTCTTCGCCAGCGATGGCCTGGCGCAATTGCTGCCCGGCCGGCGCATCGTCTCGGCCAATCCGGTGGTGCGCGGCTGCCGGATGATCAAGACCCCGGCCGAACTGGCGCTGCTGCAAAAGGCCAGCGACGTGACGATCGCGGCATTTCGCTGGGCGCACCCGCGCATTCGGTTGGGCATGACGCCCGACGAGATCGGCGCGCTCTGTGCCGCCGCGATGACCGCGCTCGGTGGCCGGGCCGAGGAACCGCTGGTGCTGCTCGGCGAGGCGGCGGCCTATCCGCATGGATCGTCGGCACTGCAGCGGGTGCGCGCCGGCGAGGTCGTGCTCATCGATGGCGGCTGCTCGGTGGGGGGCTATCAGGCCGATATCTCGCGAACCTTCGTGCCCGGCCCGGCCCCCGATGCGGTCAGGCTTGTGTTCGACACGGTGGCACAGGGCCAGCAGATCGCCATGGCGGCGGCGCGGGTCGGCGCGCCGGCGGGGTCGGTCGATGATGCGGTGCGGCGCTTCTATGAAAGCCAGGGCTATGGCCCCGGCTACCAGCGTCCGGGCCTGCCGCACCGCACCGGCCATGGCATCGGCATGGATGGCCATGAACCGGTCAACCTTGTCCATGGCGAGACGACGCCGCTGGCGCCGGGTATGTGCTTTTCGAACGAACCCGGGCTTTACCTGCCGGGCAAGTTCGGGGTGCGGCTCGAGGATTGCTTCTTCATGACCACGGCGGGGCCGCGGTTTTTCTCCACGCCCCCCGTCAGCCTCGACAAGCCGTTCGGCTGAGCGGCTTGCCAAGCCCGGTGCTTCCCGGCACCTTGGGCCGCATTAAAAAGCCGTAATAACGGCAGGGGAGAGGTTGATGGCAAGCGCGGCAGACGCGGCGCCGAAGCAGAGGGTCAATTCCGAACGGCTGCTGCTGTGGACGTTGCTGGTCGTCTACATCTTCAATTTTCTCGATCGCCAGATCGTCACCATTCTTGCCGAACCGATCAAGCGCGACCTGGGGCTGTCCGACACGCAACTGGGGCTGATGACGGGCCTCGCCTTTGCTCTGTTCTACGCGCTGCTCGGCATCCCGATCGCCCGCCACGCCGACAAGCCGGGGTCGAACCGGGTCGGGCTGATCTCGGTGTCGCTGATACTGTGGTCGGGGATGACGGCGCTGTGCGGCCTGGCGCAGAATTTTTCGCAACTGCTGCTCGCCCGCGTCGGGGTCGGGGTGGGTGAGGCGGGGTGCACCCCGGCGGCGCATTCGCTGATTTCCGACATGGTGCCGATCGAGCGGCGGTCCTCGGCGATCGCCTTTTACGGCATGGGCATTCCCATCGGTTCGCTGCTCGGGCTGATCATGGGGGGCTATCTTGCCGATACCGTCGGCTGGCGGCAGGCGTTCATGGTCGTCGGCGCACCGGGGCTGGTGCTGGCGGCGTTCGTGTGGGCGGTGCTGCGCGATCCGCGCAAGGCCGGGCTGGCAACCGCGCTGCGCGGCTCGGCGCCGGCAGTGCCGCAACTGTCGGCCAAGGCGGCGCTCGGCGAAGTGCTGGGCAGCCGGGCCTTCCTGCTGCTGGCGGCGGCGGGCGGGCTGGTGGCGTTCCTCAGTTATGGCAAGGGCGTCTGGACGACGATCTATTTCATGCGCTCGCACGGGCTGTCGGCGACCCAGGTCGGGCTGTGGGGCGGGCTGGTGCTCGGGCTGTCGGGGCTGTTCGGCACCTGGGCGGGCGGCTGGCTGGCGGATCGTTTCAGCAAGCGCGACCGGCGCCACATGCTGTCGGCGCCGGCGCTGGGCATGGTGATAGCGGCGCCGGTGCTGTTCATGGCCTATTCGGCGAGCAACTGGACGGTGGCGCTGGCGCTGCTCGTCGTGCCGACCATCCTCAATTCGCTCTATTATGGCCCGACCTATGCGGCGGCGCAGCTGCTGGTGCGGCCCGAGGCGCGGGCGATGGCGACCGCGGTGATGGTGTTTTCCCAGAATCTCATCGGGCTGGGCCTGGGGCCGCTGTTCTTCGGCATGATGTCGGATGCCTTCAAGCCGCTGGCCGGCGCCGAAAGCGTGCGCTGGGTGCTTTTCGGCGCCGCCTGGCTGGGGCTGGTCCCGGCGTTCTTTTTCTGGCGTGCCAGCCTGCGGCTCAGCGGCGAGATGGCGGCGAAAGCGCATTGACGGCCCTGTAAAATTACGGCACCTGTAATGCCATAACATGGGAGAACCGATGATGCAGGTGCTGCGCACACCCGACGAAGCCTTTGCCGGGATCGCCGATTATCCCTTTGCACCGCACTATGCCGAGGTGACCGATGCCGATGGCACCGCCTTGCGCATTCACTATATCGACGAAGGTCCGGCGGATGCAGCGCCCGTCCTGCTGATGCACGGCGAACCGAGTTGGTCATATCTGTATCGCAAGTTCGTCGGGCCGCTGGTTGCCGCCGGGCATCGCGTCATCGCCCCCGATTTGATCGGTTTCGGCAAGTCGGACAAGCCGGGCGCGCGCGGCGATTATACCTATGAACGCCATGTCGCGTGGATGAGCGACTGGCTCGTGGCGCTCGACCTGCGCAACATCACGCTGTTCTGCCAGGATTGGGGCGGCCTGATCGGGCTGCGGCTGGTCGCGGCCTTTCCCGATCGCTTTGCCCGGCTGGTTATCGCCAACACCGGCATGCCGACAGGCACCGGCATGAGCGACGGCTTCCAGCAATGGCTGACGATCAGCCAGACCATCCCGAATTTCCCTGCCGGCATGATCGTCAACATGGGCACGACGCGTGAACTGTCACCGGCCGAAATCGCCGCCTATGACGCGCCGTTCCCCGACGAAACGCACAAGGAAGGCGCCCGGCAGTTCCCGACGCTGGTGCCGGTGACCCCCGAACATGGCTCGGTGGCCGAAAACATCGCGGCGTGGCAGGTGCTCGAAGCGTTCGACAAGCCGGTGTTGACCTGTTTTTCGGACAATGACCCCGTCACCAAGGGCGGCGAGGCGGCGATCATCGCCCGCATTCCGGGTGCGAAGGGCCAGCCGCACGTCATCGTGCCGGGCGGGCATTTTCTTCAGGAAGATGCTCCCGAACAGCTCGTCACGCTCATCGACTCATTCGTGAAGGCCTGAACCCATGCGCGTGCTCAACGAACTCATGCCCCGTTCCGACGTCGCCCAGGCGTTTTTCGGCGATGCCGACCATGGCCCGATGGTCATGGTCAATCTGCTCAAGTTTCGGGACAAGGCCGAATATCCCGATGGCCGCGACCCGGAAATGACCGGCAAGGATGCCTATCTCGTTTATGGCGCGGCGGTGATGAAATGCCTTGAATTGGTCGGCGGCAAGGGGCTGTTCAGCGCCGATGTGTCGGGGCTGATGCTCGGCGATGTCGAGGAATTGTGGGACATGGTGGCGCTCGCCTATTATCCGAGCCCGCAGGCGATGCTGCAGATGGTCGGCCTGCCCGAATATCAGGGGATCGAGATCCACCGCTTCGCCGGGCTGAAGGGCCAGCTCAACATCCGCACCCGCGCGCCGACGCTGTCGGCGCTGTGAGCGGGCTCTCCTTCGACGGCTTCTGGTCGTTTCGTTCGCCCTATTCCTATCTGCTGACGCCGCGGCTGGTCGAATTGGTGCGTGACTTCGATGTCATCTGCAATGTCCGCATCGTTTATCCGATCGCGGTGCGGCAGGCGGATTTCTTCGCCAATGCCGATCCCCTGTGGTTCTTCTATCTGATGAAGGACACGTATCGGACCTCGCAGTTCCTCGGGATGAAGTATCGCTGGCCGCGCCCCGACCCGGTGTACATGGACCCGGCGACGCGCAGCTATCCCAAGGAACAGCCGCATATCCACCGCCTCAGCCATCTCGGCGTCGCGGCGGCCGAGCGCGGGCGCGGGGTCGAGTTCATCGCCGAAGTCAGCGCGCTGATCTGGAACGGCGAGACCGATAACTGGCACGAGGGCGACCATCTGGCACAGGCCGCGGCGCGCGCCGGGCTCGACCTTGCCGAAATGGACGCGGCCATCGCAGCGAACGAGGCGCACTACATCGCGCAGATCGAAACCAACCAGGTCGACCAGCGCAGCGGCGGCCATTATGGCGTGCCGCTGATGGTCCATGACGATGAACCTTTCTTCGGCCAGGACCGTTTCGACCAGTTGCAATGGCGGCTTGAGCAGAAAGGCCTGCAGCGCCGGTGAGCCCCGAAGTCATCGCCATCCCGGCGATCTATGCCGGCTTTGCCGCGCTCGAGATCGTCCGCACGCGCTTTTTTGCCAAGCCGCAGCAGACCAGCGGCGATGCGGTGGTGGAGATCGTCAGCAGCGTCGCGCTGCTCGCGCTGGTGCAGCCCGCCGTCATCCTCGCGGCGCTGGCGCTGTCGGCCTGGGCGTTCCCGGCGGCGAAGGATGCGCTGGTCGGCCTGCCGCTGGTTGCCAAGGTGGCGCTGTTCCTCGTGCTCGACGACATGCTGCAATATTGGTGGCACCGCGCGTCGCACAGCCTGCCGTGGCTCTACAATCTCCACCGCGCCCACCACAGCGGCGGCTATATGTCGGTGCGCATCGTCTATCGCAACAATCTCTTCTACTATGCGCTGATGCCCAGCCTGTGGTGCACCGGGGCGTTGCTCTACATGGGGCTGGCGCCGGTCTATGTCGTCTATGTCATCGTCAAGCAGACCGTCATCATCGCGGCGCATTGCGATGTGCGCTGGGATGCACCGCTGTATCGCGTCAAGGCGCTGTCGCCGGTGATGTGGGTGGTCGAACGGCTGATCTCGACGCCGGCGACCCACAGCGCCCATCACGGCCAGCACAAGAGCGACGGGGTCACCAACTACAAGGGCAATTTCGGCAATCTGCTGTTCTTCTGGGACGTGCTGTTCGGCACGGCAAAGATCACGCGGGCCTATCCCGCCGCCATCGGTATCGAGAACATGGCGCCGATCTCGGCCGGCGCGCAATTGTTCTGGCCGCTTATCCGGCGCTGAGCTCGATCCGGCAGCTCTCCGCCGCGAGCAGCAGCGCCGCGCCCGCCGCCACCCACAAGCCCGCCAGCCCGAGCCAGGGCCACAGCGCGGCGCCGGCGATGGCGCCGCCCACCATCGCCAGCCACAGCGCCAGGAACGGCACAAAGGCCCAGCGGCTGCGCCCCAGCAGCGCGCCGGCCAGTCGCTGCCCGATCTTGACGAGGTTGCCGGTCATGTAGGTCAGGCTGATCCGCACCTCGCCATCGGCTTCGAAAACGGTGTTCTCCGAGCCCATGGCGAAGGCGGTGGCGAGGAAGGCCGGCAGCAGCCAGCCCGCCGCCGCCAACCCCGCCGCCAGCGCCAGCACGAGGCCCAGCAGCATCAACACCGCCGGCCGGTGCCAGCGCGCCGCCGCCCGGCCGGTCAGGCTGCCGGCCATCACGCCGAGGACGAAGCAGAGGATCAGGCCGGCGGCGAGCCCGGCATGGCCGCCGCTGGTCATCGCGCCGACGCCCAGCCGGGTGGAATTGCCGCTCATGAACGACAGGAAGAAACCGCCGGTGGCGATGAAGCCCGTGGCATCGACAAAGCCGGCCAGCGCGGCAAGGCCGGTGGCAAGGCGTTGGTCGGGACGTTCGAAGGCGTTCATCAGGCCTGATAGCATGGCCGCGGCGTTTCAGGGGCGATAAACCCGCTGGGTCTCGGTCATGGTGATGGCAGGCACGTTGAACAGCACCAGCTTGCCCCGATACGATACGCTGATGTCGACATAATCGACCTTGCCGGACTTGCCATGCGTCAGGATGGGGGTGGTCAGGTCGGCGGCGGCAATGCCGAAGGCGCTGCCGCGAATGCGGGCGACGATCGCAGCATCGTCCTTGCGCGGGTAAAGCGAGGCCAGCCGGGCGCCTTCGCCGACGCCGTTCTTGAGCCCGGCATTGGCCCAGAAGAACATGCCGGCCTGGATCAGCCCGAGCACGATCAGGATATAGACCGGCACGACCAGCGCGAATTCGGCAGCGGTGGCCCCGCTCCGATCGGGCAAGAACCGGCGGATCACTGGATGCGCACCACGGCATCGCCGGTCAGCATCAGGCCGTTGTTCGGGCCATGGCCGCTCATCAGCCGGCCCCAGCCCATGATCGGCACATATTCGTCGGTCAGGATAATCGAGACGTAGCGGGCCGTCTGTGCCGTGGTGCTGCACGATCCGGTAAAGGAAGGCTGCGCCACGCCGTCGCATTCCAGCCAGTTTTTGGTCGCCACGCTTTCGACCGGTTCGCCATAGGCCGATGTCGCTTCGTTGGGCAGATTGGCATAGCTCAGCGCCACGGTGCCGGGCGCGGTGACCAATTGCGCGGTGCGGCCCGCCGCCTGTTCGAGCGCCAGGTTCATCGCATAGGCGCCGTAGATATCGAGGGCGCCGAACAGCAGCGACGTCAACAGCCCGGCGATCAGCGCGAATTCGACCGCGCTGGCACCGCTGCGATCGGCCCGCAGGTGCCGTGGGGATTGCCGATGCGCGATCATCCGACCAGCTTGATCTTGGTGCCGAGCACCGGGGCGGCGCCCGAATTGTTCGGGCACAGGTTGATGACCTTGCTGTTACCGGTGAACACCATGCGACGCGCGACGAGCTTGATGCAATTGATGTTGATGCCGGTGTTGCCGTTGAACTCGATCTCCTGCTTGGGAAAATAGACGGCGCCCTGCAGTTTCGACGATGAATTGCCGTTGATCTTGTTGTCGCCCGAATCGAGTGCACGGCGATCCTGATAGATCAGCACGCCGGCGTAGGTGCCGGTGCTCGGCGCGGTCAGCGTCACCCTGGCACCGCCGTTCATGTTGGCCTTGGCGATCAGGCTCGGCCGGGTCGCGGCCTGCCGGCTCGACAGCACGAAGGTGACGCCGGTGCCGCTCACCACGGCCTGGGAGCCAAAGGACAAGGTGCCGCCATCGAGATAATAAACGCCCGGATTGAGTGT
>JBILPK010000122.1:0-10780 GCA_044373875.1 Polymorphobacter sp.
GGCGCTGGTAAAGGCGATGTTCAACGACCCGGATTTTTCGCAGGCGTTCAACCTGTCGGCGGTCAATTCGATCAACTGGGCGCGGCTGATGTTCCAGATCGTCTATTATTTCTACGCTGCGGTGCGGCTCGGCGCGCCCGATCGCGCCATCAGTTTTGCGGTGCCGACGGGCAATTTCGGCGATGTCTTTGCCGGCTACGTGGCGCGGCAAATGGGCTTGCCGATCGACCGGTTGATCGTCGCCACCAATTCGAACGACATTCTGCACCGTGCGCTGAGCGCAGGGGATTATTCGGCCAGTACGGTAACGCCGACCGAATCGCCGTCGATGGACATCCAGGTCAGCAGCAATTTCGAACGGTTGCTGTTCGATCTTGGCGGGCGCGATGGCGTCGCCACGGCGGCGGCAATGCGCGGTTTCGAAGCGAGCAAGGCGATGGCAATCCCCGCCGACCAGCGTGCTGCCGCCGCGGCGATCTTCAACAGTGCCCGCGTCGGCGCCGATACGATGGCGCAGACGATCCGCTGGGCGCGCGACAAATGCGGCCAGATCATCGACCCGCATACCGCGGTCGGCCTCGCGGCGGCCCGCGCCAGTGCCGGGGACACGCCGGTGGTGACGCTGGCGACGGCGCATCCCGCCAAATTCCCTGATGCGGTGGAGCGTGCCAGTGGCCTGCGCCCGGTGCTGCCGATACGGGCCCAGGGCCTGTTCGACCGCGAGGAGCGCTATGCCACCATGGCGGCCGATCTCGCGACAGTGGAGGCCTATATCGCTGCCCGGGCGCAACCATCGGCATGATGACCCCGATCATCGCCCATACGCGCCATGGCTTGCGCGTTGCCACCTGCGTCACGCCGGGGGTGGAAACCGTCGCGGTGGCGCTGCACGCCGAAACCGGAGCGCGCTATGAAGCCGCCGAGCTCAACGGCCTGGCGCATCTGTTCGAACATATGGTCTTCAAGGGCACGCAGACGCGGTCGGCCAAGGCGATTGCCGAGCAGGTCGAGGATGTCGGTGGCAATCTCAATGCTTGGACGTCGCGCGACACCACGGTGTTCCACGCCCGGCTGCTGGCGCGCGATCTGCCGCTCGGGCTCGCCATTATCGCCGATCTGGTCAACAATCCGCGCTTCGACGTCGATGACCTGGCGCGCGAAAAGGATGTCGTGCTCCAAGAGCTTGGCGAAGCGCGCGACACGCCCGACGACATCGTCTTCGATCATCTCCAGGAAGCCGCCTTTCCCGGCCAGGCGCTGGGCCGGTCGATCCTGGGGGCCGAGGAATCGTTGGCGCGGATTACCCCCGAGCATCTGCGGCGCTGGCGCGACTCGCATTATGGTGCCCAGCGGCTGACGTTGGTGGTGACCGGCAAGATCGAGCACGACGTGGTGATGCGGCTCGCCGAAGCGGCCTTCCCCGATGCGGGCGAAGCCGCCATCCCGACCCCGGAAAAGGCGCAGTTCGCCCCCGGCAGCTTCAGCGACCCGCGCAAGTTCGAACAGGCGCAGCTGACCAGCGGCTATCCGGCGCCCGGCCATTATGACGAGGGCCATGATGCCGCCGCGCTGTTCACCCTGGCGGCGGGTGGCGGCATGTCATCGCGGCTTTTCCAGGAAGTGCGCGAGGCGCGCGGGCTCGCCTATTCGATCAGCGCCGCGACGACCCCCTATGCCGATGCCGGGCTGATGAGCGTGCATGCCGCCACGGCACGCAAGGATGCGGCACAGGCGCGTGACCTGATCGACCGGGTGCTCTCCGAAGCGGCGACAGGGCTGGAGCCGGCCGAACTGGCGCGCGCCAAGGCGCAGGCGGTGGCGTCGCTGCTGATGGCGCTGGAGGGCCCGCAGGGGCAGGGCGATTATCTGGCGCGGCAGTTGCTTGTGCACCGCCGCTGGGTGCCGGCATCGGAAGTGGTGACGCGCATCGAGGCGGTGACGGTGGAGGCGGCGCGGGCGGCGGGTCTGGCGATGCTGGCGCATGCCCCAGCGCGGGCCGAGATCGGCGCGGTAATCAAGACGCGGCGCGCGGCATGAGCGGGCTCGATGTCCTCGTCACCGAAAGCTGGGACGATTACGCGCTGCTCGATTCGGGCAATGGCCGCAAGCTCGAACGCTATGGTCCGTTCAAGTTCGTGCGGCCCGAGGCGCAGGCGCTATGGCAACCCGCCAGCCCCGAATGGAAGCACGACGGCGAATTCACCGGCGGCCGCGACGATGAAGGCGGCGGGCGCTGGGACCTTGAATATCATGTGCCGGAACGCTGGGTCGTCAGCCGTGGCCCGGTGCGCTTTCACGCCACCAACACCCCGTTCCGGCACCTGGGCTTTTTCCCCGACATGGGCGCGCAATGGGACTGGATGCGGGCGCAGACGGCGCCCGGCATGCGCGTGCTCAACATGTTCGGCTATACCGGCGTCGGCAGCCTGATCGCCGCCGAAGCCGGCGCGCAGGTCACCCATGTCGATGCCAGCAAGAAGGCGGTGGCGGCGGCGCGCGACAATGCGGCGCTGACCGGGCTGCCCGAATCCTCGGTGCGCTGGCTGACCGACGATGCGCTGAAGTTCATGCGGCGCGAAGTGCGGCGCGGCAGCAAATATCACGGCATCTTGCTCGATCCGCCCAAATATGGCCGTGGCCCCGATGGCGAGATCTGGGCGCTGGAGCGCGATTTGCCCGAACTGATGCACCTGGCGCGGCAGTTGCTCGCCGATGATGCGTCGTTCCTGGTGCTGACCGTCTATGCCATCCGCATGTCGGCATTGGCGATCCGCGCGCTCACCGACGAAGTCATGGCCGGCGCCGGCGGCACGATCGAGGCCGGTGACATGGCGATCCGCGAAGAAGCGCGCGGGCTGCTGCTGCCGACGGCGATCTATACGCGGTGGCGGGCGTAACCCAGCCGCAGGTCAGCGCTTCTCCCCGTCTTTCGGCGTCAATCCATAGGCTGCAACCAGCGCCCAGACATGGTCGGGCACCATCGTCTTCATGCGCGCCGGTTCCTCGCGGCGCAGGTGGATGATGGTTTCGACCGCCTTCATTTCCACCCGGGTCCGGCCAAACTCCAGCCCCTTGGGGCCGATGATCGGCATCAACCACCCGACGATCGGCCGCACCCATTTCGGCATGCGACGCAATGGCAGCCCGCCGGCGGCGCGCTCGGTATTGGCGAGGAAGCCCTTCACCGGGCCGGCACGCTTGCTGCCGTCGGGCTTGCCATTGTCGGCCGGGGCCTCCGCCTTCAATTCATCGCCGAGCAAATCGACGAGTTCCTGGCCACGATCGTTACGGATGATCAGCCATTGTTCGCCGGTGCCGCCCATGTAGCCGACGGTGATGTCGGCGAGGGTGTTGGTGTAATCGACGCAGGTGCGGCAGGTGAGCGGAAAGAAATCCGGGCGCAGGTCGGAGAGCGGCAGCATCAGGAACGGGATCGCCTTGGCCCGGCCATCGCTGAAGCGCAGCTCGACATGATAATCGGCACGGAATTCGAGATAGGTGATGGTATCGGGCTGGTCGCTCAACAGCGCGAGAAATTCGTGGAAATTCTCGGTCGTCGTGTTGTCCGAACAGGGTGTGCCGATGACATAGAGGCGCTCGAAGCCGAGCTTGGCCTCGAGCGCGCGCAGGGCATGGACCTGGCAGGGGATGCCGATGATGGCGACGCGCTTATGCCCGGCGGCGCGTGCGGGTTCGAGCAGCGCCAGCAGCGGCGCATAGCCCATGCGCATGCCACGCACCTGCGCCATGCCTTCGGCGCGGGTAACGATCACCGGCATCGGCTTCCATTTGTCACTGGGGTCTGGCGCCATCGCCAGCACGGCATCGACGGCGCCGGTTTCGAGCAGCTTTTCGCCGATGCGGCTGGTGATGCCGGTCCATTGCGCGCCGGGAATGGGGGCCTTCAACGCGGCGCGGAGCATCGATTTGTAAGGCCCGAAAAAGCGTTCGTCGGGGCGTAGCGGGTCGCGCGTGCGGCCGTGGACGCGGGCTTCCAGCGCCGGATAATCGGGCTTGATGAACTGGCAGGCGCTACCGCAATCCTGCGGGGTGGCGGTGCGCGAGATGCCGCAATCGGTGCACAGGTTGCGGGGTACGGCGGGGGCAAGCGGCGGCGCTGTAACGGCGTCTGGTTCGGTGGCTTTCACTGGGTCCCCATTGCGGCTGGCCGGTTGCGGCGCGGCCAAAGTGGCCGATGCCCGCCAGCATCGCAATGGGGAAGCGTGGCGTCAGGCGGCCACGGTGCTTTTGCGCCGGCGTGCCGCGGCGCCGACCATGGTGAAGCCGATCATCAGCATGGCCCAGACGGCGGGTTCGGGCACCGCGCCGGTCACCGAGATGCTGGTCCCCTTGTTGAGGAAATGGCCGACGCTGTGATTGTCGGATTCATAGCCGCCCCAGGCCGGGCTTTCCTGGAAATGGACGCGATCGAAGCTGCCGCCGTCATTGAAGAAGTTGACGAAGACATAGGGCTCGCCGCGGTTCTTGCCGGCATAGGCTGCGTTGGGATTGCCGTAATATTGCGCGGCGTTGCCGCTCAGCGCCAGGCCGCCCAGCACATCGGCGGGGTTGAACGTGTAGAGCAGCTTTTCCTTTTCATAGAAGCTGACCACGTTGCCGCGATCGAGCGCCGACAGCCAATAGCCGAAGTAATTGACCCCGCTCGCGATGCTGGTCGACAGATCGAGCGTATAGCCCTTGGCCGAGAAGGTGACGGCATAGCTGCCCTTGCCGCCGGCGCCGCCATATTGGTCGGCCGGCAGGGTATCGAGGTTGGTGTAGACGCCGGTGATGGCGCCGCCGGTGCCGAAGTCGGTCTTCAGCGTCTGGCCCCAGACTTTGCCGAGCGCGTCGAAGGTTTCGACGCCGCCGACCGAAAAGCGGGCGCTGGTGGCCTGCATGCCGGGCTTTTCGGCTTCGATGCGCACGTCAAACCTGGTCACCGCCTGGGCGGGTGCCGACAGGCCGGCAAGAGCGATGGCGCCGAGCAGCATGGCCGCAAGCGGATGGCCGGCGCGCCCGGAAATGCGATCGGTAGCGGCAATGGCGGAGAGGAGAAGGGTATAGGGCAGGCGTCTGGGCGGGTTCGTCGTCTGGGTGGTCATATCGGGCTCCGACAGGAAATGGTGCCGCGATCGCGGCCATGCCGGATGAATTGCAAAGACCATGCCAGACGCCTTGCCGGGCAAAAGACGTGTCGGGCGTCGACAAATGTCGCATTATGCGCGGCAAAGCTGTCGCTACTTGCGCTCGTGCCGTTGCATTTTGCTACATCTTGAGCGGCGAACCATAGCCGGTGAGTTCGAGATAACCGCGCCCGCCCGGCACGGTGACGGCGCCTTCCCAATAGAGCGGGCCGCCGCCGCGCCGGCTGTCGAGTTCCTGGTCGGCGAACAGCGGCCTTACCGGCAGCACGAGGCGGCGGTCGGGCAGGCTGACGGTCACGGTCGGCGCGACGGGCCAGCTGGTGCCGGTACGGGATGACCGCCACAACCGGCCCGGGGTGAAGACAACGTCACCGGGCTTGAGCATGACGAAGCGCCCGGCCTTGTCACGCCACGAGCCGCCGGCCCAGACCTGCGCCCCCTTGGCATCGCGGATGCGGAACAGCGTCAGCGCGCCGCCATCATCCATGTTGAGGCCCAGCCAGTCCCAGCCGACGGCGCGCGGGTTGAGCATGGTCGAGGACCATTCGCGGTCGAGCCAAGCGGTGCCGGTGACCTTTTGTGCTGCCCGGCCTTCGTGGAGTGTGCCGGCGACGGCGAGGTGCGGCAGGCTGTAATAATGGCTCGCCTCGCGCGGGTCGGGGCCTTTCTGGCTGTAACCACTACGGCCTTGCAGAATGGCCGCCTGGGTTGGCGTGAGCAGCAGGTCGAGCGCGAAGCCATCGCCCGCGACATGCGCGACGAAGCGCCCGTCGCCGCGGCGGCGCAGCGACCAGTCATCGAGGCTGAGTGCGGTATCGCCGGTCGCGGCCCCGGCCAGCCCGAAACCGGCGCGGGCGATGCGCTGGGCATGGCGCAGCCGGCCGAGCGCCGGATCGGAGAGCGCGGCATGGGCGAAGATCACCTGCTTTGCCGCAAAGGCGCTGGGGTTGCGCTGGTCGACGGGCGGCCGGGTACGGAAAAAGGTGATTTGAAAGCCGCGCTTGCCGCCATCGGGCAGCGCTAGCCAGCCGGTGACATACCACCATTCGGTGCGGAAATCGGGGTGGGCGCCATGGTCGCGCGGCAGCACAACGGGCACATCGGGGCGCACCGGTGCGTAATCGGGCAGCACCGGCGCGGCAGATAGCGGCGCAAAGGCGGCGAGCAGGAGCAGCAGGGGCGCGAGCCGCCGCATCACCAGTCTTCCCGCACGGCGCGCACCGCATCGCCCGACAGGGCTCGCCGCCCCGAAAGAAGCGCGGTGCCGGCGGCGGCCACGATCAGCGCGGTCAGCAGCGCGGCGAACAGGCCCCAGGGCAGGCGCGTGTCCATCGTCCAGTGGAAGCTTTGCGGGTTGACGACATGGATCAGCACCTGGCTCATGACCACGCCGAGCGCCAGCCCGGCGATGCCACCTACAAGCCCGAGCAGCGCGCCCTCCGCCGCCAGCATCGCGCCGATCTGGCGGCGGCTGGTGCCGATGTGGCGCAGCATGCCGAACTCGCGGGTGCGCGCCAGCGTCTGCGCCGAAAAGGTGGCGGCGACCCCGACCAGCCCGATGATGATGGCGATGGCTTCGAGCGCATAGGTGATGGCGAAGCTGCGATCGAAGATGGTCAGCGCCATCGCCCGCATCTGGCGCGGTTGCCCGAACAGCGCCTGGCCGGCCAACCCCGGGGGCAGGGCGCGGCGCAGCGCGGGGATCAACGTGTCGACGCCGGTTCCGGGCCGGGCGTCGATGGCGGCCTCGCTCTTGCCGGCATCGCCGGTGAGGCGGACATAATCAGCATCAGCCATCGCAATGGCACCGAACTGCCGGGCATAATCGCGCCAGACGCCCGCCACGAACACCGGCTGCGCGCCGCCGCCGATCGGCAGCACCAGCCGGGTGCCGGGGCGGGCATCGTAAAGCCAGACCATCGCTTCGGAAACCCAGACCGGGGTGGCGCCTTCGGGCACCGGCATCGGCGGCCCGACCAGCAGCAGGCGGCGGCCGGGGACGGCGGGGTCGATCGGTTGCGCGGTCAGCAGCACGGCCGGGCGATCGGCCGCCAGCCGCAGCGGCACCTGGCGGACAAAGGCGATGCTGGCGATGCCTGGCGTCGCCGCCAGCCGCGCCTGGGCTTCGGGATCGAGCCCGCCGCCTTCGGCGCCTTCGAGGTGGAGGTAGATGTCCGACGGCAGGATGGCGACCAGCCAGTCATCGACCGAACCGCGGAAGCTGGCGACCATCACCGCCATCGCCACCATCAGGCTGGTCGAGGCAACGATGCCGCACAGCGCCACCGCCGCCTGTTGCGGGGCACCCCACAGGCGTTTGAGCGCCAGGTCGATGGCCGGGGGCAGGCCCGACAGGCGGTGCAGCGGCCACAGCAGCAGCCGTACCAGCGCCGGCATCGCGGCGACTCCGCCGGCCAGCAGCAGCGCCATCGCGGCATAGCCGAGCAGCGGAAGCCCGGCGATGGGGGGCGCCAGCGCAGCAAGGCCACCGGCGCCGAGCAGTACCAGCCCCGGCCACAAGGGCGCGGCGCGGCGCGGATCGCCCAGATCGCCGCTCGTCTTCAAGGCCACGGCGGGTGCCGCGGCGGCGGCGGCGCGCGCCGGCACAAGGCTGCTGACCATCGCGACGAGGATGCCGATGCCGGCAAAGACCGCCGCGGGGCCCGGGGCGAAGGCGAGTTGCGGGGTGGCGGCGCCGAAATAGCCGCCGCCAAGGTCCCCGCCGAGTCGGCTTACCGCAAGATCGGCAAGCGCCTGGCCGAGCGCGATGCCGAGCAGCGCGCCGACCAGCCCCAGCGCCGCGCCTTCGACGAGAATTTGCACCAGCAGTGCCCGGCGCGGCAGGCCGAGCACGCGCAGCAGCGCGAATTGCGGCCCGCGCCGCGCCACCGAAAGCGATTGCGCCGAATAGACGAGGAAGCCGCCGGTGAGCAGCGCCACCATCGCCAGCATTTCGAGGTTGACGCGATAGGCGCGCGACAGGCTGTCGGTGCGCTGCGCATCGGACTGTGGGGTCGCGAGCAGCGCATCGGCAGGCAGTGCCGCGGTAATGGCGCGGCGCACGGTCTCGGGGTCGGCTCCGGCACCGAGGCGGATATCGAGCCGCTGCAGCCGCCCCAACTGGCCATAGCGCCATTGCGCCGTGGCGATATCGATGACCGCAATGGCCTGGTCATCCCCCGCGCCGGGCAGCACGCCGGCGATGGTGAAGCCGTGCGAACGCCCGGCAGCAACAAGGGTGACGCCTTGCCCGCTGCGACGGCCGAGCGCCGCTAGCGCGGCACGTGACAGCAGCACCGAATCCTCGCCCCCCGGCCGGCCGATCAGGCTGGGGGTTACCGCCGCGGCGCGCAGCGGATCGAGCCCGATCAGCGTCACCCGGCCGCGGCCGGGGCCGGTCATGTCGGTGGCGATGTGCGCGGCGCGGGCGGGCAGTTCGACGACCGGGCTGATCCCGGCGATACCTGGGATGCGGGCGAGGCGCGGGTAAAGGCTTTCCGCGAAACCCGCAGGGGAGGCGGCGCGCACCTGCAGGTCGGCAGCGCCGTTGACGCTGCGCAGCGCCCGGTCGAAGCTGGCGAGCGCGCTGGCGTTGACGAGATGGACGGCAAAGCCCAGCGCGACCCCGATGGCGATGGCGAGCGCGGCGGTGACCACCCGGCCGGGGTGGGCGCGCCATTCGCCGAACAGCATCCAGCGTGCCGCGGTGACCGGCACTCCGGCGTTCATGCGGCGCGCGGAACGAGCCCGGCGGCGGTCAGCACCAGCACGCGATCGGCAATGGCGGCAGCGCGATCGCTGTGGGTGACGATGACAGCGGCGGCCCCTGTGGCGCGGGCTTCGGCCAAAAGCAGCGACAGGATGCGCTCGGCGGTTTCGGGGTCGAGATTGCCGGTCGGTTCATCGGCAAGGATCAGCGCCGGGCGGTGGACCAGCGCGCGGGCGATGGCGATGCGTTGCAGCTCGCCCCCCGATACCTGCGCCGGATAATCACCGCCGCGCCCGGCCAGCCCGACCTTGGCGAGCATCGCTTCGGCGGTGGCCAGCGCCTCGCCAGCGTGCCGGTGCGCCAGCACCAGGGGCAGCGCGATGTTCTGCGCCAGCGTCAGGTGCGGCAGGATGTGAAAGGCCTGGAAGACGAAGCCCAGCCGATCGCGGCGCAAGCGGGTGGCGGCATCATCATCAAGGCCCGCCAATGCGTCGCCGGCGATGGCGATGCTGCCGGCATCGGGGCGGTCGAGCCCGGCGATCAGGTTGAGCAGGGTGGATTTGCCAATGCCCGATTCGCCCATGATGGCGATGATTTCGCCTGGCGCCACGGCCAGGTCGAGCCCGGCGAACAGCAACCGGCCACCGGGCACCGCCTTGGCGAGCCCGGTGACGGACAGAGCGGGAGGGGGCGAGACCGGCATCGCCGCCGCTTGTAGCCGAGGTGGCGGCAATGCGCAGTGCTTTGTCCGGGGTGTGGCACCATGCCATCACCCCGGACTGGTCGGGTCAGCGACGCAAGTTCAGCGACGCCCGTTCAGCAACCATCGTCGGCGCGGTCGATGGCGCGGCCGGCCACGGCACCGACGCCGCCGCCGAGCACGGTGCCGAGCGTGCGGTCGCCGCGGCCGGCGACGCTGTTGCCGATCAGGCCGCCGGCGATGGCGCCGACGATCGTACCGGTGGTGCCATTGCCGCGGCAGCGGTTGCCGTAACCGCGCTGGTAATTGGTATCGGCGTAATAGCCGCGCTGCGGGGCATAACCGCCGCCATAGGCCTGCTGGCGGTAGTCGCCGCCATAGGCGTAACCACGCTGGTCATAGCGCTGATCGTAGCGCTGGGCGTAACGCCGGTCGTCGCGCCGGTCATGGCCATGCCGGCGGTGATCGTCCTGATAGCCGCGGCGGTCTTCGCGGCGGTCGTCGCGATCATGGGCGCTCGCCGCAACCGGGGCCAGTGCCAGTGCCAGCGTTGCCGCCAGCGCGGTGAAGGTGATGCTCGTGCGTGCCATGACATGCTCCTTTCGTCGACCGGGGGAGGCGACGAACACAGGATGCAGCAGCCACGCTGTGGCAAGGCTGAACGAGCCTGTCAGCGATTGTTCATCCGTGGCAGGCAG
The DNA here is from genome assembly GCA_044373875.1 of Polymorphobacter sp. Lineage (GTDB taxonomy): Bacteria > Pseudomonadota > Alphaproteobacteria > Sphingomonadales > Sphingomonadaceae > Sandarakinorhabdus. Next base: position 10,255 of record JBILPK010000122.1, read on the forward strand.
CAAAAGCCCCCGGAGAATCGCGATGTCGACAGACGATCTTGCGCCCCGTCGCGGCCACGCGGCCTGGGGGGCGGTGCACAATGCCGGCGCCGGTGCGGCCGATCATGTCGTGCTGTTGTGGGCCGGAGCGCCGATGTGTGGCTGCGCAAGCCGGGGGCGGTCGCGCCGGCAAGCCTGGCGGCGGGCGAAACGCGGATCGTGCCGCTGTCGGCATCGGTGCAGGCGCTGCGCTGGCGCGATCCGGTGACGCCACAGTGGCGGCTGGGCCCCGATCCCCCGAAAGGCCGGTCAGCGCTGCGAAGCCTTTGCGCCGGCCACGAGCCTTGCCAGCAGCGGCGGCAGGCCGGGGTAGCTGGCAGCGTGATACGCCGAGCCGGCGGGGAAGGCGGCCGACAGGCGGCGGTGCGCCTCGCCGAGCGCGTGATACGGCACGCCCGGCAGCAGGTGGTGCAGCGCATGATAGCGAAGCCCCACCGGCGCCCAAAGCGCCGGCAGCAGCGCCGGCGGCGGCACGTTGACGCTGTCG